>NZ_JBHWJQ010000013.1:0-178269 GCF_042731435.1 Streptomyces sp. NPDC059861 | reverse complement strand
GGTGCAGTCCTAGACAGCTCCACCACACCGGAGGTCTTCGCCGTTAAGCAACCCGAGCACCAAGCGTTAACAACGCTCGTGATCAATACACCTAGGCCTCGCCGGACTCACCCCCGCGCCCGCCAGTCCCCGCCCTCGACCGGCTCGCCCCGGGCCCGCAGCCGGGCGGCGACCGCGGGGGCGGCGACGTACACCCAGGCCCGCACCGTCGCGCCGTCGGTGTCCCGGACGACCTCGCGGGCGACGCGCTCGTAGAGGTTGCGGGCGTCTCCGGGGGCGTACTCCTCCAACCGGTCGAGCGCGGCCAGGAGTTCGCCGTAGGCGTCCGGCAGGGGCGTGATCAGTTCGCCGACCACCACCGAGCCGGGCTCCTCCACGGCGTACGGACAGCCCGGGCCGTCGTGGAGCACCGCGCCCGTGAGGCGGGCCGGTTCCTCGGTGTGCGTGCGGCCGCGCAGGAACGTGGCGTGGTGGGGCTCACCGGGGCGGAGGGTGCCGTAGACGAAGAACGGGAGGGTCACAGAAACGATTCTCACCCCTCACACACCCACACCGGACGCCTATGGACATGACAAGTCATGATCGCGTAAACCTCGGTGAACGTCTGCGCCGCCCCCCACTTCGGCGCCTTCCCGAGGAGACCGATGAGTCGAATACGGCACGCGCGAGCTTCCCGCCTCGCCGTCACCGCCGCCACCGCCGCACTGCTGGCCGCCGCCCTCTTCCCCACCACCGCGGGCGCGGCCGAGCGGCCCACCCGGGACCAGGCGGTCGAGAACGCGGCCGTGGCGCTCGCGCAGCAGGCCGGCGCCCTGGGCCTGACCGCCGCCCAGGGCACGCGGGTCCGGGACGTGATCGTCGACCAGGACGGCACCCAGCACGTCCGCTACGACCGCACCTACCAGCAACTGCCCGTCCTCGGAGGCGACTTCGTGGTGCACCTGGCGCCGGACGGCAGCTACCGCGGGGCGAGCCGGGCCACCCGGGGCACCCTGTCCCTGCCGTCCGTCACGCCCCTCCTCTCCGCCCCGAAGGCCGCCGACCACGCCGCCAACTCCCTGCGTGCCACGCGTCTCGGCGAGGCGCTGAAGCGGTTGACGGCCAAGCCGGAGCTGGTCGTCGACGCCCTGCACGGCACCCCGAAGCTGGCGTGGCGGACCAACGCGGTGGCGCTGGACGGGCGGGGCAACCCGGTCGCCCGCACGGTGCTGACGGACGCCCGCAGCGGCGCGCAGATCGATGCCTGGGACACCCTGGAGTCGGCGTCGGGCGAGGGGCGTTCGCTGTACGGCGGGACGGTGCCGCTGGAGACGACGGCCACGGGATCGTCGTACCAGCTGACGGACCCGACGCGGGGCGGCACGTACACCGGTGACGCCGCGAACCGGTCCGACCTGTGTCTCCTCGGCACCATCTGTGTCGTGCGCGCGCCCTCGACCGTCTTCACCGACGCCGACAACCAGTGGGGCGACGGCACGACGACGGACCGGGTCTCGGCGGCGGTGGACGCCCAGTACGGGACCGACACCACCTGGGACTACTTCCACGACGTCCACGGGCGCAACGGCATCGCGGGCGACGGCAAGGGCTCGTACAACCGGGTGCACTACGGCACCCGCTACGCCAACGCCTTCTGGGACGACACCTGCTTCTGCATGACGTACGGCGACGGTGACGGCACGAACATGGGGCCGCTGGTGTCCCTCGACATCACCGGCCACGAGATGGCGCACGGCGTGACCTCCAAGACGGCCGCGCTGACGTACTCCGGCGAGTCCGGCGGGCTGAACGAGTCCACCTCCGACATCTTCGGCACGCTGGTCGAGTTCCACGCGGGCAACGGGTCCGACAAGGGTGACTGGCTGATCGGCGAGAAGGTCGTGCGCGAGGGCTTCGGGCGGGAGGCGCTGCGCCACATGGACCGCCCCTCGCGCGACGGCCTCTCGGCCGACTGCTGGACCGCCACCGCCGGCAGCCTCGACGTCCACTACTCCTCCGGCATCGGCAACCACTTCGCGTATCTGCTGGCGGAGGGCAGCGGCGCCAAGGCGATCAACGGCGCGGCCCACGACTCCGACACCTGCGACGGCTCGACGGTCAAGGGCGTCGGCCGGGCCAAGCTGGGCGCGATCTGGTACCGGGCGCTCACGGTGTACATGACCTCGTCGACGGACTACGCGGGGGCGCGGACGGCGACCCTGAAGGCGGCGGGGGATCTGTACGGGGCGGACAGCGCCGAGTACGCGGCCGTGGGGGCGGCCTGGAGCGCGGTGAACGTGGGCTGAGCAGCGCCACCGCGGTGAGGCCGGTCGTATCCCGAGTCGTCCCCGACTCGTCCTCGAGGCGGCCGGCCTCGCTGTTTCGCCCACCGTGGGCGCCGATCGCGCCCTCTTGGACGCTCAACCCCATGAAGCTCCTCCGCCGGGAACTGCTGGTCGCGCGGAAGAGCCCGGTCAGGGCACCGGCCCGGCGCCTGAAGCCCTGAGCCGGCGCGGGCCCCGTACCTCGGCCAAGGCCGAGGTCAAGCTCCCCAGGGCGTGTCTCCGGGGCCTGGTCACCCGTTCATCCTCCTGCCTGCGCCCTTCGGATTCTTTTCCCCACGGTGCCGGCCCAAAGACCGTGACCTGCTGAAACGGGGTCGAACACGCGGGCCGCAGGCACCCCGGGGCACCCGTTCACCGTGAATCTGACGGGCCCTCAGCAGGCGGGCTCGTCGTCCTGCGCTTTACCTCGGAAGTGCAGGGGTGCGACCGACGGCGGCACATGGGGGTGCCGCGGGCCGTGGCCCGCCGGAGAGCTCGTGAGGAGCATCGATGCGACGCACCGCCCGTCTGCTGATCGGTACGGCACTCGCCGTCGCCACCGCGGGGTCGCTCGACGCGCCCGTGTACGGCGCGGACGGCGGACACCTGGAGATCTTCCCGTCCACCGCGGTGCCCGGCGGCGACGTCACCGTGAACACCACGGCCTGCGGGAAGGACGGCACGGCGGAGGGCGACGCCAGCGCGGTGGGGGCCGGGCGCTTCACGCTGGCGCCCAGTACGCACGAGGGCGACGCGATCGGGCAGTTCCGGGTGCCGCCGAGCGCGCAGCCGGGGACGTACGAGATCGTCGCCAAGTGCCCCGGGGGCGGCCCGGAGGTCCGCGGCGACCTGGTGGTCGTCATGGAATCGGCGCGGGGTTATGTGCACCCCAGAGGAATTGTGAAGACGGGGGTCGGCGGCGCTCTGGGCTCCGACCCCGTGCAGACCGCGGCCGGCGTGGCGGCTCTCGCCGTCGCCGGCGCGGGCGGTACCTGGCTCCTGCATCGCCGGGCGAGAGGCGACGGGATCTGACGGACACCCTCCGCTGTCCGTCCGCCGGTACCGCAAGTCCCCACCCCCTCCGGGTCCGACGCCCCTCGCGGCCCGGAGGGGGAACGGGTGGAACAGTCGAGCTGGGAGGCCGACATGGGCAGGTACGGCAACACCGGCGACGTCGCGATAGCCGGCGTCACCGTCTTCGCCCTGTGCGCCGGCGCGTGGCTGCTCACCGGGCGTGACGCACCCCCGCCGCAGCCGTCGGCCGCCGAGGCGCAGATCGGCCCGGCCCTGCGGCAGTCCGCGGCGCCGGGGCTGCCGCCGTCCCCGCCGGACCGCATCCGCATCCCCGAGATCCGCGTGAACGCGCCCGTGATGGGCCTCGGCCTGACCCGCGCCGGCAGCCTCGACGTGCCGCCCGCCGCGCACAAGAACCTCGCCGGCTGGTACGAGGCCGGCACCACGCCCGGAGAGACCGGCACCGCCATCGTCGCCGGGCACGTCGACAACTCCGAGGGACCCGCCGTCTTCTACCGCCTCGGCGCCCTCAAGCGCGGCAGCGCCATCGAGGTGGACCGCAGGGACGGCAGCGTGGCCCGGTTCCAGGTGGACGCGATCGAGGTGTACGACGCCAAGAACTTCCCCGACGAGAAGGTGTACGGCGCGGCGGCCCGGCCCGAGCTGCGGGTGATCACCTGCGGCGGCGGCTACTCACGCAGCACCGGCTACCAGGGCAACGTCGTGGTGTTCGCCCATCTCACGGGGAGCGCGTGACTCCTCCCGTGGCCCCGGCGAGCTCGTTGGCCTTCCCCCATGCGCCGAGCGGCGCAAGCGCCTCGTTCAGCGCCTCGCCACGCGAGGTCAGCGAGTACTCACCACCGGGGTGATCGAGCTGCTCGTCGCCGGGAACGCCGGCTAGGCCACCCACTGGTCGTAGGCCAGGTTCGCCACCAGCGCGAACACCACCGTGAGGAGCACGACCCGGACGAATCCGCTGCCCTTCTTCAGCGCGGTGCGGGCGCCCAGGGTGCCGCCCGCGAGGTTGAACACGGCCATCACCGCCGCCAGCTGCCACAGCACGGTGCCCTGCCAGGCGAAGGTCGCGAGGGCGCCGGCGTTGGTGCAGCAGTTGACGATCTTCGCGGTGGCGGAGGCGGTGACCAGGTCGAGGTGGAGCACCGCGGTCAGGGCGAGAACCAGGAACGTGCCGGTGCCGGGGCCGATCAGGCCGTCGTAGAAGCCGATGCCCAGGCCCGCGAGGCCGATCGCGGCGAGGACGCGGCGCCGGGTGACCGGGCCCGGCGCCGGGGCCGTGCCGAAGGCGGGCCTCAGGATCACGAAGGTCGCCACGGCGAGCAGCACCACCATGATCAGCGGCTTGAGCACCTCCGTGCTCATCCCGGCCGCGAAGAAGGCGCCGCCCGAGGAGCCCGCGAGGGCGGCGAGGCCGATACGGATCGCCGTGCGGACGTCCACGGGTGCCTTGCGGGCGTACGTCACGGCGGCGCCGGTCGTGCCGACGATGGCGACGGCCTTGTTGGTGCCGAGCGCGTACGCGGCCGGGGTGCCGGCGGGAAGCCCCAGCAGCAGGACGGGCAGGAGCAGCAGGCCTCCCCCGCCGACCACGGCGTCGATCCAGCCGGCCGCGAGGGCGGCGAGGCACAGGGCGGCGACCATGGCCAGGGGTATGTCGGGCATGATCGCGACCCTATCCCGGGCCCCCCGCCCCACCGGTGGAGCCCTCACACCCACCCCCCGCCCCCGCTGAGGGCAGCGTTCCCGGTGGGAAACAGACGTGATGCCGCCGGGTAACACCCGCCCCGCACGCTGCGATGCATGACCTCGAATACGCGTGTGGTGGTGATCGGCTCCGGCCTCGCGGGCGTACGGCTCGCCCGGCGGCTCGGTGAGCTGGGCGCGCCCGCGCTGCTCGTCGGCGAGGAGGAGCACCGCCCGTACAACCGGGTCCTGCTCGCCGAGGTGCTGGCCGGCCGGTACGAGCCGGACGTGATCGCCCTGCCGGGCCTCACCGCCCCGGCGGAGCCGCTCCGCGCGAGGGTGACCGGCATCGACCGTGAGGCGCGGACCGTGCGCTGCGCGGACGGCTCGGTGATCCCCTACGGCACGCTGGTCCTGGCCACCGGCTCCAACCCGGTGCTGCCGCCCCTGCGCGGCCTGTTCACCCCTGGCGGCCACGAGCTGCCGGAGGGCGTCCACGCGTTCCGCACCATGGACGACTGCCTGGGGCTGTCCAAGGCGGTCCGGCCCTCCGCGCGCGCCGTCGTCATCGGCGGCGGGCTCCTCGGGGTCTCCGCCGCCCGTGCGCTCGCCGTGCGCGGGGCCCAGGTCGTGCTCGCCCAGCAGTCCGAGCGGCTCATGGAGCGTCAGCTCGACCCGGCCGCCTCCCGGCTGGTCGGGCGCCATCTGAAGGACCTCGGCGTCGAGGTGCACACCGAGTGCCGGGTGCGGGGCGTGCGGGTCGTCGCCGGTGCGGTCCGCTCGGTCGAGCTGGCCGACGGCTACGCCCTCGACGCCGACCTCGTGGTCATGGCCTGCGGCGTCCGCCCCCGCGTGGGGCTCGCCCGGGCGGCCGGGCTCGCGGTCGGCGAGGGCGTCCTCGTCGACGACGAGCTGCGCACCTCCGACCCGCACATCCACGCGATCGGCGACTGCGCCCAGCACGACGGCACCCTGTACGGCCTCGCGACCCCCGCGCTCGACCAGGCCGACATCCTCGCCGGGCTGCTGACCGGCAGCTCCACCGCCCGCTACAGCGGCACCCGCGCCCTGACGCGCCTCACCCTCGCCGGCCGGGACCCCGCCGGCCTCGCCCCCTTCGACCTGGCCGCGTTCGGGGAGACGCACCCCCGCCCGGGGGACGACGTCGTGCAGCTCGCCGACGCCACCCGGGGCACCTACCGGAAGGTCGTCGTCCGCGACGACCGGCTGGTCGGCGGGGTCCTGGTCGGCGAGCTCGGCACCGTCGGCGCCCTCGCCCGCGCCTGGGAGGGGGCGGAGCCGCTCCCCGGCGACGGCCCCCTGCTCCACCTGCTCACCCACGACGGAGGCTCCTGAATGTCCGCAGACACCCCCACGATCGTGCTCGTCGGCCATGGCATGGTCGGCCAGCGCTTCCTCGAAGCGCTCGCCGAGCGCGGCCTGACCAGCACGCACCGCGTGGTCGTGCTCTGTGAGGAGCCGCGTCCCGCCTACGACCGCGTCCAGCTGACCTCGTACTTCTCGGGCCGGACCCCCGAGGACCTCTCCCTGACCGACGGGGAGTTCCTCGACAAGCACGGCATCGACCTGCGCCTCGGTGACCCGGCGGAGACGATCGACCGCGCGGCCCGCACGGTCACGGCGCGCTCGGGAGAGGTCTTCGCGTACGACGTCCTGGTCCTCGCCACCGGCTCCTACCCCTTCGTCCCGCCGGTCCCCGGCAAGGACGCGGCCGGCTGTTTCGTGTACCGCACGATCGAGGACCTCCTCGCCATCGAGGCGTACGCCAAGGGCGGGGCCCGGGTCGGCGCGGTGGTCGGCGGCGGGCTGCTCGGTCTTGAGGCCGCGGGTGCCCTCCAGGGCCTCGGACTGTCCACCCACATCGTGGAGTTCGCCCCCCGGCTGATGCCGGTGCAGGTCGACGAGGGCGGCGGCGCGGCGCTGCTGCGCACCATCGAGGGCATGGGCCTGACGGTCCACACCGGCACGGGGACGCAGGAGATCGTCACGGACGCCGGGGGTGCCGTCACCGGCATGCGGCTCTCCGACGGCAGCGAACTCGCCGTCGACATGGTGGTGTTCAGCGCCGGCGTCCGGCCCCGCGACCAGCTGGCGCGCGACTGCGCTCTGGCGGTCGGTGAGCGCGGCGGCATCACCGTCGACGAGCGGTGCCGCACGGTGACCGACCCGCACGTGTTCGCGATCGGCGAGTGCGCGCAGGCGGTGGACGGCCGGGTGTACGGCCTGGTCGCCCCCGGCTACGAGCAGGCCGCGACGGCGGCGGCGACGATCGCGGCCGACGAGGCCTCCTTCGTCGGCGCCGACCTCTCCACCAAGCTCAAGCTGCTCGGCGTGGACGTGGCCTCCTTCGGCGACGCGCACGGCACCGCCGGCGACTGCCTCGACGTCGTCTACTCCGACTCCCGCAGCGGCCTGTACAAGAAGCTCGTCATCGGCCGCGACGGCACGCTGCTCGGCGGCGTCCTGGTGGGCGACGCGGAGGCGTACGGCACCCTGCGAGCCCTCACCGGCTCGGTCCCGCCCGTCGCCCCCGAGTCCCTGGTCCTGCCGGCCGGTTCCGGCGGCGGCGCCCAGCTCGGACCGTCCGCGCTCCCCGACGACGCGGTGATCTGCTCCTGCCACAACGTCACCAAGGGCACCGTCCGGGGCGCGGTGACGGACCACCGGTGCGTGACCGTTCCCGAGGTCAAGAAGTGCACCAAGGCCGGGACGGGCTGCGGCAGTTGCGTCAAGGTGCTCGGCCAGCTGGTCACCGCCGAGCTGGAGGCGAGCGGCGTCGAGGTCGACAAGGGCCTGTGCGGCTGCTTCGGGCAGACCCGCGAGGAGCTGTACGAGATCGTGCTCGCGCTGCGCGTCACGTCGTACCAGGACCTCCTGGACCGCTACGGCCGCAAGGACGCCCGGGGTGGCGACGGCTGCGAGGTCTGCAAGCCGGCGGTCGCCTCGATCATCGCCTCGCTCGCCCCGGCGATCGGCGCGAGCGGCCATGTCCTGGAGGGCGAGCAGGCGGCCCTTCAGGACACCAACGACCACTTCCTCGCCAACCTCCAGAAGAACGGCTCGTACTCCGTCGTCCCCCGGATCCCCGGCGGTGAGATCACCCCGGAGAAGCTGATCGTCATCGGCGAGATCGCCCGCGACTTCGGCCTCTACACGAAGATCACCGGAGGCCAGCGCATCGACATGTTCGGCGCGCGCGTCGAGCAGCTGCCGCTGATCTGGACCCGCCTGGTGGACGCGGGCTTCGAGTCGGGCCACGCGTACGGAAAGTCCCTGCGCACCGTGAAGTCCTGTGTGGGGCGGACCTGGTGCCGGTACGGCGTCCAGGACTCGGTCAGGATGGCGATCGACCTGGAACTGCGCTACCGGGGCCTGCGCTCCCCGCACAAGCTCAAGTCGGCGGTCTCCGGCTGCGCCCGGGAGTGCGCGGAGGCCCAGTCGAAGGACTTCGGCGTGATCGCCACGTCGAACGGCTGGAACCTCTACGTCGGCGGCAACGGCGGGGCGACTCCCCGCCACGCGGACCTGCTGGCGCAGGACCTGTCGGACGCCGAGCTGATCCGCCTGATCGACCGCTTCCTGATGTTCTACATCCGCACGGCGGACCGCCTGGAGCGCACGTCGACATGGCTGGAGCGCGTCCCCGGCGGCCTGGAGCACGTGCGCGAGGTGGTGGTCGAGGACTCCCTCGGCATCTGCGACGAACTGGAGCGGCTGATGGCGGCGCACGTCGCGCACTACCGCGACGAGTGGGCGCAGACCATCGGCGACCCGGAGAAGCTGGCCCGTTTCGTCTCCTTCGTGAACGCGCCCGACACCCCCGACCCGGTCGTCGCCTTCGTCCCCGAACGCGACCAGATCAAGCCCGACCTGCCGCTGCTGTCGATCGGCCTGCCCCGAGCGGCAGACGTCCTGGAAGGAAGCGCCCAGCGATGACCCTGGCACCCGAGACGACCGACCTCGTGATCGAACTCCGACTGGCCGACGGCTGGTTCACGGTCTGCGACCTGCACCGGCTCCTGCCCGGCCGGGGAGTGGCGGCGCTGCTGCCGGACGGCGACCAGGTCGCCGTCTTCCGCGACCGTGCGGGCGGCCTGTACGCCATCGGCAACCGCGACCCGTTCACCGGCGCGGCGGTCCTGTCCCGGGGCCTGACCGGCACCCACCAGGGCCGCCCGTTCGTCGCCTCCCCGCTGCTCAAGCAGCGTTTCGACCTGCTGTCCGGGCAGTGCCTGGACGACGAGACGGTACGGGTTCGGACGTACGAGGTACGGGCGGCCTGAACGGGAGGGGACGGCTCCCCTCCCGTGATCCGGCTCACCGCTCCAGCCAGGCCCCGGTGACCGCCAGTGCCGCGGCCATGATGCTCAGCTGCGGGTTCACCTCGGGGCAGCTCGGCAGCAGGGACGCGTCGGCGATCAGCACGCCGTCCACGCCCCGGAGCCGCCCCACCGGGTCGGCCGGGGCACGCTCCGCGTCGGCGCCCGCGGCCACCGTGCCGGTGGGGTGGTAGGCCGACAGATGCAGTCGGCGCGCGCTCACCCCGGCGAGGACGGCGTCCAGATCGGCGAGGGTGCGGGCGCGGGGAGCGGTGGGGATGCCGGTGAGGACCTCCTCGGCGCCCGCGGCGAACAGCAGCTCGCCCATGGCGCGCACGGCCCGCATCAGCCGACCCGCGTCCCGTGGGTCCAGGTCGTAGCGGAGCAGCGTGCGCTCGCGGCCCAGGACCCGGCCGGAAGGGCGGTCGGCGATCATCGCGCCGAGCGTGGCGAGCTGCCCCGCGTCGGCCAGCTCGCGCCGCAACTGCCCGCCCAGGCCCGGCAGGACGAAGGAACCCATGCCCGGCGGCGTGGCCGTGGCCTCGATCAGGATCCCGTCGTCGTGGTGCTCCTCGACTCCGGCGCTCTGCAGTACGCCCTCCCAGGCAATGACCGGTTCGGCGAACCGCCCGGCGACGCTTGTGGCCGGATGGACGCTGAGGTTGCGGCCGAGCCGCGGATGGCCGCCGAGGCCGGAGCGCCGCAGCAACGGCGGCGACTGGAGGGCGCCCGCGCCCACGACCACGAGCGGTGCCAGGATCTCGAACTCCCCCCCGCCGTCCCGTCCTACGCGCACGCCCGCCGCGCGCGGCCCGCCGGGCCGGTCGCCGTCCACGAGGATCCGGCGTACCCGTGCGCCGGTCACGACGCGTGCCCCGGCGGCACAGGCGTCGGGCAGGACGGAGAGCTGGACGCTCTGCTTGGCACCGGTCGGGCAGCCCACCACGCACTGGCAGGACCCCTTGCAGCCGGGCGCGTTGCGCCGCAGCGGCGCGGCCCGCCAGCCGAGCTTCTGCGCGCCGGCCAGCGCGAGCCGCCCGTTGGTGCCGAGCACGTCGAGGGGCTGACGGCCGACGCGCAGGGTGCGCTCGGCCTCGTCGAGGCAGGGCCCGAGACGTTCGGCGAGCGCGAAGCCGAAGTCGCGGGTCCAGCGGATCAGTACGTGGCCCGGGGTGCGGTAGCAGGTGCCGGAGTTGACCACGGTGGTCCCGCCGACCGCCCGGCCGACGGGCAGCAGCAGCGGCGGGTCGCCGAGGGCGACGGTGGCACCTCCGTCGCGGTAGAGCTCGGCGAACCGGTCCAGCGGGGCACGCCTGCCGAACGAGGCGGTGGAATGGTGGTGTCCCTCCTCCAGTACGACGACGGCGAGCCCGGCGCGGGCCAGGGTGCGGGCCGCCACGGCGCCGCCCGCGCCGGAGCCGATGACGACGGCGTCGGCGGTGGAGCGGGCGGGCCAGGCGCCGGCGGGCGTGCAGTCGAGCGGTGGATCGGCGGGCGCCGGCGCGGTGGGCCTCGCCCCGTCCTGGAGCAGGCGCTCGGTACCGGCCGCCAGCAGGACGGGCACCTTGAGCACGTCGAGGAGCGGGAGCAGCGCACGGTGCGCGCCCAGGCCGGCGAGCACCGCCTCCCGCTCGCCGGGGGTGAGGCCGGCCAGGGAGCGCCCCGTGCGGGCCAGGGCGTAGGCGTCGACGGCGAGCGCGGCGGCCCGTACGCCGCAGCGGGCGGGAAGCGGCATCGAGTCGAGAACGCGGTCGAGGCGGGCGGGCACACGGGCGGACCAGGGGTCGGTGCCGTCGTCGGCGAGCAGCGCGGCGACGAATCCGGTGAGGCTCATCGGGTGCCCACTTCCGCGTGGGCCGTGCCGTCCAGGTGCCACTCGGCCTCGGTGCGCCAGCCGCCCGGCCACCACCGGCGCTCCAGCAGGACGTGGGCGTCGGCGCGTTCGCTGTTGCGGCAGAGGGCGGGGGCGCCGTCCGGGTCGGTGTAGTCGAGCGCGAGGGTGCGGTCCGCGGGCTGGGTGACCTCGACCCGGATACGGCGGAGCCCGGCGCGGCCGGTCACGGTCCAGGTGGGCAGGCCCACTTCGGCGCGGAACCGGCCGAGGCCCGCCCAGCCGATCGCGCCGCGCTCCGGACGACGCGGCCAGGTGCCGCCGTCGCGCCGCAGCCGCAGGAACACCAGCGGGGGCAGCCGGCGCAGCACGGGCCGCATGGACACGGCGGCGACGACCTCCAGGACGTCGCCCCCGCCGAGGTCGGCGTGCAGCCAGGCCCAGCGGCGGGCGTTGCCGTGGCCGTAGATGCGGGCCGAGCCGCCGGGGGCGCCGTCGAGGGTCAGGGTGGTGCCGTCGAAGGTGAAGGTGCCGTCGTAGGCGGCGCGCGCGGCGGGCAGGATCTGGGCGGCGGGGAGCAGGGGGCGGCGCCAGGACCAGCGCGGGAAGGTGAACAGCGGTGCGCCGGTGGCTCGTTCGCAGAGGTCCCAGCGGAACGTGTCCGCCGATCCGGTCAGCCGTCCGGGGGTGGCCGACACGCCCGCCGCCGTGAACCCGTCGCCGGGCCGGTCCCACGGGGCCGGGCCGAAGCGGGCGTGCCGCACGGGTCCGTGCGCGGGGAAGGCCGCGGCCCAGCCGTGGGCGTAGGGCGGGGAACCGTCGGCGGGTGCGGTGAGTTCGTGGTGCAGCCACAGTCCGGTGCCGGTGGCCGGATCGGTCAGGGTGGTGTACCAGACCTCGGTGCGCCCCGGCTCCCCCTTCCAGCGGGGCGAGATGAGCGCGTCCGTGGCCTCGCGGCGGGGGAAGCGGAAGCTCGCGAGGAACGGCGCCAGGCCGGTCGTGAGGGGAAAGCGCAGCGTGCCGGTGCCGACTCGGGTCCCGTTCTCGTACAGGGTGAACGGCAGCACGGTCATCGACGTGAGCGGGCGGCGCGGGGTCACCGACTTCCAGCCGTCGAGGGTGAGGTCGCGGCCGTCGGCGGTGAAGCTCAGGCGGTAGCGGATCCGGCGCCTGGCGAGCGGGGAGATCTCCAACTCGCCCCGGGCCCGCGGGTCGTCGGACAGGCGCGCGATCCGTATGCGTCCGGTTGCCCGTGCCGGGGTCGTCGCGAGGGGGCGCAGCACCCGGTCCGCCGCCACCCGCAGGTCGAGGCGGATCCGGCGGGTGCGGTCCTCGCCGTCGAACCGGACCGTGCCGAGCATCGTCTCGCGGAACGTCGTGCCGCGCGTCCCCGGTGTCCGGTGCGCACCGGTGCCGGTTCCGGCGCGGGCGTTCGGGCCGGCCGTCACGCGAGTTCCTCCAGCATGATCCGCTCGGTCGCGGTCAGATACGCCTCGGCCGCCTGCCGTGCGCCGGCCTCGTCACCGGCCACCACGGCGTCCACCACCGGCTCGAGTCGCGCGTGGGCGGCCTCGGCGTCGGTGAAGGGCCCGACCAGGACGGCCCGGACCGGCAGGTAGGCGTTGAAGAGGGTGTTGGTCAGCAGGACGTAGACCCGGTTGCCGGTGGCGCGGGCCAGGGCCCGGTGCACCTCGACGTCCGCGAGCTGCACGGCCTCGCCGCCGTCGGCGTCGCGCACGGCGTCGAGCAGGGCGCGCAGTCGGGCGCGGTCCTGCGCGGTGGCCCGGGTGGCGGCCTGCCCGGCGATCAACTGGCCGATGGATCGGCGCACTTCGAAGATCTCACCGATCCAGTCCGGGCTGTGCCGCACCAGCATGGGCAGCAGATCGGCACCGCCGAGGCGCGCGAAGTCCCGTACCCGGGTGCCCACGCCGTGCTTGGTCTCCAGCAGGCCCGCCTGGACGAGACGGCCGAAGGCGTGCTTGAGGGTGGTGCGGTTGACGCCGTACCCGTCGGCGAGCCGGCGTTCCGGTGGCAGATAGCTGCCGACGGGGTGCCGCCCGGCGAGGATGTCCTCGCGCAACCGCCCTTCCAGGACGTCGACGACCGTGTCGCGGGGCAGTGCCTCCATGCGGTTCCTCCGTGGTGCGCCTCGGTGACCCGGTGACTCAGTGGATGAGCCACCCAACCAACGCGGCCACGGGAAGTCAATGGTGCGTGCGCACCGGCCACTTGGGGACGGGCTCGCGAGCGGACCCATCGGCGGCGAGCAGGTGGTGGCCGGCCGCGCCCGCCGCGCCGGGGGGAGGCGCGCGGCGGGCGCACCGCCTCAGCCCACCCGGTCGCCCGCCTCGGGGAGAGCGCTCGTGTCCAGGTAGAACCATTCGGCCGTGGGCCCGGGCACGAACTCCACGCCGTGCCGCGCCACCAGCCCGTCCCGCGTATCCATCGATCCGGCCCACATCTCCATCGACCCGGCCCGCGTCTCCATCACCCCGGCCCCCGCGCTCAACGGCCCCTGCGCGTCCTCCGCCCCGGACGCACCACCCGCACCCACCGGTTCCGGCACACCGGACGCCCTGCGAACGCCCGCACCCGCGACGCCCGCCCCGGCACCACCCGCGCCCGACGAACCCCGCACACCGGACGCCCCCGCACCACCCGCGTCCGGCACCTTCGTGCCCGACGCCGTCAGGTCCGGCATCAGCAGCTCCACCCGCAGTCCGGCGCCCCGCTGCTGTGCCACGAACTCGTCGATCTGGGTGCGGCAGGCGTGGTCGAGGTGGGTGACCCCGAGCAGGTCGAGCCGGATGCGCGGTTTCCCCGCGGCGGCGGCCCGCTCCAGCGCCTCGATCAGACGCGGCAGCCGCAGGAACGTGGCGTTGCCCGCCATGACGACCCTGGCGGTGTCGTCCTCGATGTGCTGGCGCACGACCGCCTGGGACATCCGCAGCGCGGCGAGCACCACCCCGGCCGCGAGGCCGATGAGGACGCCCTCCAGCAGCGCGGTGGCAGTGATGACGAGGGTGGTGAGCGCCATGACGGCGAACTCGCCCCGGTCCTGCCGCCACATCTTCGGGAACTCCTGCGGCGCGAACAGCTTCCACCCGCTGTGCACCAGCACCCCGGCGAGCACCGAGATCGGGATCAGCGCGAGGACCTGCGGCAGCAGCAGCGCGAAGGCCAGCAGCCACAGGCCGTGCAGGGTGCGGGAAATGCGGGTCTTCGCCCCCGCCTGGACGTTCGCCGAGCTGCGGGCGACGACCGCCGTGACGGGCAGCGCCCCGAGGAGGCCGGCCAGCGTGTTGCCCGCGCCCTGGGCGACGAGCTCGGTGTTGTAGCGGGTGCGCGGGCCGCTGTGCATCCGGTCCACGGCCGCCGCGGTGAACAGGCTCTCCGCCGAGGCGATCACCGTGAACGTCAGGATCGCGGTGATGATCCCGGCGTCGGCGAGACCCGCGAACTGCTCGGGTCCCGGCACGTCGACGGAGTCCGCGAGGTCCCCGACCTGGAGCGTCCTGACGTCGACGCCCGGCAGCGCCGCGACCGCGATGCCGACGCCCACGGCGACGAGCGCGGCGGGGATCCTGCGCACCGGGCCCGGCACCTTCTTCCAGACGAAGCTCAGCACGATGGTGGCGACCCCGAGGCCCGCCGCGACGATCGCCTGGGGGTCGGCCGCGACGCCGGCCAGCAGCCCGGGGACGCCGGCGATGTTCTCGATCGGGGTGCCGGGGGCCTTTGCGTCGGACATCGGGTACAGCTGACTGAACATCAGTGGCAGCCCGATGCCGGCGAGCATGCCCTGGACGACGGCGAGGGAGATCGCCTGGAACATCCGGCCGAGCTTCACCAGCCCCAGCACGATCTGCAGGACGCCGGAGAAGAGGACGATCACGCCGAGCATGGCCAGGCCGTGTTCGAGCACGGTCTCCGCGACCAGGGCGGCGAGTCCTGCGGCCGGTCCGCTGACCTGGAGGGTGCTGCCCCGAACCACCCCGACCACCAGACCGCCCACGACCCCGGAGATGATCCCCAGTTCGGCCGGGACGCCCGAGGCGACGGCGACGCCGATGCACAGCGGCAGGGCGACCAGGAACACGACGAGCGATGCGGTGATCTCGGTGCCGAGATCGGGCCTGCCGGCCTTACAGGAGTTGCCGGGCTTACCCGAGTCACCGGCCCTGCCGGCCCGACCCGATCGCGCCGTGCGGGATCCCGTCGTACGCCGCGCGTGCGCCCCGCTCATGACCCGTGCACCCGGAACCGGCCGTCCTCGTCCAGCTCGTGGACCGCGCCGGTGCCGATCTCGTAGTACCAGCCGTGCAGCCGCAGCCGCTTCTCCCCGGTCAGCCGGACGACGGCAGGATAGCCGCCCAGGACGTCGAGCTGGTTGCGGACGTTGAGCTGGACGACCTCGCGCAGCGCCGGATCGTCGGTGCGCGCACCGGACAGCACCGGCTGCAGCCCCGGCCGCGCATGGTCGAGCCACGCGTCCACCCGCGGCAGCCCGGACAGGTCGGCGCCATGTGTGATCGCGCCCATGGCCCCGCAGTGGGAATGGCCACACACCACCACGTCCTGAACGCCGAGGACTTCGAGCGCGTACTCGATGGTGGCCGCCTCGCCGGAGGCCGCCGTGTGCCCGTCGTGCGGCGGCACGATGTTGCCCGCATTTCGCAGCTCGAATATCTCTCCCGGCCGCGCTCCGGTGATCAGCGCGGGAATCACCCGCGAGTCCGAGCAGGTAATGAACAGGGCGTCGGGAAATTGCCCGACGACCAGTTTCCGGTATTCGTCGCTCTCGAAGTCGACCCGTCGTTTGAACGACCGCGCACGGTCCAGCAACGCCTTCATAACGCCTCCTGGCATGGGTTCCGACCTGGCGTTGCGACCGTAGGGGACGCTCATGCAGAGGAAGGTTAGACGAACACCAAGTCCCCGCATAAAAGCGGTTTCTGAGGGCCATTTCACAATGGCTCGAACTCTCGTCCCGGACCGTGCATTCTCTTGTAGCGTGTCGACCCCCGAGAAAACATTCATCGGGGCCCCTTTCACAGTGAACCCCTTCACCGGGAGACAGGACGTCATGGGCGTACGAGTGCTGCTCATCGAGGACGACGAGACGATCGCCGAACCGCTCGCCGACGGACTGCGGCACTTCGGGCTGACGGTCCACCGCGTCGCCACCGGCGCCGAGGGCCTGGCGGGGCCGTACGGCGACGTCGTCCTGCTGGACCTCGGCCTGCCCGACATGGACGGCATCGACGTCTGCCGCGGCATCCGCCAGGCCTCCGACGTCCCCGTCATCATCCTGAGCGCGCGCGGCGAGGAGGCCGACCGGGTGCTCGGGCTGGAGCTGGGCTCCGACGACTACCTGGCGAAACCGTTCGGCGTACGGGAGTTGGTGGCCCGCATCAGGGCGGTACTGCGCCGTCATCGGCCGACGCCCGTCGCGACCGCCGCGTACACCACCGGCCCCGTCCCCCAGGAGGCGCCGTACGAGGGCGAGTCGGGCGGCGCCGCACCCGGCCCGCTCGTCGTGGACCGGCGGACGCGGCAGGTGTGGGTGGGCGAGGAGCCGGTCGCGCTGACGCCGAAGGAGTTCGAGCTGCTGGCGCTGCTCTCCGAGGACGCCGGGGCGGTGTACTCACGGCAGCAGATCCTCGACCGGGTCTGGGACGAGCACTACGACGGCCCGACCAGAACCCTGGACGTGCACGTGGCCACGCTGCGCCGCAAGCTCGGCGGCACGGCGTGGATCCAGACCCTGCGCGGCGTCGGCTTCCGCCTGGCCGTGCGGGCTCCGGAGCGGAGCGCCCCGCGGGGCCCGTCATGACCCGGCGGCTGCTGCTGAGTTACCTCAGCCTGGCCGGCCTGGTGCTGCTGGGCCTGGAGATACCGCTGGGCGTCGTCTACTCGCGCGCCGAGCGGGAGCGGATCGTCACCGCAGCGAACGGCGAGGCCGACGCGGTGGCGGCGTTCGCCGAGCTGTCGCTCGCCGCCGGGCGCCGGGACGAACTCGTCCAGCGGGCCGGGCACTGCGCCGAGCGCATCGGCGGGCAGGTGGTCGTGCTGGCCGCGGACGGCACCGTACTGGCGGCCTCGCCCGCGCTCCCCGCCGGGCAGGAACGCGCGCTCGCCGCCCGTCCCGAGGTCGCCGCCGCGCTGCGCGGCCGGGGCACGACGGACGTCCGCGCGTCCACGACCCGAGGGGTGCACTACCTGTCGGTCGCGGCACCGGTCGGACACCGCGGCCGGGCACAGGGCGCCGTACTGATCACCCTGCCGACGGACGCCGTGCACGACCGCGTGGGCCGGGTGTGGCTGCTGCTGGCCCTCGCCGGCCTCGCGGTGCTCACCGGGGTCGGGGCGGTGGCGTTCGCGTTCGCGCGCTGGGCCGGCCACCCCATCCGCCGCCTGGAGGAGGCCGCGCAGCGGCTCGCCGACGGCAGCCCCGCCGCCCGCGTACCCATCACGTCGGGGCCGCCGGAGGTACGCAGCCTGGCGTCCGTCTTCAACCGCACCGCGCTCCGCCTCGAACATCTGCTGGCCGCCCAGCAAGCCTTCGCCGGCGAGGCGTCCCACCAGCTGAAGACCCCGCTGGCGGCGCTGCGGCTGCGGCTGGAGAACCTCGAACCCGCTGTCGCCCGGCGCGCCCGCCCCGGTCTCGCCGCCGCCGTCACCGAGACCGACCGGCTCGCCCGGATGGTGGAGGGCCTGCTGGCCATGGCCCGCCTGGAGGAGGACGCGGCCGCCCTGCCCGGCCCGGTCGGCGTGGGCGAGGTGTGCGCGGAGCGGCACCGCACGTGGCTGCCGCTGTTCGAGCGGGAGGGTGTCTCGCTGGTCCTCTTCGCCGGCAGCGTGGGCCCGGTCCTCGCGGTCCCGGGAGCGGTGGAGCAGATACTGGACAACCTCCTCTCCAACGCGCTGCGGGCCTCCCCCGCCGGCAGCACCGTCACCGTGGAGTTGCGCCTGCACGCCCCCGCCCGCCGCCCGCCGCGCGACAGCCGCCCCTGCTGGGTCGACCTGCATGTGACCGACGAGGGACCTGGTATGACGGCCGATCAGCGTGTCCGTGCCTTCGACCGCTTCTGGCGTGCCCCGGGCGCCCCGAAGGGCGGTACGGGCCTGGGGTTGTCGCTGGTCCAGCGTCTCGCCCACGCCAGCGGCGGTGAGGTGACGCTGCGTCCGGCGGCGACCGGCGGCCTGGACGCGGTGGTCCGCCTGCCGTCGGCGGAGCCCCCGCCCGGACGGGCGCGGCGTCCCCTCCCTGTACACGCCGCCGAGGTGTCACGGCCCGTCCACGACGTGTCCACCCCGCTCGCCTAGGGTCCCTGATCGCACTACCCCGCCGCCGACCGGTGGCGGGGCGGTCACGGCACCTCTTGGAGTGAGAGTGGAACGTCGTAACCTCCTGCGTGCGGCCGTCCTCGGCGGCTCAGCGGCAGCCCTCGGCGGAAGCCTGTGGCGCGGCGCCGCGTACGCGGCGCCCGCCCAGCCGGGCACGGGCCCCTACGGTGCGCTCGGTTCCCCCGACGCCAACGGCATCAGACTCCCCAGCGGCTTCACCAGCAGGGTGATCGCCCGTTCCGGCCAGCGCGTCACCGGCACGTCGTACACCTGGCACAACGCCCCCGACGGCGGCGCCTGTTACGCCGACGGCAGCGGCTGGATCTACGTGTCCAACTCGGAGATCAACCCCTCCGGCGGCGCGAGCGCGGTGAAGTTCTCGTCGACGGGCACGGTCACGTCGGCGTACCGCATCCTCTCCGGCACCCGCACCAACTGCGCGGGCGGCAAGACCCCGTGGAACACCTGGCTGTCCTGCGAGGAGGTGTCCCTCGGCTACGTCTTCGAGACCGACCCGTGGGGCGTGAAGGCGGCCGTGCGCCGCGACGCCATGGGCCGTTTCAAGCACGAGGCGGCGGCCGCCGACCCCGTCCGCAAGGTCGTCTACCTGACCGAGGACGAGACCAACGGCCGCTTCTACCGGTTCGTCCCGGCGACCTGGGGCGACCTGTCCTCCGGCACGCTCCAGGTGATGGTCGCCGGGTCCGCCACGTCGGGCTCCTTCACCTGGGCGAACGTGCCCGACCCGGACGGCTCCCCGACGGCCACCCGCTCCCAGGTGTCCGGCTCGAAGTCCTTCAACGGCGGCGAGGGCTGCCACTACGCCGACGACACGGTCTGGTTCACCACCAAGGGCGACAACCGCGTCTGGCAGCTCAACCTGACGAACAGCACCTACGAGCTGGCGTACGACGACTCCCTCGTCAGCTCCGGCACGGCCCCGCTCACCGGCGTCGACAACATCACCGGCAGCTCCTCCGGCGACCTGTTCGTCGCGGAGGACGGCGGCAACATGGAGATCTGCGTGATCACGCCGAACGACGTGATCGCCCCCTTCCTCCGCATCGACGGCCAGTCCGGCTCGGAGATCACGGGACCGGCGTTCTCCCCCGACGGCCGGCGCCTCTACTTCTCCAGCCAGCGCGGCACGAGCGGCAGTTCGTCCGGCGGCATCACCTACGAGGTGACGGGCCCCTTCCGCGCCTAGTGCGCCGGAGCGGGCGGGTGTGAGTGGTCGGTGGGACACGGGGACGCCTGCAGAGGGCGGCCCGCCGGGTCGCTGTCGAGTTCCTGTCGAGTTCGCCGAGCCGGTCGAGCCCGGCGGGAACGTGGAGTTTCATCGAGTCCCACCGACTCTTCATGCCCCACCTTCACGGAGGCGCGAACCATGACTCGGAACCATCCCCAGCCGTCCCGGCGCGCCGTGCTCGGCGGCGCGGCCGCCGCCGCGCTCACGGTGGCCGCCGGAACCGGCACGGCGCGGGCGAGCACGAAGGTCACCTGGCCGACGGAGTTCCCGCTCCCCGACGGCTTCCTCCCCGAGGGCATCACCATCGGCAGCGGGCCGTACGCCTACATGGGCTCCCGGGCCGACGGCGCCGTTCTCCGCACGGACCTGCGCACGGGCGCGTACGAGACCGTCCACCCCGGCGCGGCCGGCACGGCGTCGATCGGCCTGAAACTGGACCGCGACGGCCTGCTGTACGTGGCCGGGGGCGGCGGCGGAACGGCTCGCGTGCTGCACTCCCGGACGGGCGAACTGCTGAGGACGTACCAACTGACCGCCACCTCCGGCCAGTTCGTCAACGACGTCGTCCTGACCGGCGACCGGGCGTGGTTCACGGACTCCCGCGCGGCGATCCTTTACGCCGTCCCGCGCGACGGCCGCGGGAGGGTGCGCGCCCTGCCCCTGAAGGGCGACTGGACGCAGACGCCCGACGTCAACAACGCCAACGGCGTCGTGGCGACCCCCGACGGACGTGGCCTGATCGTCGTGAAGAGCACACCGGGCGAGCTGTACCACGTGTCCCTGAGGACCGGGTCCGCCACCAGGGTCACCCTCAGGGGCGCCGACTCGGTCGTGAACGGGGACGGCCTGGTCCGCGTCGGCCACACCCTGTACGTCGTCCAGAACCGCCTCAACCTGATCAGCGTCTGGTCCCTCTCCCGCGACCTGCGCACGGCCGCCCTGATCCGCACGATCACCGACCCCCGCTTCGACGTCCCCACCACCGCGGCCCGGTACGGCAGCCGCCTGTACCTGGTCAACGCCCGCTTCACCAGCCCGCAGACGCCGGAGACGACGTTCAACGGGGTGGCAGTCCCGCTGTGACGCCGGGCCGCCCGGGTCCACGGCGTGGCACGGTGGACGCATGAGGCTCTCCCCCTCCGACGCCAGACGGCGTTTCGTCACCGCCCCCGTCGCACGCCTGGCGACGGCCGGCGCCGACGGGGTGCCCCACGTCGTGCCGGTGACGTTCGCCGTCGTCGACGAGGTCCTGTACTTCGCCGTGGACCACAAGCCAAAGAACACCTGGGACCTGCGCCGGTTGCGCAACATCCGGGAGAACCCCTCGGTGGCGGTGCTGGCCGACCACTACGACGAGGACTGGTCGGCCCTGTGGTGGGCCCGCGCCGACGGCCGGGGCGAGATCCTGGAGGACCAGGCGGAACGCCGTCACGCCGTCGAGTCGCTGTGCGGCAGGTACGGCCAGTACGGAGACTCCCCTCCCCAGGGCCCCGTGGTCGCCGTCCGGGTCGACCGATGGACGGGCTGGTCCTCCACCTGACACACACAAGGGTCACAGAATGGCCACATCACCCATGGGGCACCCGACCCGGCCTTACGTTCATCCCCTCACGTAACGCATCTGGGGGGACGACATGACCAATCCGTACATTCCACCGCCACCACCCGCCGTTCGCCCCGCCCCTGGTTGGGCCCGCAAACGGTACGTACTCCCCGCGCTGGCCCTGGCCCTCTTCCTGGGCGCCGGCATCGGTGCGGGCGGCGGCGAGAAGACGACCGACGCGAAACCGGCGGCCGCCGCACCCGCCCCGACCCGGACCGTCACCGCGACGGCGACGGTGACGCAGACCCCGGAGGCCGAACCGGCGCCCACGGTGACCGTCACGAAGACGGCCACCGTGACCAGAACGGTCACCGCCGAGCCCGCGGCGGGCGGCGGCTCCGACGACGACTCGTCGGTGCCCGGCACCGAGGTCCACTACGGCAACTGCAGCGAGGCACGGGCGGCCGGTGCCGCCCCGATCCATCGCGGCGAACCCGGCTACGCCTCGCACCTGGACCGGGACGACGACGGCGTGGCCTGCGACGCGTGAGTCAGCGGCCGAGGACGCCGCTGGGCAGGATCGTGTTGAGCGGGGTGACCGGGTGCCCCACCTCCAGCGACCCGAGCAGCCCGCCGAGCAGGGCGCTACCGGGGACCTCCTTGGTCGTGTCGGGGGCCGGGGCGGCCTGGGCGGCGGGGGCGGCGGCCACAAGGGCGGCGGCCATGACGGAGACGCACATGAGCTTCTTGATCATGTGCGGCCTAACGACGCACGCCGGGCCCGGGCAACGTCCGTCACCCGGTTGCCCCTCCGCCGGCCGGGGTCCACCTGCGACGTTCCTCCACGCCACGGGCATGCCCGGTCCGTCGGCGGTACACGTCCGGGTGGAAGACTCACCGCCACCACGTCCCGTTCCGCGACACCCACTCCGCCTCTGGGGGGCTCCATGGCCACGACCATCCGCAGGGCAGTCATTCCCGCCGCCGGCCTCGGTTCCAGGCTTCTGCCGCTGACCAAGGCCACGCCCAAGGAGATGCTGCCCGTCGGCGACAAACCCGTCATCGAGCACACCGTCCGGGAGCTCGTGGCCTCCGGCATCACCGACATCACCATCGTCGTCTCGGGCGGCAAGGGGCTCATCCAGGACCACTTCCGGCCCAACCCCGCGCTCGTCGCGCAGCTGCGGGCCGATGGCAAGGCGGCGTACGCGGACGCCGTGGAGGAGGTGGGCGAGCTGTCCCGGCTCGGCCACATCACCTACCTCGACCAGCACGGCCCGTACGGCAACGGCACGCCCGTCCTCAACGCCGCCCGCAACTTCGGTGACGAGCCGATGCTGGTGCTGTGGCCGGACGACGTCTTCGTCGCCGAGGTGCCGCGCGCCCAGCAGCTGATCCGGGCCTACGAGGCCACCAGCTGCCCGGTCCTCGCGCTGATGCCGATGGACCCGGCCGACTCCCAGCGGTACGGCGTACCCGTGGTCAGGGAGGACCTCGACGAGGGGCTGCTGCGCATCACCGGCCTGGTGGAGAAGCCCAAGCCGCAGGACGCGCCCTCGGGCTACGCGGCCATCGGCGGGTACGTCATCACCCCGGGCATCGTGGACGAGCTGCGGGAGCAGACCAAGCGCTGGTACGAGCACCGGACCGGCGAGATCTACCTGACCGACGCCATCAACGCCTACGCCGGCAGCCGCGCCGTGTACGGGCAGGTCATCCAGGGGCGCTGGTACGACACCGGCAACCCGCTCGCCTACCTCACCGCCCAGTTCGCCGCCGCCCTGGCCGACCCCGAGTACGGGCCGCCGCTGCGCCGGCTCGCCGCGGAACTCGACCACCCCGCCGACGGGCGGTAGCGCGAGCGGGGCGCGCCCCTGGCACGCCGAAGAGGGCGGCACCCCCGCACAAGGGTGCCGCCCTCTCCTCGTACGCCGCGCCCGCCGCCGGATCGTGAGGGTCGGGGATCAACGGCGGTCGCGGGGGCCTCGTGTCAGCGGTGGTCGCTGCCCGCCGACTGCGACGCCGCCCGGCCCGCCTCCAGGCGCGCCACCGGGATCCGGAACGGCGAGCAGGAGACGTAGTCCAGCCCGACCTCGTGGAAGAAGTGGACGGACTCCGGGTCACCGCCGTGCTCGCCGCAGACGCCGAGCTTCAGGTCGGGACGGGTCTCGCGGCCGGCCTTCGCGGCGGCGGCGACCAGCGAGCCCACGCCGTCCTTGTCGATCGTCTCGAACGGGGAGACGCCGAAGATGCCCTTCTCCAGGTACGCCGTGAAGAACGAGGCCTCCACGTCGTCCCGGCTGAAGCCCCACACCGTCTGCGTCAGGTCGTTGGTGCCGAAGGAGAAGAACTCCGCCGCCTCGGCGATCTGAGCGGCGGTCAGCGCGGCGCGCGGCAGCTCGATCATGGTGCCGATCGCCAGCTTCAGCTCCGTGCCGCTCGCCGCCTCGACCTCCGCGATGACCTTGTCGGCCTCGTCGCGGACGATCTCCAGCTCCTGGACCGTGCCGACCAGCGGGATCATGACCTCGGCGCGCGGGTCGCCCTTGGCCGCCCGGCGCGCGGCCGCGGCCTCGGCGATCGCCCGGACCTGCATCGTGAAGAGGCCGGGGATGACCAGGCCGAGCCGGACACCGCGCAGGCCCAGCATCGGGTTCTGCTCGTGCAGCCGGTGGACGGCCTGGAGCAGGCGGAGCTCGTTCTCGTGCGGCTCCTGGCGGGACTCCGCCAGGGCCACGCGGACCGACAGCTCCGTGATGTCCGGGAGGAACTCGTGCAGCGGCGGGTCGAGCAGCCGGACGGTGACCGGCAGACCGTCCATCGCCTCGAAGAGCTCCACGAAGTCCTGCTTCTGCAGCGGCAGCAGCTCCTTCAGCGACTCCTCGCGCTCCGCCTGCGTGTCCGCCAGGATCAGGCGCTCGACCAGCTCACGGCGGTCGCCGAGGAACATGTGCTCGGTGCGGCACAGGCCGATGCCCTGCGCGCCGAAGCGGCGTGCCCGCAGCGCGTCCTCGGCGTTGTCCGCGTTGGCGCGCACCCGCAGCCGGCGCTTGCGGTCCGCGAACGCCATGATGCGGTGCACCGCCTCGACCAGTTCGTCGGCGTCGTCCGCGCCCGCGTGCATCCGGCCCTCGAAGTACTCCACGACCGGGGACGGGACCACCGGCACCTCCCCGAGGTACACCTTGCCCGAGGAACCGTCGATGGAGAGGAGGTCGCCCTCCTCCACCACGTGGCCGCCGGGCACCGTCATCCGGCGGCGCTTGGTGTCGACCTCCAGCTCCTCCGCGCCGCAGACACAGGTCTTGCCCATGCCGCGCGCGACCACGGCCGCGTGGGAGGTCTTGCCGCCGCGCGAGGTCAGGATGCCCTCGGCCGCGATCATGCCGTCCAGGTCGTCGGGGTTGGTCTCCCGGCGGATCAGGATGACCTTCTCGCCGGAGCGCGACCACTTCACCGCGGTGTACGAGTCGAAGACCGCCTTGCCGACCGCCGCGCCCGGCGAGGCCGCGATGCCCCGGCCGACCTGCTCCACCTTGGCGCTGTCGTCGAAGCGGGGGAACATCAGCTGGGCGAGCTGGGCGCCGTTCACCCGCTGCAGGGCCTCGGCCTCGTCGATCAGGCCCTGGTCGACCAGTTGGGTCGCGATCCGGAAGGCGGCACCGGCGGTGCGCTTGCCGACGCGGGTCTGGAGCATCCACAGCTGACCGCGCTCGATCGTGAACTCGATGTCGCACAGGTCCTTGTAGTGGTTCTCCAGCGTCTCCATGATCTGCATGAGCTGGTCGTACGACTTCTTGTCGATCTGCTCCAGCTCGGCGAGCGCGACGGTGTTGCGGATGCCCGCGACCACGTCCTCGCCCTGGGCGTTCTGCAGGTAGTCGCCGTAGACGCCCTGGTGTCCGGAGGCGGGGTCGCGGGTGAAGGCGACGCCGGTGCCGGAGTCCGGGCCGAGGTTGCCGAAGACCATCGAGCAGACGTTGACCGCGGTGCCCAGGTCGTGCGGGATACGCTCCTGGCGGCGGTAGAGCTTGGCCCGGTCGGTGTTCCAGGAGTCGAAGACCGCGTGGATGGCGAGGTCCATCTGCTCGCGCGGGTCCTGCGGGAAGTCCCGGCCGGCCTCCTTCTTGACGATCTTCTTGAAGGAGGTGACGAGCTTCTTGAGGTCCGCGGCCTCCAGCTCGGTGTCGACCGTGACCTTCTTGGCCTCCTTGGCCTTCTCCAGCGCCTCCTCGAAGAGCTCGCCGTCGACGCCGAGGACGGTCTTGCCGAACATCTGGATGAGGCGGCGGTAGGAGTCCCAGGCGAAGCGGTCGTCGCCGGCCTGCTTGGCCAGTCCCTGGACGGACCTGTCCGACAGCCCGATGTTGAGGACCGTGTCCATCATGCCGGGCATGGAGAACTTGGCGCCCGAGCGGACCGACACGAGGAGGGGGTTGTCCGCCTGACCGAGCTGCTTGCCCATCGTCCGCTCCAGCGCGTCGAGGTGCGCACTCACCTCGTCACGCAGTGCCGCGGGCTCCTCGCCGCTGTCGAGGTAGACCTTGCAGGCCTCGGTGGTGATGGTGAAGCCCGGAGGGACGGGAAGGCCCAGGTTGGTCATCTCGGCGAGGTTCGCGCCCTTGCCGCCGAGGAGGTCCTTGAGGTCCTTGTTGCCCTCGGTGAAGTCGTAAACGAACTTCACGCCCTCAACGCTGCTGCCGGATTCGGCTACCTGGGGATCTTTGTTTTCCGACACGGTCTCGACTCCTCGAGGACGCGGTGGCTGCCCTGACGGCGAGGAACATACCCAGATCGAAGGCGCCTGGGTACGTCTACTTGTGCGTCATGCGCTTGTAACCACTCGTCCGCCACCGGATCGAAAGTCAAGGCTTGGTATGCGGTGGCGGCGCCATGTTTTCACTTCTTGAACGCAAGAGCTCCCGCAGACCGGGAAAATCGCTCATCTGAGCAGCCTCCGCCACGTCTGATTTCGATCGATGAACGATCAAGGGGTGGCACTCAGTGCCACCCCTTGGAGAAGTGCAGTCGCCCAAGATCCGCTCATCTGAGCGCCAGCCTTATCAGAGGTGGCGAGAATCACGCTGCCACAGGAGACGGGATTTCACCATGCGGACGCGGTCGAGAGACGGAAACGCGCCTGTCACACGCCCAGTGCCCGCAGTCGCTCCTCCACCCGCTCCGGCGCGTAGAGGTGCTCCACGACCAGCGCACCCGCCCCCACCAGCCCTGCCCGCTCCTCGAGCCGCGAGGTCAGGATGTCCAGCCGGGCCGTGGAGCGCGGCAGCGCCCGCTCGTAGAGCAGCTCCCGTACTCCGGTCAGGAAGGGAATTCCGGCCAAATCCCCGGCCACCATCAGCACCCCCGGGTTCAGCAGCGTCACGACGGTCGCCAGCACGTCCCCGACCCGGCGCCCGGCCTCCCGCGCCAGGCCCACGGCCTCCGGGTGCCCCGCCGCCAGCAGCTCCCGCACGTCCGAGCCGGACGCCGCCGGCACACCGGCCTCCGCCAGCCGCCGGGCCACGGCGCCTCCGCTCGCGACGGCGGCCAGACAGCCGTAGGAACCGCACCTGCACAGGGCGTCCGCGCCCTCCGGCACCCGGATGTGACCGATGTCCCCGGCACCGCCGTCGATGCCCCGGTAGACCGAACCGTCGACGACGACGCCCGCGCCGATGCCGGTGGAGACCTTCACGAGGACGAACGCCGAGCAGCCGGGGTGACCGGTGCGCTGTTCGCCGTAGGCCATCAGGTTCGCGTCGTTGTCGACCAGGACCGGGACGGGACCGACGCCCGTGTGCTCGGTGAACGCCCCGGCCAGGCGGCTGCGTATGTCGTAGTCGTCCCAGCCCGGCATGATCGGGGGCTGGACCACCCGGCCGGTGTCGGTGTCGACGGGGCCCGGGACCGCGAGGCCGATGCCGCAGACGCCGTCGGCGCCGCGGCCGGCCTGCCGCAGCAACTCCGCGAACCACCGGCCGAGTTCGCCGAGGACCGACTCCGGGCCGTCCTCGACGATCAGCGTGCCGGCGTGCTCGGCGAGGATCTCGCCGGTCAGGGAGAGCACGGCCGCGCGGGCGTGGCGGGTGTCGAGGTCGGCGGCGAGGACGACCGCGTGACCGTCGTCGAACTCCAGGGTGATGGCGGGGCGGCCGCCGAGCGGGGAGTCCACCGGGCCGCCGGCGCCCTCGCGCAGCCAGCCCGCGCGGAACAGGCGGTCGAGGCGCTGGCCGACGGTGGCCCGGGACAGGCCGGTGGCCTGCTGGAGCGCCCCCCGTGTGGTGGCGCGGCCGCTGCGCACGAGCCCGAGCAGTTCGCCGGCGCTGGCCTGGGTCGTGTTGCGTCCGGACATGCGCACCCCCTTGTGTTTCCCAACCCTGCATTACATAGTGAGTTTTGCGTGTTAAATAGACGTAACTCTACGGTAGCCGGGGCTGAACCGGCCGGCCGGACGTCTTCCCGGGGAGCCCCGAGTGGATCGCACCGCGCACCTCACCGACCGGCCGGCACGGCGCGCGGTCGCATACGGTCCCGCCGCCGGGGCGGAGTCCTCGCGCCTCAGGGCCGAGCGCGTCCTGGAGGGCAACTGGACCGGGACGTCGACGGTGCCCTCGCGCGGGCTGTATCCGCACCAGTGGTCCTGGGACTCGGGGTTCGTCGCGATCGGGCTGCGGCACCTGTCGCCGTTACGGGCCCAGACGGAGCTGGAGACGCTGCTGGCCGCGCAGTGGGGCGACGGGCGGATCCCGCACATCGTCTTCAACCCCTCCGTGCCCCTCGACGCGTACTTCCCGAGCCCCGACTTCTGGCGTTCCTCGACCGCGGGGCGCGCCGCGGGCGCCCCGCGCACCCTACAGACCTCCGGCATCGTGCAGCCACCGGTGCACGCGCTGGCGGCCTGGCTGGTGCACCGCGCCGACCCGGGGCTGTCGCGGGCGCGCGGCTTTCTCGCCGGTGTGTACCCGCGGCTGGCGGCCTGGCACCGCTATCTGCTGCACCGGCGCGACCTGGGCGGCGCGGGGCTCGCGTCGGTGATCCACCCCTGGGAGCAGGGCATGGACAACAGCCCCTGCTGGGACGCCCCGCTCGCCCGCGTCACCCCGGCCCCGGCCCGCTCCTTCCGCCGCGCCGACCTCGATCACGGCGCCCCCGAGGACCGGCCGACGGATCTGGACTACGGGCGGTACGTGCGGCTGGCGGCGGACTACCGGGACGGTGGCTACGCCGCGGGAGGAGGCGACTTCGCGGTGGAGGACCCGGCGTTCAACGCGCTGCTGATCGCCTCGGAGCACGCGCTCGCGCGGATCGCCGGGGAACTGGGCGCGCCGGGCACGGCCCGCCGCGCGCGGGCGGAACGGCTGACGGACGTGCTGGTCGAGCGGCTCTGGGACCCGGCGGCGGGGATGTTCCTCTGCCGGGACCTGCGCGCCGGCGCACCGATCCCCGAGCGTGCCGTCTCCGGCCTCGTCCCCCTCCTCCTGCCCGCCCTCCCCCGCGACGTCGCCGCCGCCCTAGTGCGCACCCTGGACGGGCCGCACTTCGGGGCCCGGCTGGTGCCCAGTTACGACCTGCTCGGCGCGGCCTTCGACCCCCACCGCTACTGGCGTGGGCCGGCGTGGTTCAACACGAGCTGGCTGCTGGAGCGCGGACTCAGGGCGCACGGCGCGACCGCGCGGGCCGACGCGCTGCGCGACGCCACCATCGACACCGCCGACGCGTCCGGGTTCGCGGAGTACGTGGACCCGCACACCGGCGAGGCCTGCGGCGCGACCGGCTTCAGCTGGACCGCCGCGCTCACGCTCGACCTACTGGAAGCCAAGGGCGCAGACGTCGCCAAGGGAGGGGACCGGGGATGACGGACCGGCATCATCTGCTCGTGCACGGCGGGACGTTCGCCGCCGTCGGCGACGGCGGGGACATCAGTGGCGTGCGGGGCGGCAGCTCACCGGACGGCCTGTTCGTCCGCGACGCCCGGCATCTGAGCCGCTGGCAGCTCACCGTCGACGGCGCCGTGCCCGAGGCCCTGACGCCCGTCGCCGACGGGGACACCGCCCGCTGTGTCCTCGTCCCGCGCGGCGGCCGGCAGGAGCCCGCCGCGTACGCGGTCTTCCGGGAACAGGCCGTCGGAGACAGCTCGTTCGTGGAGCTGCTGCGCGTCAGCGGCAACCGGCCGGTGCCGGTCACGGTCCGCCTCGCGCTCACCGTCGACGCGGACTTCACCGACCAGTTCGAGCTGCGCTCGGACCACCGTACGTACGCCAAGGCCGGCGCCGTCCGCTCCCGCCAGGCCGTCGCCGGCGGTGTGGAGTTCACCTACCGGCGCGGTCGGTGGCGGTCCTGCACGACGGTGACCGCCGACCCCGCCCCGGACGCCGTGGAGGAGACCGGCACCGGCGCCCGGCGCCTGGTGTGGAACGTCGACCTCGCACCGCACGGCACGGCGACGCTGACCCTTCGCGTCATCGCCCGTCCGCACGGCGAGAAGCGCGCGCTGCGCGTGCCCCGCTCCCCCGCCGCCGTCAACGACCAGCTCCTGGCGATGGAGGGGGCGTTCGTCGAGGGTGTCGCCTTCCCGACCGGCTGGCCGGAGCTGGCGGCGGCCTGTGCGCGAGGCCTCGCCGACCTGGCCGCGCTCCAGGTGCCGGCCACCGGCCCGGACGGCGAGGAACTGCGCGTCCCGGCCGCCGGAGCCCCCTGGTTCCTGACCCTGCTGGGCCGCGACGCCCTGCTGACCTCCCTCTTCGCCCTGCCCTACCGGCCCCGGCTGGCCTCAGCCACCCTCCCCGCGCTCGCCGCCACCCAGGCGACGGCCACGGAACCCGCCTCGGTCGCCCAGCCCGGCAAGATCGTGCACGAGGTGCGGCACGGCGAGCTGGCGCACTTCGGGCAGGTGCCGTACGGGCGGTACTACGGATCGGTGGACGCGACCCCGCTGTTCCTGGTGCTGCTCGGCGCCTACGTCGAACAGACCGCGGACACCACCCTCGCCCGCCGCCTGGAGCCGCACGCCCGCGCCGCCGTCGGCTGGATGCTGGACCACGGCGGGCTGACCTCGCGCGGCTACCTCGTCTACCGGGCCGACCAGGGCGGCCTCGCGAACCAGAACTGGAAGGACTCCCCCGGCGCCATCTGCTCCGCCGACGGCAGCCGCCCGGCAGGCCCGCTGATGGCGGCGGGCGCACAGGGCTACGCGTACGACGCGCTCCGCCGCACGGCCTGGCTGGCCCGCACGGTGTGGGACGACCGGACGTACGCGGCGCTGCTGGAGCAGGCGGCCGGTGATCTGCGGGACCGTTTCCAGCGGGACTTCTGGATGCCGGACCGCTCCTTCCCCGCCCTCGCCCTGGACGGCGACGGCCGCCGGCTGGACGCGCTGGCCTCGGACGCCGGGCATCTGCTCTGGTCCGGGCTGCTCGACAAGGAGTACGGCGAGACCGTCGGCCGACGCCTGCTGGAGCCGGACTTCTTCTCCGGCTGGGGGGTGCGCACGCTGGCGGCCGGGCAACCGGCGTACCACCCGCTGTCGTACCACCGCGGCTCCGTCTGGCCGCACGACAACGCGCTGATCGCCCTGGGCCTCGCCCGCTACGGACTGCACGACGAGGCCCGCACGGTCGCCCACGCGCTGGTCGACGCGGCGACCGCGACCGGGCACCGGCTGCCCGAGGTGGTCGCCGGGTACGGCCGGGACACGCACGCCGAGCCGGTGCCGTACCCGCACGCGTGTGTGCGCGAGTCACGGGCTGCGGCGGCACCGCTGGCGCTGCTGACCGCGGTCGGAGGCGCGTGATGTCCCGGCGCCGGTGATATTTCCTGCGTGCGCTGAACGCGACGGGGCGGCGGGCCGTACGTGAGGGTGGCGGACCCGTTCCCCCACGCCGGGTCCGCCGCTTCTCGGCGCTTTCGTACGGAGGGACCCACGGGTGGCTGTCTTCACGCGTCAACCGCGAACGACCGATGACGCACCGGCGACCGCACCGGACACCGCTGCGGACACCCCGGCACCCGACGCCCCCTCCGGACGCCTCGCACGATGGCGCGCCGCCCACCCCACGGCGGTCCGCGTCGTCCGGCACGTGGCCACCGCGGTCTCCGTGGTCCTGGTGCTGTGCGCGCTGCTGCTGCCCAACACCCTGCACACCGTCACCCCGGCCAAGTTCCTCCGCCTCCCGGTCGAGGCGATCATCGGCGCCGCCGTCCTGCTCGTGCTGCCGCGCCGCCCCCGGCTGGTGGCGGCCGTCCTGGCCGGGCTCGGCCTCGCCGCCCTGACCGCGCTGAACGTGCTCGACATGGGCTTCTACGAGTACCTCGGCCGGGGCTTCAACCTGGTCCTCGACTGGGGCCTGTTCGACGACGCCCAGGCGTACATGGAGGACGCGATGGGCGGCGCGGGCGCCACGGCGCTCGCCGTCGGCGCGCTCCTCCTCGCCGTCCTGGTGTTCGCGGTGATGACGCTGGCCACGATCCGGCTGAGCAACGTGCTCGCCCGGCACCGCACGGTCGCCGTCCGCGCCACGCTCGCCGCCGCCGTCGTCTGGACGCTGGCCTCCGCGCTGGGCCTCCAGGTCGGCTCGCTGCCGCTCGCGACCGACCACGCCTCGGTGCTGGCGCAGGTCCAGGCGCGGCGGGTGGAGGCGACGCTGCGGGACGAGGCGGCGTTCGAGCGGGAGGCGCGCAGCGACATCTTCGGCGGGACACCCGGCGAGCAGCTCGTACCGGATCTGCGGGGCAAGGACGTCATCTTCGCGTTCATCGAGAGCTACGGCCGCAGCGCCGTCGAGGACCCCCGCATCGCCCCCGGCGTCCGCCGGACCCTGGACTCCGGCACCGAGTCGCTCACCGAGGCCGGCTTCGCCTCGAAGAGCGGATGGCTGACGTCGGCGACCTACGGCGGCAGCAGCTGGCTCGGCCACTCCACGTTCCTGTCCGGCCTGTGGATCGACAGCCAGCAGCGCTACCGGACCGTCACTTCCGGCGACCACCTCACCCTGACCAAGGCGTTCCAGAAGACCGGCGACTGGCAGACGGTCGGCGTCATGCCGGGTGTGCAGAAGGGCTGGCCGGAGGCGAGGTTCTACGGGCTGGACAACGTCTACGACGCCTACGAACTCGGCTACAAGGGACCGAAGTTCAGCTGGTCGACCATGCCGGACCAGTACGCGCTGGAGGCGTTCCAGCGGCTGCAGCACGGCAAGAAGCGCGACAAGCCGCTGATGGCGGAGATCATCCTGACGTCCAGTCACCAGCCCTGGTCGCCGCTGCCGAGGATGGTCGACTGGGAGGACCTCGGCGACGGCTCGCTCTTCGGACCGATCCAGCAGGCCGGCACGAAGCCGGCGGACATCATCGCCGACGGCGACCGCTCCAAGGTGGAGTACGGCAAGTCCGTCCAGTACTCCGTCACCAGCCTCACCCAGTGGCTGGAGCGGTACGGCACGAAGGACACGGTCCTGGTCTTCCTCGGCGACCACCAGCCCATCGCCCGGGTCAGCGGCCACCGCGCCAGCCGGGACGTGCCGGTGTCGATCGTCGCCAAGGACCCGAAGGTGCTGGACAGGATCGCGGGCTGGGGCTGGACGGACGGGCTGCGGCCCGCGCAGGACGCCCCGGTCTGGAAGATGAGCGACTTCCGGGACCGCTTCCTGACGGCGTACGGCTCGACGCCGTCGAGGAAGACCGGCTGACCGGACGTGGACCGGCTGACCGGAGCCGGACCGGCTGATCAGCCGCCGGAGGTGTCCAGCTCGGCGTCCTCGCCGATGCCCGCGCAGTCGTAGGGGTCCTTCAGCCAGCCGTCCGGCAGCACGACGCGGTTGTTGCCGGACGAACGACCGCGGGGCCCGTCGGCGCCGGCCGGCCAGGGCTGGTCGAGGTCCAGCTCGTCCAGCCCGGCACGCAGCTCGTCGAGCGAGGACGTGATCGCGAGGCGCTTGCGCATCTCCGAGCCGACCGCGAAGCCCTTCAGATACCAGGCCACGTGCTTGCGGAAGTCGATGACGCCGCGCGACTCGTCGCCGATCCACTCACCGAGCAGGGTCGCGTGCCGGACCATGGTGTCGGCGACCTCGCGCAGGGCGGGCCGCACGAGGTCCTGGTCGCGCCCCTCGAAGGCGGCCACCAGATCGGCGAACAGCCACGGCCGCCCCAGGCAGCCGCGCCCCACCACGACACCGTCGCAGCCGGTCGTCCGCACCATCCGCACCGCGTCCTCGGCCGACCAGATGTCGCCGTTGCCGAGCACGGGGATCTCCGGCACATGCTCCTTCAGCCGGGCGATGGCGTCCCAGTCGGCGGTGCCGCCGTAGTGCTCCGCGGCGGTGCGGCCGTGCAGGGAGATGGCGCTCACTCCCTCCTCGACGGCGATCCGGCCGGCGTCGAGGTAGGTGAGGTGGTCGTCGTCGATGCCCTTGCGCACCTTGATCGTGACCGGCAGCTCGCCGGCGCCCGTGACCGCCTCGCGCAGGATGGCGCGCAGCAGGTTCCGCTTGTACGGGAGCGCGGAGCCGCCGCCCTTGCGGGTCACCTTCGGCACCGGGCAGCCGAAGTTCAGGTCGATGTGGTCGGCCAGGCCCTCGTCCGCGATCATGCGGACGGCCTTGCCGACGGTCGCCGGGTCCACGCCGTACAGCTGGATCGACCGGGGCCGCTCGCTCGCGTCGAAGTGGACCAGCTGCATGGTCTTCTCGTTGCGCTCGACCAGCGCCCGGGTCGTGATCATCTCGCTCACGAACAGGCCCTTGCCGCCGCTGAACTCCCTGCACAGGGTGCGGAAGGGCGCGTTGGTGATCCCGGCCATGGGGGCCAGGACGACGGGCGGCTGGACGGTGTGCGGACCGATCTGCAGGGGCGTGGGCATTCCCCCATTGTGCCGTGCAATCAGTTCGGAAAGTTCGTTAGTTAACCGCACTATCGAAATCGGCGTACGATGGAGTCCATGCCCGAGCTCAGCGCACGCCGACGTCTGCTGGTTCTCGCGATCTGCTGCATGAGCCTGCTGATCGTGAGCCTGGACAACACCGCCCTGAACGTGGCCCTGCCCTCGATGCAGGACGACCTGCACGCCGGGACGTCGGGGCTCCAGTGGACGATCGACGCCTACACCCTCGTCCTCGCCTCCCTGCTGATGCTCGCGGGCTCCACGGCCGACCGCATCGGCCGCAAGCGAGTCTTCATGGCGGGCCTGATCGTCTTCACCATCGGCTCGGCGCTCTGCTCGGTGGCACCCGACCTGGACACGCTGGTGATCTTCCGCATGGTGCAGGCGGTCGGCGGCTCGATGCTGAACCCGGTCGCCATGTCGATCATCACCAACACCTTCACGGAGCCGCGCGAGCGCGCCCGCGCGATCGGCGCGTGGGGCGCGGTGGTCGGCATCTCGATGGCCATGGGCCCGCTCGTCGGCGGGCTGCTGGTGGAGGCGGTGAGCTGGCGGGCGATCTTCTGGGTCAACCTGCCGGTGGGCGCCGCCGCCCTGCTGCTGACACTGCGGTACGTCCCCGAGTCCCGCGCCCCGAAAGCCCGGCGGCCCGATCCGGTGGGCCAGCTGCTGGTGATCGCCCTGTTCGGGGCGCTGACCTACGCGATCATCGAGGCGCCGAGCGCCGGGCTCGCGACGGTGCTGCCGTTCGCGGCGGTGGCGGTCGCCGCGCTGCTCGGGCTGCTCGCCTACGAACCACGGCGTGCCGAGCCGCTGATCGACCTGCGGTTCTTCCGCTCGGCGCCCTTCAGCGGGGCGACAGTGATAGCGATCAGCGCGTTCGCGGCGCTGGGCGGCTTCCTGTTCCTGTCGACGCTGTACCTCCAGAACGTCCGGGGGCTGGACGCGCTGCACGCCGGGCTGTGGATGCTGCCGATGGCGGTGCCGACGTTTCTGTGCGCCCCGCTGGCCGGGCGGCTGGTGGGAAGCCGGGGGCCGCGGGTGCCGCTGCTGATCGCGGGACTGGCGATGACGGCGAGCGCGGTGCTGTTCGCGGGGTTCGAGGGCGAGACGTCCGACGTCACGTTGTTCGTCGGGTACGTGCTGTTCGGGGTGGGCTTCGGGTTCGTGAACGCGCCGATCACGAACACGGCGGTGTCGGGGATGCCGCGGGCCCAGGCCGGCGTGGCCGCCGCCGTCGCCTCCACCAGCCGCCAGCTCGGTCAGACGCTGGGGGTCGCGGTGGTGGGTGCGGTGCTGGCGGCGGGGATCGGGGCGTCGTCGTACCGGGAGGCGTTCGTCACAGCCGCCCGGCCGGGGTGGTGGGTGCTCGTGCTGTGCGGTGCGGCCGTGCTGGTGGTCGGGGTGCTGACCAGCGGGCGGTGGGCCCGCAGGACGGCCGAGCGGACCGCCGAGCGGCTGGAGCCGGGTGAGGTGCGACAGGTGGTGGGGGTCGCGGAGCGGGCCTAGGGCCGGTCCCCCTCGCCGCACCGGAGGGCACAGCTTGGCCAACTCGATGTGAAGAGATCCCCGTTGATGTTGATCCTGCTGCACACTCCTTGCTGCGCGAAGAGACAGCCGGACGAACAGGTCGCCGGACCGGACGCTGGAGGTGTCATGTCGCAGATCGACACGAGCAAGGTCAGCCGGTGGGATCAGCACGGACGTGAGCACGTGGTCCACGTCCAGCGCACCGGGGTGCAGCGCACGATCAGATGCGACACGTGCGGCTGGCGCCGCGGCGCGCAGTTCCTGCCCTGGCTGAAGGCACAGGAGCACCTCGCGGAGGCGCATCAGGCCACGGTGGACCCCGGGGCCTGACCCACCGGGGTCAGGCCCACCGGGGTCAGGCCCGCAGCCCCCGCACCACCAGCTCCACCACCGCCGCGAAGTCCGCCTCCACGCCCGGCCGCGCCCACTCGGGGGCGTAACAGGGGTCGTGGAAGCGCCCGGTGGCCTGGAAGACCGCGCTCGCGGCGACCTCCGGGTCGGCGGCGGTGAAGGCTCCCGCCGCCACCCCCGCCTCGACTATGCGGGTCAACTGGGCGGTGAGCTCCTCGATGTGCTCCGGGACCGCCTCGCTGCTCTCGCCGGTCAGCACCATGTACGTCGCAAAGAGCTCCGGGTCGTCGCCCGCCTTGCGGCGCTTGGCGTCGAACAGCCCCCGCAGCCAGTCCCGCAGCCGCCCCTCCGCGTCCCGGTCCTCGGCGACGATCCCGGCCAGCACCTCGGACGTACGGTCCAGCCACCGCTTGGTGACCGCCTCCCGCAGCGCCGCCTTGGTGCGGAAGTGCCGGTAGACGCTGCCGTGGCTGACGCCGAGCGCACGGGCCACGTCGACCACGGTGGCCTTGGCCGGACCGTGCCGGCGCAGCACCTCCTCGGTCGTCTCGAGGATGCGCTCGGCGGTCAGGGTTTCGCTGGTCGGGGGCATGAGGTGACCGTACCGTGGGCCCGGATCAGCGTTCGCTGTCGAGGTGCGCCATCTGCTGCGCGGAGTAGCGCTCGCCGGCGGCGGCGTCCGCCGGGACGGCCTCCTCGATCGCGCGCAGGTCGGACTCGTCCAGCCGCACGTCCAGCGCGCCCAGCGACTCGGCCAGCCGGTCCCGGCGGCGGGCGCCGACCAGCGGCACGATGTCCTCGCCACGCGAGAGCACCCAGGCGATGGCGATCTGCGCGACGCTGACGCCCTTCTGCTCGGCGATCTTGCGCAGCGCCTCCACAAGGTTCAGGTTGTGCTGGAGGTTCTCGCCCTGGAAGCGGGGCGACATGGCCCGGAAGTCGCCCGCCGCGAGTCGGCGGTCGGCGGTGAAGTGCCCGGAGATCAGCCCGCGGGAGAGCACGCCGTACGCGGTGACGGCGATGCCGAGCTCACGGGCGGTCGGCAGGATCTCGGCCTCGATGCCGCGGGAGATCAGCGAGTACTCGATCTGGAGGTCGGAGATCGGGGCGGTGGCGGCGGCCCGGCGGAGGGTGCCGGCGCCGACCTCGCTGAGGCCGATGTGCCGGACGTATCCCTTCTCGACCAGTTCGGCGATGGCGCCGACCGTCTCCTCGATCGGCACGCCCGGGTCGAGCCGGGAGAGCCGGTAGACGTCGATGTGGTCGACGCCGAGGCGCTGGAGGGAGTAGGCGGCGAAGTTCTTCACGGCGGCCGGGCGGGCGTCGTAGCCCATCCAGTCGCCGGCCGGGCCGCGCAGGGCTCCGAACTTCACGCTGATCTGCGCCTGGTCCCGCCGGGCCGCGGGGGCGGCGCGCAGGGCCTCGCCGATCAGCATCTCGTTGTGACCCATGCCGTAGAAATCGCCGGTGTCCAGCAGCGTGACGCCGGCTTCCAGGGCGGCGTGGATGGTCGCGACCGACTCGGCCCGGTCCGCGTCGCCGTAGAGCGCGGACATGCCCATGCAGCCGAGGCCGAGGGCGGAGACGTGGGGGCCGGTGGTTCCGAGAGTGCGGGTGTGCATCGTCATGGCTCCACCTTGGCATGACAGCTGACAGATTTCAACATCTGTCAGCTGTCATTTGTCAGCTTCAACGATCGCCTGGCTTGGTCCAGACCTATTGACGAATGGTCTGAACCACGCGCACTGTCATGCCTACGACACCCTCGCCGACCCGCCCCGACCCCCACCGGGAGGCCTCGCATGATCCGCCGCGCCCTGCGCCTGCTGGCCGCCGCATTGGCGACCGTCTGTCTCACCCAACTCCCGGCCGCGGCCCCCGCAGCCGCGGCCGAAACCTGCGCCGTGAAGTCGAAGCCCGGCGGCAAGGTCCTCCAGGGCTACTGGGAGAACTGGGACGGCGCCGCCAACGGCGTCCACCCGCCCTTCGGCTGGACCCCGGTCACCGACTCCCGGATCGGCGCGCACGGCTACAACGTGATCAACGCGGCCTTCCCGGTCATCCGCTCCGACGGCACCGCGCTGTGGGAGGACGGCATGGACACGGGCGTGAAGGTGGCGACACCGGCGGAGATGTGCGCGGCGAAGGCGGCCGGCCGGACGATCCTGCTCTCCATCGGCGGCGCCACGGCCGGCATCGACCTCAGCTCGACGGCGGTCGCCGACCGGTTCGTCGCGACGATCGTGCCGATCCTGCAGAGGTACAACTTCGACGGCATCGACATCGACATCGAGACCGGCCTCGTCGGCGGCGGCAACATCAACCAGCTGTCCCCGTCCCAGGCCAACCTGATCCGCATCATCGACGGGGTGCTGGCCCGGATGCCGTCGAACTTCGGCCTGACCATGGCCCCGGAGACCGCGTACGTCACCGGCGGCAGTGTCGTCTACGGCTCGATCTGGGGCGCGTACCTGCCGATCATCAAGAAGTACGCCGACAACGGCCGCCTGTGGTGGCTCAACATGCAGTATTACAACGGCAGCATGTACGGCTGCTCCGGCGACTCCTACTCCGCCGGCACCGTCCAGGGCTTCGTCGCGCAGACCGACTGCCTCGACAGGGGCCTAGTGATCCAGGGAACGACCATCCGGGTGCCCTACGACAAGCAGGTGCCCGGCCTGCCCGCACAGCCCGGCGCGGGCGGCGGCCACATGTCACCGAGCCTGGTCGCCCAGGCCTGGCGGCACTACGGCGGCGGCCTCAAGGGCCTGATGACCTGGTCGATCAACTGGGACGGCTCGAAGAACTGGACCTTCGGCGACAACATCAGGGCGCTGCAAGGACGTTGAGTCAGCCCAGCACGACTAGCGGGCGGTGAGGGCGAGTTGCGCGCCCAGTGCCACGAACGAGCCCGCGAACGTCCGGCGCAGCCAGGTCATCACCCGTGGCCGGGACACGACTTGGCTGCGCACGGATGCCGCGAGCAGTCCGAAGGCGGCGAACAGCACGAAGGTCACCAGCATGAACACTCCGCCCAGCGCCAGCATCCGGGGCACCGCGTGCGGCTCGGCCGGGCTCACGAACTGGGGCAGGAACGCGAGGAAGAAGATCGTCACCTTCGGGTTGAGCAGGTTGATCAGCACGGCCCGGACGATCACCCGCCCCGGTGTGACCGACGCCGCGCCCTCCTTGCCGACGTCGATCGCGCCCTTCTCCCGCACCGTGGCCCAGGCCATGTGGAGGAGATAGGCGACCCCGGCGTACTTCAGCACCTGGAATGCGGTCGCGCCGGCGTGCAGCAGCGCGGCGACGCCGGTGACGGTGGCCAGCACGTGCGGGACGATCGCGAGCGTGCACCCGAAGGCGGCAGCGACGCTCGCCCGCCGCCCCCGGAGAGCCCGGCGGCGAGGGTGTGGACGAGGCCGGTGCCGGGGGTGACGACGACAACGAGGGTGGTCAGCCAGAACGCGATGCTCATGGACCCACCCTGCCGACACGGTGGCCCCCGTCACAGGACCACTCGGGCACCTGTATCGGGGACCAATGACGAACGCCGGACGGACCGAGCGAGTCGGGCCGTCCGGCGTCCCGGCGCGGTGACTGCGGGCTAGCTGCCGATCAGACGCGTGGCCAGGTAACCCTCGATCTGGTCGAGCGAGATCCGCTCCTGCTTCATGGTGTCGCGCTCGCGCACGGTCACCGCGTTGTCGTCCAGGGTGTCGAAGTCGACCGTCACGCAGTACGGCGTGCCGATCTCGTCCTGGCGGCGGTAGCGGCGGCCGATGGCGCCGGCGTCGTCGAACTCGATGTTCCAGTTCTGGCGCAGAGCCTGGGCGAGGCCCTTGGCCTTCGGCGACAGCTCGGGGTTGCGGGACAGCGGGAGCACGGCCACCTTCACCGGGGCGAGGCGGTGGTCGAGGCGCAGCACGGTGCGCTTCTCCATCTTGCCCTTGGCGTTGGGCGCCTCGTCCTCGACGTAGGCGTCGAGCAGGAAGGCGAGCATCGCCCGGCCGACACCGGCCGCGGGTTCGATGACGTACGGCGTCCAGCGCTCCTGGGCCTCCTGGTCGTAATAGGAGAGGTCCTGGCCGGAGGCCTTGGAGTGGGCGCCGAGGTCGTAGTCGGTGCGGTTGGCGACACCCTCCAGCTCGCCCCACTCGCTGCCGCCGAACTGGAAGCGGTACTCGATGTCAGCGGTGCGCTTGGAGTAGTGGGAGAGCTTCTCCTTGGGGTGCTCGTACCACCGCATGTTCTCCTCGCGCAGACCCAGGCCGGTGTACCAGTTCCAGCGCTGCTCCATCCAGTACTCCTGCCACGTCTCGTCCTCGCCCGGCTTGACGAAGAACTCCATCTCCATCTGCTCGAACTCGCGGGTGCGGAAGATGAAGTTGCCGGGCGTGATCTCGTTGCGGAAGGACTTGCCCATCTGCGCGATGCCGAACGGCGGCTTGCGGCGCGAGGTGGTCTGCACCTGGGCGAAGTTGGTGAAGATGCCCTGCGCGGTCTCGGGGCGCAGGTAGGCGACGGAGCCGCTGTCCTGGGTCGGGCCGAGGTGCGTCGACAGCAGGCCGGAGAACTGCTTGGGCTCGGTGAACTGGCCCTTGGTGCCGCAGTTCGGGCAGTTGATGTCGGCGAGGCCGTTCTCGGGGGCGCGGCCCTTCTTCTCCTCGTACGCCTCCTCCAGGTGGTCCGCGCGGAACCGCTTGTGGCAGGAGGTGCACTCGGTGAGCGGGTCGGTGAAGGTGGCGACATGGCCGGAGGCGACCCAGACCTCGGGGGCCAGGATGACGGACGAGTCGATACCCACGACGTCCTCGCGCGACGTCACCATGTAGCGCCACCACTGACGCTTGAGGTTCTCCTTGAGCTCGACACCCAGCGGTCCGTAGTCCCAGGCGGCCTTCTGGCCGCCGTAGATCTCACTGCAGGGGAAAACGAAGCCACGGCGCTTGCTCAGGCTGACGATGGTGTCGATCTTGTCGGCGGCCACGGTGCTCTCTTCATTACGACGACGGGCGACGAAGCGAGATGCTTCCAGCGAATGATTCAGGTTACCGGCGCGCACTCCCCCTGAACCAAATCGGGGCTCCCCCCGAAACCGAATCAGCAGCTTGTTGACAACGGTTTCCACTTTTGTTGAAAATGACTCTCATGAACATACGACGACGCCTGATACCCACGGCAGCGCTGGCCGCCCTCAGCCTCACTGCCGTCTCCGCCTGCTCCGGCGACGACACGGCCGCGGGCAGCACGGACGAGTTCGACGTCGTCGCCTCGTTCTACCCGATGCAGTTCCTCGCCGAGCAGATCGGCGGGGAGCATGTGAACGTCACCACCCTGACCGAGCCGGGTCAGGAGCCGCACGACCTGGAGATCAGCGCCAAGCAGACCGCGCAGCTCCAGGAGGCGGACGCCGTCCTCTACCTCAAGAACCTCCAGCCCTCCGTCGACGAGGCCGTCGACCAGGCCGACGTGCAGCCGGAGATCGACGCCGCCTCCCTCACCACGCTGGAGGACCACGGCGACGTCGAGCACGACCACGCGGGCGAGGACGGGCACAAGGGCGAGGAGGATGAGCACCCCCTCGACCCGCACATCTGGCTCGACCCGGTGAAGTACGCCGAGATCGCCAAGGGCGTCGGCGCCGCCTTCGAGAAGGCCGACCCGGACCACGCGGCCGACTACAAGGCCAACACGGAGGCGCTGGTCGGCAAGCTGAACGGCCTCGACAGCAAGTTCACGGAAGGCCTGAAGGACACCAGGAGCAGGGTCTTCTTCACCAACCACGCCGCCTTCGGCTACCTCGCCGAGCGCTACGGCCTGACCCAGGAGGCGATCTCCGGCATCAGCCCGGAGTCCGAGCCGAGCCCGGCCCGGATCAAGGAACTCCAGTCGGAGGCCAAGGCCGACGGCGTGACCACCGTGTTCTACGAGACACTGGTGAGCGACCGGACCGCCAGGACGCTCGGCAAGGACGCCGGCCTGAGGACGGACGTGCTCGACCCCCTCGAGGGCATCACCGACAAGTCCAAGGGCGACGACTACTTCCAGGTCATGGAGTCCAACCTCGCCGCGCTGAAGACCGCCCTCGGCGCCAAGTGACCGTTACGGAGGCCGCATTGTGAGCGAGTCCGTCATATCCATGCGCGGCGTCCGCGCCGAACTGGGCTCGCGGCCCGTGCTGCGCGGCATCGACCTGACCGTCGGCCGCGGTGAGGTCGTCGCGCTGCTGGGCGCGAACGGCTCGGGCAAGTCGACCGCGGTGCGCAGCGTCATCGGGCAGGTGCCCGTCGGCGCCGGGACGATCGAGCTGTTCGGAACGCCGCGGCACCGCTTCCGCGACTGGGCCCGGGTGGGGTACGTGCCGCAGCGCACCACGGCCGCGGGCGGTGTGCCCGCCACGGTGACGGAGGTCGTCTCCTCCGGCCGGCTGTCCAGGGCCCGCTTCGGCCTGCTGCGCAAGGCGGACCACGAGGCCGTGCGCCGGGCCCTGGAGCTGGTCGGCATGGCCGACCGGGCCAAGGACTCCGTGGGCGCCCTCTCCGGGGGCCAGCATCAGCGTGTGCTGATCGCCCGCGCCCTCGCCTCCGAACCCGAGCTGCTGATCATGGACGAGCCGATGGCGGGCGTCGACCTGGCCAGCCAGGAGGTGCTCGCGCGGACCCTGCGGGAGCAGGTCGCCGCCGGCGCGACGGTCCTGCTCGTCCTGCACGAGCTGGGCCCCCTGGAGCCGCTGATCGACCGTGCGGTCGTCCTGCGCGACGGCTGTGTGACCCACGACGGCCCGCCCCCGAAGGCCGTCGGCCAGCACGCGCTGCCCGGCCACGACCACGTCCACCCGCACGCGGCGCACGACGCCGGACCGATCCGCACAGGACTGCTGAGCTGATGGATATCCTCGACTACGCCTTCATGCAGCGGGCCCTGCTCGCCGCGGTCCTGGTCGGCGTCACGGCCCCCGCGATCGGCATCTACCTCGTGCAGCGCCGCCAGGCCCTGATGGGCGACGGCATCGGCCATGTCGCCATGACCGGCGTCGGCCTGGGCTTCCTGCTCTCCTGGTCGCCCGTGTGGATGGCCACACTGGTCTCCGTGCTCGGCGCGGTGCTCATGGAGCTGATCCGCTGGTACGGCCGCACCCGCGGCGACATCGCCCTCGCCATGCTCTTCTACGGCGGTATGGCCGGCGGCGTGATGTTCATCAACCTCGCGCCGAACGGCTCCAACGCCAACCTCACCTCGTACCTCTTCGGGTCCCTGTCGACGGTCAGCGAGTCGGACGTCACCGCGATCTGTCTCCTCGCGGCCTTCGTGGTCCTGGTCACGATCGGGCTGCGCAGGCAGCTCTTCGCGGTCAGCCAGGACGAGGAGTTCGCGCGGGTGACGGGGCTGCCGGTGCGGGCCCTGAACCTGCTCACGGCGATCACCGCGGCGGTGACGGTCACCGTGGCGATGCGGGTGGTCGGCCTGCTGCTGGTGTCGGCGCTGATGGTGGTCCCGGTGGCCGCCGCCCAGCAGCTCACCCGCAGTTTCGCGGCGACCTTCGCGATCGCGGTCGCCCTGGGTGTGACCGTCACTCTCGGGGGCACGGTCACCTCGTACTACCAGGACGTTCCGCCCGGTGCGACCATCGTGCTGCTGACGATCGGCGCGTTCGTCGTGCTGACCGTGCTGGCGGCTCCGCTGGCCCGGCGGCGCGCGCGGGCACTGGCCGCGGCACAGCCGGCCGGGGATCCGGCGGAGTGTGCGATTCCGGCCACCCGTGGGGCCGGGGACGAGATCGGCGTCTGACCGCGCAGGGTCCGGGCTGGCACAATGGCCCGGCAGACGCAGAGCAAGGAGGCAACCGGTGACCACCGCTGGACCGCCCGTGAAGGGCCGCGCCACCCGGCAGCGCGCCGCTGTGGCGGCTGCCCTGGAAGAGGTCGAGGAGTTCCGCAGCGCTCAGGAGCTTCACGACATGCTCAAGCACAAGGGCGACTCCGTCGGGCTCACCACGGTCTACCGCACCCTGCAGTCCCTCGCCGACGCCGGCGAGGTCGACGTCCTGCGCACCTCCGACGGCGAGTCCGTCTACCGCCGTTGCTCCAGCGACGAACACCACCACCACCTCGTCTGCCGCGGCTGCGGAAAGGCCGTCGAGGTCGAGGGCCCCGCGGTGGAGACCTGGGCGGAGGCCATCGCCGCCGAGCACGGCTTCGTCAACGTGGCCCACACGGTGGAGATCTTCGGCACCTGCGCGGACTGCGCGACCTGCGCGACGGCCGGGCGGAACTGAGGCCGGGCGCCGAGCGCCCGGCCTCGCTCCACAGCCGCTCTACGGCTGGTTGCCCTCCATCGCCAGCAGCTCCTCGTTCGGGATCGCGCCGCCGAAGCGGCGGTCCCGGGACGCGAACTCCACGCAGGCCCGCCACAGGTCGCGGCGGTCGAAGTCCGGCCACAGGACGTCCTGGAAGACCATCTCCGCGTAGGCGCTCTGCCAGAGCAGGTAGTTGGAGGTGCGCTGCTCGCCGCTGGGGCGCAGGAACAGATCGACGTCGGGCATGTCCGGGTAGTAGAGGTACTTCGCGAAGGTCTTCTCGTCGACCTTGGACGGGTCCAGGCGCCCGGCCTTCACGTCCTCCGCAATCGCCTGTGCCGCGTCGGCGATCTCGGCCCGGCCGCCGTAGTTCATGCAGAAGTACAGCGTCAGGCGGTCGTTGTCCTTCGTCTGCTCCTGGGCGATCTGGAGCTCCTTGGCGACCGACTTCCACAGCTTGGGCATCCGCCCCACCCAGCGCACCCGGACGCCGAGCCCGTCGAGCTGGTCGCGGGTCTTGCGGATGAAGTCGCGGTTGAAGTTCATCAGGAAGCGCACCTCGTCCGGCGAGCGCTTCCAGTTCTCGGTGGAGAAGGCGTACAGCGAGATCGCGCCGACGCCCATCTCGATCCCGCCCTGGAGCACGTCCAGCACCCGCTCGGCGCCGACCTTGTGCCCCTCGGTGCGCGGCAGCCCGCGCTCCTTGGCCCAGCGGCCGTTGCCGTCCATGACGATCGCCACGTGGCGGGGGATCAGCTCGCCGGGCAGCCTCGGCGCGCGGGCACCGGACGGATGCGGCTCGGGCGTCAGGTACTCGCGCCGCTGGCGCCCCAGGAACCCGCGTACGGCCATGTGCTTCTCGTCTCCCTCAGCTCTTACTTTTCCACGTACCGAAGGGAGCGCAGCCCGCGCTCCAGATGCCAGTGCAGATACGCGGACACCAGCCCGCTGCCCTCCCGCACATGCCGCGGCTCGCACGCGTCCGCGGTCTCCCAGTCTCCCGTAAGCAGTGCGCCGAGGAGTTCCAGGGTCTGCGGTGAGGGTACGACGCTCCCGGCGACCCGGCAGTCGACGCAGACCGAGCCGCCGGACGCCACCGAGAAGAACCGGTTGGGTCCGGGCATTCCGCACCTGGCGCAGTCGCCGAAGCTGGGGGCGTAGCCGTTGACGGCGAGGGAGCGGAGCAGGAAGGCGTCCAGGACGAGGTGCGGGGCGTGCTCTCCGCGGGCGAGGGTGCGCAGGGCGCCGACCAGCAGCAGGTACTGCTGCACGGCCGGCTCGCCCTCGTGGTCCGTGAACCGCTCCGCCGTCTCCAGCATCGCCGTGCCGGCGGTGTATCGCGCGTAGTCGGTCACGATGCCGCCGCCGTACGGAGCGATGGTCTCGCTCTGCGTGCACAGCGGCAGCCCGCGCCCGATCAGTTCGCCGCCCCGCGCGAAGAACTGCACGTCGACGTGTGAGAAGGGCTCCAGCCGGGCCCCGAACTTCGACTTCGTCCGCCGCACGCCCCGCGCCACGGCCCGCACCCGCCCGTGCCCCCGCGTGAGCAACGTGATGATCCGGTCGGCCTCACCCAGCTTCTGGGTGCGCAGCACGATGCCGTCGTCGCGGAACAGGCTCATGCCGACATTGTCTCCTACGCCGGCTGGGCCTCCTTCAAGGGACCTCGCCCCGGCTGCGGGCGTTCGCGTAGGCCGTCGCCGCGCTGAGTCGCTCCGCCGCGGTCGCGGTGCGCAGGGCGTCCGGATCGCAGTCCCACTCCTTCCCGCCGCCCACGGCTCTCAGCTGCACGTACGGCCCCTCGTGCCCCATGACGATCCCCACCTTCCCGCTGCGGGTGTCCACGACGTACGAGCCGATCGGCGGCTGCGGCGGCTTCTTCGACTTCATCGGCTTCCGGCCTTTTCCAGTGCGGTGTGCAATTGCATCACCGTGTGGTTCCCCGACCCCTTCGGGTTTCACTCTTTGCGACTCCCCGGCCACACACTGCCTCTACACTCGGCGGAATCCCGGCACTGCGCCCAGGTCACCGCCGTTCCAGGGGTTCCGGGGCCTCCTGGATCGCCCAGCCGTTGCCGTCGGGGTCCTGGAAGAAGAGGAAGGCGTTCCACTTCTCCTCGCCCCGGCCGGGCGCCCAGCCGGAGTCGGTCACGTGCAGGACCGGGGTCACCTCGACCCCGCGTCCGGCGAGCTCGGCCCGGGCCTCCTCGATGTCGGTGACACACAGCTGGAGGCCCTGCATGGCGCCGGGAGCCATCCGGGGCTGCCCCGGTGAGTCCGGCATGCCGGACTCCAGCACGATGGAGCAGCGGGAGCCGGGCGGGGTGAGCTGGAGGAAGCGGCCTACGCCCTCGAAGAACGACGCGTCGATGTCGGCGCGGAATCCGCACCGGTCCTGGTAGAAGGCCTTGGCCCGGTCCAGGTCGGTGACCGGCACGACGATCACCTCAAGGGTCCATTCCATGCGCGCACCTCCTCGCCCATGGTCACCCCGCACCCTCCGCCACGCCCGCCGACGGCCGCGGTGCGCACGCCGCGCGCCGGGTCGCCGTCGATCTGTGGGGGCGCCGGACCTCACCGCGCGTCGCCGAACCCGCGCACGTGCCGCCGCTGCCAGGGCGTCTCCACCGCCCGTCGGTCGTAACGCGCCCGGACGTACGCCACGGCCTGCTCCGGCGGTACGCCGTCCAGGACCGCCAGGCAGGCCAGCGCCGTCCCCGTCCGCCCGCGCCCGCCGCCGCGACACTGCCGTAACGGCGCCCGCGGGCCCGTCGGGCCTCTCCGCCACGGAAGTGAACTGCGCTCACCCGCTGCGCGCCCTCCACGTCAGGGGCGCGCGGCGCGGTGATGATGGCGCGATGACGGTGAACGGCGAGCGCGGGGGGCGGTCCGTCCGGGCGGTCACGGACGCCGGGCGACTCCGTCGCGGTGTGCGCCGCGCCGCGTCAACTCCCCTGATCTCGCACAGTCATTGGTGCGACCTGTGGCAGATACGCCATTCGTGTGCTCTCTCTTGACCACCCCCACGGCCACTCCTATCGTCGCGCACACCGCATGACGTAGGACGTCGTATCTCCCCATCATCCGACTCGTCATCCGAATGCGTCGCCGGCCCTCGGAGTGACGAGGACCCATCCGACCGCCTCCCCCCACACTCCTCGGAGGACCCGTGCGCGACGTGACCCACGACGTGCCGGCGCCGCACCGCCGGTCGTTCCTGAAGTACTCCGGCGCCCTCGGCGCGGCCTGCGCCGTCCAGGCGTCGCTGGCGGCCTGTTCGGCGGGCCCCGAGTCCACGAACGACACCGGTGACGGGGGCGAGGGACCGAACCGGACACTGACGGCGGTCATCGGCTACGGGAACGACGGGACCTGGGACCCGACGCAGACGGCGTCGGCGTTCTGCATGGCCGCCAACAACCACATCTACGAGGGGCTGCTCGACACCGACCCGATCTCACGGGAGCCGTACCCGGCGCTGGCGACCCGGGTGCCCGCGGACCTCGGCGCCACCGCCTGGAAGTTCACCCTGCGCCCGGGCGCCACGTTCCACGACGGCAGGCCGGTCACCGCCGACGACGTGGTCTTCGTCTTCGACCGGATCCTCGACCCGGACACCCAGACCCTGGCCAAGGGCTTCTTCGAGCCCTGGCTGAAGGACGTACGGAAGATCGACGAGCGGAACGTCGAGCTGGTACTGAAGTTCCCCTTCCCGGAAGGGGCCTCCCGGCTCACCCTTGCGAAGATCATGCCGAAGCACGTCTTCTCCCGGCCCGGCGCCTGGAACGACGCGATCGCGGGGCTGGCCGTGGGGTCGGGGCCCTACCGGCAGACCGCGCACCACCCGAAGTCCAACACCACCTTCGAGGCGTACGCCGGCTACAACGGGCCGCGCCGGCCGGCCTTCAAGAAGATGAACTGGCTGACCATCGTCGACGCCGCGCCCCGCGTCGCCAAGATCTCCGGCGGCAGCGCGGGCGCGCAGATCGCGGACAACATCCCGTACGCCAACATCGGCGTGCTGGAGAGCGGCGGCATGACGGTGGCCGGCGGATTCGGGATGAACAACCTGTTCCTGATGTTCAACACCGCGCGCAAGCCCTTCGACGACGTGCGGGTCCGGCAGGCGCTGCACTACGCCATCGACACCGAGCAGATGGTCGAGGTCGCCCTCAAGGGGCACGGCAAGCCGTCGTCGTCGTTCCTCAACGAGGCCAATCCCGCGTACCGGCGGGCCAGGACCGTCTACGACCACGACCCCGACAAGGCGCGGGCGCTGCTGAAGGCGGCCAGGGTCAGCGGGCTGCGGATCGAGATCCTCGCGGTGAACGTCAGCTGGATCGTCGACTGCCTGCCGACGATCAAGTCGTCCTGGGACGCGATCGGGGTGCGCACGACGCTGTCGCCGCAGGAGACCACGGCCGTCTTCACCAAGATGGACCAGAAGCGGGACTACCAGGTGGTGGCCGCCGCCTCGAACCCCAACCAGTTCGGCCTCGACGCCGACCTGATCATGCGTTACAACTACGGGCCCGAGAACCTCTGGATGCGGTACGCCCGCTGGACCGGCGACCCGGTCGCCCGGCAGCTCTTCAAGGACATGGACCGGGCCACCAGGGAGCCGGACGCGGCCCGCAAGAAGGCGATGATCCAGGACTACGTCGACGTCGTCGCCGAGCAGGCGGTGCTCTACCCGGTCGTCCACAACGAGCTGATGACCGCCTGGGACCCGGGCGACCTCGCCGGGATAAGGGCGCAGCCGTACCCCGGGATCAACGTCCTCCAGGCCAGGTGGGCCTAGCCGGTGGCCGCCGTCGTCAGGATCCTGGCCCGCCGTGTCCTGCTGCTCGTGCCGCTGATGCTCGGCATCGTGCTGTTCGTGTTCCTGGTGATGCGGTTCTCGGACGTCGACCCGGCGTCCGCGTTCTTCCAGGGCGCGAACCCCACGGCCCAGCAGCTGCACGACTTCCGTGAGGAGCACGGCCTGCTCGACCCGCTGCCGGTGCGCTACGTCGCCTTCCTCGGCGATCTGCTCCACGGCGACCTGGGCACCAGCGCGCTCACCCGGGGCGACGTCGTCGACCAGGTGATGACCGCGCTGCCGCTCACCATGCAGCTCACCTTCCTGGGCCTCGGCATCGCGGTGGTGCTGTCGCTGGCCGGCGGGGTGATCGCCGCCATCTACCGGGACCGGCTGCCGGACCAGATCATCCGGGTGGTCTCCCTGACCGGCGTCGCCGCGCCCGGCTTCTGGCTGGCACTGCTGATGATCCAGTACCTGGCGGTCGACCTCGGCTGGTTCCCGACCGGCGGCTACATCAACCCGCGGGACTCCGTCACCGGCTGGCTGCAGACCATGACGCTGCCCGCCCTCGCCCTGTCCCTGCCGGTCGCGGCCCAGCTGACCCGGATCGTGCGGACCGCCGTCGTCGAGGAGCTGGACAAGGACTACGTGCGCACGGCGATCGGCAGCGGGCTGCCGCCGCGGGTGGTGGTCGGCCGTAACGTCCTGCGCAACGCCCTCATCAACCCGCTGACCGTGCTCGGGCTGCGCGTCGGCTATCTGCTCGGCGGCGCGGTCGTCATCGAGACGATCTTCTCGCTGCCCGGCATGGGCAAGCTGATGATCGACGCCGTGAAGAACGGCGACCCGGCCGTCGTCCAGGGCGTCGTCCTGACCACGGCGATCGGCTTCGTGGTCGTCAACCTCGTCATCGACATCCTCTACCTGCTGGTCAACCCGCGACTGAGGGATGCCGCCTGATGTTCTCGCGCAAGAGCCTCACCGAGGCGCTCTCCCGCCCCGGCGTCCGGCTGCGCGGCTGGCGCCGGCTGCCACTGCTGTCGAAGATCGCCGTCTGCTTCCTGGCGCTGGTCGTGCTGGTGGCCGTGTTCGCGCCGCTGGCCGCGCCCTACGACCCGCTGGAGCAGCTGCCGCCCGTCGACGGCACCGGGCATCCCTCCGTCGGGCACTGGATGGGCCAGGACAGCCTCGGCCGGGACATCCTCAGCCGGCTGATCCACGGCGCCCGCTGGTCCCTCGCCATCGGGCTCGGCGCCACCACGCTCGCGCTGCTGGTGGGCTCGCTGATCGGGGCGGTCGCGGCGACCTCCCGCAAGGCGGTGGACGAGACCCTGATGCGCTGCCTGGACGTGGTGATGGCGTTCCCTGGGATCGCGCTGGCCGCCGTCCTGGTCGCCGTGTTCGGCGGCGGGATCGTGGTGCTGATCTGCGCGATCGCGTTCCTGTTCACGCCGCCGGTGGCCCGTGTCGTACGGGCGAACATCCTCGACCAGTACGGCGAGGACTATGTGACGGCCGAACGGGTCATCGGCGCCCGCACCCCGCACATCGTCGTCAGGCACGTGGCCGTCAACTGCGCCGCGCCGGTCCTGGTGTTCTGCACGGTGCAGGTCGCCGAGGCCGTCGTCTTCGAGGCGTCGCTGTCCTTCATCGGCGCCGGCGTACGGCCGCCGGACCCCTCGTGGGGCAGCGTCATCGCGGACGGCAAGAACATGGTGCTGACCGGCGGCTGGTGGGCGACCGTGTTCCCCGGGCTGCTGATGCTGGTGACCGTGCTGTCGCTGAACATCCTGTCCGAGGGCGTGTCGGACGCGTGGGCGGCCCCGGCCCCGCGCGAGGTAGAGACGCCCCAGGACCACCTGGAGGCCCCCGAGCCCGGCAGCGGCAGGGTCACCCCGCTCCCCGGCCTCGCCGAGGCCGCCCCGCGGCTCCGCTCCCGCGCCCGTCCGCTGCCCGGCGGCGGTCCGGTGCTCGCCGTCGAGAATCTGGCCATCGGCTTCCCCGGCCGGCACCACGGCGTGGACATCGTCGACGGCATCAGCTTCGAGGTGCGCGCCGGAGAAGTGCTCGGCCTGGTCGGCGAGTCGGGCTGCGGCAAGTCGCTGACCGCGCTGACCGTCATGGGCCTGCAGCCCCAGGGCGCCCGGGTGCGCGGCGAGGTCCGCTTCAACCAGCGGCCCCTGCTCACCGAGCCGATGCGGGTCCGCCGCAAGCTGCTCGGCCACGAGATGGCGATGATCTACCAGGACGCGCTGTCCTCGCTGAACCCGGCGATGACCATCCGCGCCCAGTTGAAGCAGGTCGTACGGCGCGGGGGAAGGCGCAGCCCCGCCGAACTGCTCACCCTGGTCGGCCTCGACCCCGACCGCACCCTGCGCAGCTATCCGCACGAGCTCTCCGGCGGCCAGCGACAGCGCGTCCTGATCGCCATGGCCCTGTCCCGCGACCCGAAGCTGATCGTCGCCGACGAGCCGACCACGGCGCTCGACGTGACCGTGCAGGCGCAGATCATGGAGCTGCTGCTCCGGCTGCGCGAGGAGCTGGGCTTCGCGCTGGTCCTGGTCTCGCACGACCTGGCGCTGGTGGCGGCCGTCACCGACCGGGTGGTGGTGATGTACGGCGGGCAGATCGTGGAGACCGGCGTGACCGCCGACCTGGTCGAGGCGCCGGCCCACCACTACACGCGCGGGCTGCTCGGCAGCGTGCTGTCGCTGGAGGGGGCGGCCGAGCGGATGACGCAGATCAAGGGCGTCGTGCCGTCCCCGGCGGACTTCCCGGCGGGCTGCCGGTTCGCGGACCGCTGCCCGATGGCGAGCGAGGTCTGCCGGACCACGGCCCCCGATCTGGTGGGTACCCGGACGCACACGGCCGCCTGCCACCATCCGGCGATCCTGCTGATGAACACCGGCGAAGCGGAGAACGAGGTCGTCACGTGAGCGCTCTGGTGGAACTCGCCGACGTGCACGTCGTGCACAAGGCCCGCAGCGGCGGGCTGTTCACCCGCGACAGGGTGTACGCGCTGACCGGCGCCGACCTGACCATCGCGCCCGGCGAGACGGTCGGCGTGGTCGGCGAGTCCGGCTGCGGCAAGTCGACGCTGGCGAAGGTGCTGGTGGGCGTGCAGCCGCCGACGTCCGGGACGGTCTCCTTCCAGGGCCGCGACCTGTGGGCCATGGGGCCCGGCGAGCGCCGGACGGCCATCGGCAGCCACACCGGCATGATCTTCCAGGACCCGTCGACCGCTCTGAACCGGCGGCTGACGGTACGGCAGATCCTGCGCGACCCACTGGACGTGCACGGGCGCGGCACGGCCGCCGGGCGCGAGGAGCGGGTGCGGGAGCTGATGGCGCTGGTCGGTCTGCCGAAGGCGCTGGCCGACGGGCTGCCGGGCCAGCTCTCCGGCGGTCAGCGGCAGCGCGTCGCCATCGCCCGCGCGCTCGCCCTCGACCCCGAGCTGGTGGTCGCCGACGAGCCGACCAGCGCGCTGGACGTGTCGGTGCGCGCCCAGATCCTCAACCTGCTGCTCGACCTGAAGGAGCGGCTGGGGCTGGCGCTGGTGTTCGTGTCGCACGACATCCAGACGGTGCGGCGGATGAGCGACCGGGTGATCACCATGTACCTCGGCCGGATCGTGGAGGTGGTCCCGGCCGGTCGGGTCACGGACCGGGCCCGCCACCCGTACACCCGCGCCCTGTTCTCCGCGACCCCCGGCCTGCTCGACCCGATCGACCCGATCCCGCTGGCGGGCCCGGTCCCGTCCGCGACCCGGCCGCCGAGCGGCTGCCCGTTCCGCACCCGCTGCTGGAAGGCCGACGGGATGTGCGCCGAGTCGATGCCCGAGTTTTCCGCAGCCGCCACTCCGACGCATCGTTTCCGGTGCCACCATCCGGTGGGAGAGGAAGAGTCGACCCGAGAACTCGTCGGCCAGGCCCAGGCACCGAAGGAACCCGCATGACCTTCCCCTCTCCGCTCACCGGTGTCGTCCCGCCCGTCTGCACGCCCCTGACACCGGAGCGCGAGGTGGACGTCCGCTCACTGCTGAGGCTGGTCGACCACCTGGTGGCCGGCGGCGTGCACGGGCTGTTCGTCCTCGGCTCCACCTCCGAGGCCGCCTACCTCACCGACCGGCAGCGCGCCCTCGTCGTGGAGACCGTCGCCGGTCACCTCGGCGGGCGGCTCCCGCTGCTGGCCGGCGCCATCGACATGACGACCCCGCGCGTCCTGGACCACGTCCGGGCCGTCGCGGCGGCGGGCGCGGACGCGGTCGTCGTCACCGCGCCCTTCTACACGCGCACCCACCCGGCGGAGATCGCCCGCCACTACCGGCTCGTCGCCGCCGCCTCCCCGGTCCCCGTCCTGGCGTACGACATCCCGGTCGCCGTCCACACCAAGCTCCCCGCCGAGCTGGTCCTGGAGCTGGCCGCCGACGGGGTGCTTGCCGGGCTGAAGGACTCCAGCGGGGACATGGCCGGCTTCCGCCAGGTCCTGACCGGCGTTCAGGCCCATGGCGGCGCCTCCGGCTTCAGCGTGCTGACCGGCTCCGAGACCGTCGTGGACGCGGCCCTCGCGATGGGCGCGGACGGGGCGGTGCCCGGTCTGGCGAACGTGGACCCGCACGGCTACGTCCGGCTCTACCGGCTGTGCCGGGCAGGCGACCGGGAACGCGCCCGTGCCGAGCAGGAGCGGCTGTGCGCCCTGTTCGGCCTCGTCGGCGTCGGTGCCCCCGCCCGGATGGGCGGGAGCTCCTCGGGGCTCGGCGCGTTCAAGGCGGCGCTGCATCTGCGCGGGGTCATCGACTGCCCGGCGACGGCGGAGCCTCAGGTGCCGCTGTCGCCGGAGGAGGTGGAGCGGGTGGGCAAGTACCTCGCGGCGGCGGGACTGCTCTGACAGCAGGGCCTAGGACCGGGAGAGGTCGGCGAGCGGGACCGTCCGGAACTCGATCCGCTCGTACGTCCCCTGCGCCCCCGTCTCGTACAGCACGCCGAGCGTGTCCGGGCCGACCTGCACCAGGTCGGAGTAGGCCGCGGGGTGCCCGGACAGGGTCAGCGTCTTGGCGAAGGTCGCGCCGGCGTCCGTGCTGCGCCACACCGCCATGGCCTGCCGGGCGGTGGGGACGGACGGGCCGGAGAAGAACAACGGGGTGTCGGGGGCGTCGGGCTGGAGGACGCTCGCATGGACGATGGGCACGTCGCTCAGGGTGGGCTGGACGGTGTAGGGCCGGTCGAGGGTGCGGCCGCCGTCGCTGGAGCGGCTGTCGAGGCGGTGGCCGACGCTGGTGCCGTGCTGGTCGCGGGCGGAGAAGTAGAGCGTGCCGTCGGGGAGTTCGGCGGCCGTGCTCTCGTTGGCGTTGTCGTAGCCGTCGTAGGAGTCGTCCACGAAGCCCAGCCGCCAGGTGGCGCCGCCGTTGTCGCTGTAGAGGGCGTGGGCGCCGTAGTACCGGGGTTCCTCACCGGTGTCGGGGGAACCGGCGGGCGGGGTGACGGAGTGGTTGGCGGGTACCACCAGACGGCCGGCGTGCGGGCCGCGGGTGAGGGCGACGGCGTGCCCGGGGCCGGTGGCGTACCAGCGCCAGCCGGCCCGCTTCACCGACTCGGTGATCTCCCTCGGCGGGCTGAAGGTGCGCCCGTCGTCCGTGCTGCGCTGCACGAACACCCGGCGGCTCTGCTCCGGCGTCACCTCGCCCCGCATGATCTGCGCCTCCGTCACGGCGCCGCTGTTGTAGGAGGTGAGCAGCACGACGTCACCGGTGCGCGGGTCGACGACGGGTGCCGGGTTGCCGCGGGTGTTCCCCTTCCCGGCGGCCACGACCGTGAGCGGGCCCCAGGTGCAGCCGCCGTGGAGGGAGCGCCGCACGAGGACATCGATGTCGCCGGAGTCGCTCGAACCGCCGCGCCGGCCTTCGGCGAAGGCCAGGACCGTACCCTTGCCGGTCGTGACGGCCGCGGGGATGCGGTAGGCCAGGTAGCCGCCCGTACCGGCGGCGTAGGGCACCGAGGAGGTGCAGCGTGCGGCGGAGGCCGGCAGGGTGACGGTGAACGGGCTGAACACGAGCGGGACGAGGACGGCGGCGGCGGTCAGGAAGGCACGTCTGGGCGGTCTCATCGAGCGGGTCCCTCGGGGTCGGTGACTGGATGCCAGTCCCATCGTCCCCGGAGTCACCGGCTCGCTCCCGCACGCCACGATCATCAGTTGTGCCCGGTCACGCGCCCCCGGCTGCCCCTGGTGCGGGCCCGGGGAGGGTCAGGAGGGCGTGCGGGCCGTCGCCAGCAGGCGGGTCACCTCGTCCGAGGTGATCGTGAGGGCGGCGCCGACGGTGGCGAGGACCTCGCGTTCGGCGGCCGTGTAGGGGCCGTCGGCAAGGGCGATGCGGGCGCCCTGGAGGAGGATCGACTCCCGTCCCGCCGGGGCGAGATGCGGGGCGAGCGGGTCGAGGGCCTCGTGCAGCTCTATGGCCAGCCCCGGGCCGCAGGGTGCGCCGAAGACCCGGCCGGTGTCCGCGGCCAGCGCCTCGACGAGCGCGTTCAGCTGCTCCTCGGTGCAGTCGTCGAACCCGGCCGCGCGGACCGTGCCGGCGGCCGCGGTGAGCGACGGGCGGGTGCGCGTGCCGCCCGCGGCCAGCACCGCGAGGGCGACGGTGTGCACGGCGTCGCGGAGCATCGCGGAGAAGCGGGTCGTGGTGGGGTGGTCGAGGACGTCGGTGCCGAAGTGCCGGCGGCAGGCCGCGCACTCCACGACGGGCCCTGTGTCACCGCGCGGCAGCACGGGCAGGCCGAGCAGCGTGAAGCGGCGACGCCCGGTCAGCCGCTGGTAGTTGCGGTCGCCCCCGCAGCCGGGGCAGAAGAACTCGCCGTCCCCGACGGCCGTCCACGCGGTGCGGGTGCCCAGTACGCGCGCACGCCTGGCGGCACGGCCGTTTCGTCCCCGGACTGGCAGCACGTCGCACCTCCGTAACCCCACGGCAACATCGCCGCGCTGGCGTGATGTTAGCCACATCCGTGAGGTGGAGTCAGTACCCCGGACGAGACCTCTCCGTGACCTGGCTGGTAAACGACGGGGTCCCGCCCGCCCGAAATGGGCGGACGGGACCCCGAAACGCCCGGTCAGAGGGGTCAGCGAGTCGCCCGGTTGACGGCCGAGACGACCGCCTTCAGCGACGCACGTGTCGTGTTCGCATCGATGCCGATCCCCCAGAGGATCTTGTCCTCGATCGCGCATTCGATGTACGAGGCGGCCTGCGCGGAGGCACCCTCGCTCATCGTGTGCTCCTGATAGTCCAGCAGCCGTACGTCGATGCCGATCGACTGCAGGGCGTCGAAGAACGCCGAGATCGGGCCGTTGCCGGTGCCGGACAGGACGGTGTCCTCACCGTCGACGGTGGCCTCGACGGTGAGCTTGTCCACGCCGTCGGTGTCGGTCGTCGACTGACCGGTCCTGACCTGGATCCGGCCCCACGGGTTCTCCGGGTTCGGCAGGTACTCGTCCTCGAAGACGGCCCAGATGTCCTTCGGGGTGACCTCGCCGCCGTCGGCGTCCGTCTTCGCCTGGATGATCTTCGAGAACTCGATCTGCATCCGGCGCGGCAGGTCCAGCTTGTGCTCGTTCTTCAGCACGTACGCGACGCCGCCCTTGCCGGACTGCGAGTTCACGCGGATGACCGCCTCGTAGGAGCGGCCGACGTCCTTGGGGTCGATCGGCAGGTACGGCACCGCCCACTCGATGTCGTCGACGGTGACGCCCCTGGCCGCCGCGTCGGCCTCCATGGCGTCGAAGCCCTTCTTGATGGCGTCCTGGTGGGAGCCGGAGAAGGACGTGTAGACCAGGTCGCCCACGTACGGGTGGCGCGGGTGGACCTCCATCTGGTTGCAGTACTCCCACGTGCGACGGATCTCGTCGATGTCGGAGAAGTCGATCTGCGGGTCGACGCCCTGCGAGAACAGGTTCATGCCCAGGGTGACCAGGTCGACGTTGCCGGTGCGCTCGCCCTGCCCGAACAGACAGCCCTCGACCCGGTCGGCGCCGGCCATCAGCGCCAGCTCGGCCGCCGCCACGGCCGTACCGCGGTCGTTGTGCGGGTGGATCGACAGGCAGACGTGCTCGCGGCGGGAGAGGTGGCGGCCCATCCACTCGAAGCGGTCGGCGTGCGTGGAGGGCGTGGAGCGCTCGACGGTCGCCGGCAGGTTGAGGATGATCTCGCGGCCCGGACCGGGCTGCCAGACGTCCATCACCGCCTCGCAGACCTCCAGCGCGAAGTCCAGCTCGGTGTCGGTGAAGATCTCCGGGCTGTACTGGTAGCCGAACTCGGTCTCCGGGTCGAGCAGCTTCTCCGCGTACTCCATCACCAGCCGGGTGCCGTCGACGGCGATCTGCTTGATCTCGTCCTTGGAACCGCGGAAGACCACCCGGCGGAAGACCGGCGCCGTGGCGTTGTACAGGTGGACGGTGGCGCGCCTGGCACCCTTGAGGGACTCCACGGTCCGCTCGATCAGGTCCTCACGGGCCTGGGTCAGCACCGAGATGGTGACGTCGTCCGGGATCGCGTCCTCGTCCTCGACGATCGACCGTACGAAGTCGAAGTCGGTCTGACCGGAGGCCGGGAAGCCGACCTCGATCTCCTTGTAACCCATCCTGACCAGCAGATCGAACATCGCGCGCTTGCGCGCCGGCGACATGGGGTCGATCAGGGCCTGGTTGCCGTCGCGCAGGTCGGTGGAGAGCCAGCGGGGGGCGGTGGTGATCCGGTTCTGCGGCCACGTGCGGTCGGGGATGTCGACCTGGTCGTACTTGCCGTACTTGTGGACCGGCATGGAACTGGGCTGCTGGCGATTTGCCATGGTGGCGTGGGCTCCTCGAGAAATCCGGCGGAATCCGGTGTCCGGAAGGACGGCCGACGACGCAACGCCAAGCTCCGCGGGGAGGGAGTCGGCCTCGACTACAGGCCCTCGCCGCGGCAGCTAAGAAGAAGCAGCCCGAAACGCATGATGTGCAGCATGCTAGCCGAGCCCTCCCGAAACGCGCGGTCCTGTATCAGTATGCGGGACCGCGTGCCGGAAAGGGGCGCGGGGAACTGCGCGAGAACCCCCACACCGCCGCACGGAATAACACAGCGCGACCGTCCACGGCCGTCACATCCCCATATTTCACCAATCAAGGTCGCGGATGGTGACACACCACTGACTCAGTGCGATGGTGCGGGCATGACCGCGACCTACTGCACCATCGTCCCGCCGCACGTCCTGGACAAGCTCGCCCGGTCCGAGGACGCCGCCCTCTCCGGACCGGCCCGCCGGACCCTCCAGCGCGACGCCTACGAGCGCACCCACCGCCGCCTCACCACGGTCCTCGGCGCCCCCGCGGTCGCCCCGCCCGCCGCGGCCGCCGAAGGCAAGCCGCACCGCACCGTCCACGACGCCGAGCACCGTACGGACCTGCCCGGCAAGAAGGTCCGCGGCGAGGGCGGCGAGCCCGGTAAGGACGCCACGGTCAACCGCGCCTACGCGGGTCTGGGCGCCACCTTCGAGCTGTTCCTCAAGGCCTACGGCCGCGACTCCATCGACGGCGCCGGTCTCCCGCTCGACGCGACCGTGCACTACGACGAGCAGTACAACAACGCCTTCTGGAACGGCGAGCAGATGGTCTTCGGCGACGGGGACGGGGAGATCTTCCTCGACTTCACCATCCCGATCGACGTCATCGGCCACGAACTCGCCCACGGCGTGACCCAGTACACGGCGAACCTGACCTACTTCGGCCAGCCCGGCGCCCTCAACGAGTCCGTCTCCGACGTCTTCGGCGCACTGATCAAGCAGTACACGCTCGGCCAGACCGCCTCCGAGGCCGACTGGCTGATCGGCGCGGGACTGCTCGCCCCGCGCGTGACGGGGGTGGCCCTGCGCTCGATGAAGGCCCCGGGCACGGCGTACGACGACGACGTGCTCGGCAAGGACCCGCAGCCCGCGACGATGGACGACTACGTCCGCACCGGCCGCGACAACGGCGGCGTCCACATCAACTCGGGCATCCCCAACCACGCCTTCTACCTGGCCGCCACCGCCCTCGGCGGGCACGCCTGGGAGCGGGCGGGGCAGGTCTGGTACGACGTGCTGACCGGCGGCGAGCTGAAGGAGGACGCGATGTTCGCCGAGTTCGCCACGCTGACCGTCTCCGCCGCCAAGGCGCGGTTCGGCGACGGCAGCGACGAGCTGCGGGCGGTGGCCAAGGCCTGGGAGCAGGTCGGTGTGCGGACGCTGTAGCCCCCCGCCGTTTCCCGCCGGGCAGGTTCGTACTAGACAGGGAACCATGCGTATTCAGGTGCGGCGCACGGGCGGGTTCGCGGGCATCGAGCGGCACGCCGAGGTGGACACCTCGGGGCGGCCCGACGCGCACGAGTGGCACGCCCTCGCGGAGCGGGCGCTGGCGGCGGGCGGGGGCACGCCGCCCGCCGGCGTGCCGGACGGCTTCGGCTACCGGATCACGGTGGACGGCAGGACGGTGTACTGCGCGGACCCCCGGCTGACCGAGGAACAGCGCAGGCTGATCTCCCGGGTGCTGAAGGAAGGTGCGTAACTCCGGTTTCTCGCCGGGGCGTTGACTTCGGTTACCGGCGGTACCGATGATCCGCGCATGGCGACGAACCCCGTACCCCAGTTCCCGGCCGGCTTCCTGTGGGGCGTCTCGACGTCCGCGCACCAGATCGAGGGCGCCACGGAGCTGCGCGAACCGTCGGTGTGGGACGCCTTCACGGCCGAGCCGGGACGGGTGAAGGACGGTTCCACCGCGGCGGTGGCCTGTGACCACTACCACCGCTACCGCGAGGACGTGGCGCTCCTGACGGGCCTCGGGGTGGACGCGTACCGCTTCTCGATCTCCTGGCCGCGGGTGCGCTCGCCCGAGGGCCTCGGCTTCTACGACCGGCTGGTGGACGAGCTGTGCGCGGCGGGCGTGCGGCCGGTCCCGACGCTCTTCCACTGGGACCTGCCGGTGGGGCTCGACTGGCTGGAACGGGACACGGCTGCGCGGTTCGCGGACCACGTGGCGGTCGTCGCGGAGCGGCTCGGCGACCGGGTCCCGAAGTGGATCACTCTCAACGAGCCCGCCGAACACACACTGCTGGGCCACGCGCTCGGCATCCACGCGCCCGGCGGACAACTGCTGTTCGACGCGCTGCCGGTGGCCCACCACCAGCTCCTTGCCCACGGGCTGGCCGTGCGGGCCCTGCGCGCGGCCGGCGCCACGGACGTCGGGATCGCCAACTCGCACGGACCGACCTGGCCCGCGTCGCGGGAGAGCGCGGACGTGGAGGCGGCCGACTTCTACGACATCCTGCTGAACCGGCTCTTCGCCGACCCGCTGCTGCTGGGCGAATACCCGGCGGGCCTCGGCGAGTTGATGCCGGGGGACGTGGCGTCCGACCTCAAGGTGATCGCCGAGCCGGTCGACTGGTACGGGATCAACTACTACGCGCCGACGCGGGTGGGGGCGCCCCAGGGCGCGGAGATCGAGTTCGGCGGCGTGCGGCTCCCGGCCGAACTGCCCTTCTCGGTGCGGGAGATCGAAGGCGTCCCGGTGACGGACTTCGGCTGGCCGGTGGTGCCCGAGGGGCTCACCGAGCTGCTCACCGGCTTCCGGGACCGCTACGGCGACCGGCTGCCGCCGGTGGTCATCACCGAGAACGGGTGCTCCTACGAGGGGCTCGACGACCAGGCGCGGATCGCCTACCTGGACGGCCATGTGCGCGCGCTGCACGCGGCGCTGGCGGCGGGCGTGGACGTACGCGGGTACTTCGTGTGGTCGCTGCTGGACAACTTCGAGTGGGCCGAGGGGTACGCGCGCAGGTTCGGGCTGGTGCACGTGGACCACGAGACGCTGGAGCGCACGCCGAAGGCCTCCTACCGCTGGTTCCGGGAGATGCTGCGGGCCCAGGGATGAAGGACGTCCCGACCGCTCTCGCCGGGCCCACCGCACAGGCCGGGCGTGGCTGGACGGCGTCGCGGGCTGACCGGACGGTCGGGAAGTGCGGCCGGAAACCGAGCTCCCGCCGGATCCGCGGAGGACCACGCGGAGCACGCCCGCGGCCATGTGGCGACCTTGCGGGCGGTGGCCGCCGCCCGGCCCGACGACCGGAACCGGCCGCGCTGGTCACCGGACTCCGCGCGTCCAGCGATGAGTTCGCCCGCCTGTGGGACGCACACGAGGTGGCCCCGCGGCATTGGGCCACGAAGCGCTTCGCGCACCCCGTGGTGGGCCTGCTGGAGCTGGACTAGGGCCCTAGAAGCCCAGCTTGCGCAGCTGCTTCGGGTCGCGCTGCCAGTCCTTGGCCACCTTCACGTGCAGGTCAAGGAAGACGGGGGTGCCGAGCAGCGCCTCGATCTGGCGGCGGGACTTGATGCCGACCTCCTTCAGGCGCTTGCCCTTGGGGCCGATGATGATGCCCTTCTGGCTGGGGCGCTCGATGTAGACGTTGGCGTGGATGTCGAGGAGCGGCTTGTCCGCCGGGCGGTCCTCGCGCGGCAGCATCTCCTCGACGACGACGGCGATGGAGTGCGGCAGCTCGTCGCGTACGCCCTCCAGCGCGGCCTCACGGATCAGTTCCGCGATCATGACCTGCTCAGGCTCGTCGGTCAGGTCGCCCTCGGGGTAGAGGGCGGGGCCCTCGGGGAGCATCGGGACGAGAAGGTCCGCCAGCAGCTTCACCTGCTTGTCCCCGACCGCCGACACCGGCACGATCTCGGCCCACTCGATGCCCAGCTCCTTGCCGAGCTGATCGATCGCGATCAGCTGCTCGGCCAGCGTCTTGCTGTCGACCAGGTCGGTCTTCGTGACGATCGCGACCTTGGGCGACTTCTTGATCCCCGCGAGCTCCTTGGCGATGAACCGGTCGCCGGGGCCGAGCTTCTCGTTCGCCGGCAGGCAGAAGCCGATCACGTCGACCTCGGCCCAGGTCGTGCGCACCACGTCGTTGAGCCGCTCGCCGAGCAGCGTGCGCGGCTTGTGCAGCCCCGGGGTGTCCACCAGGATCAGCTGGGCGTCGGGCCGGTGCACGATGCCCCGCACCGTGTGCCGCGTGGTCTGCGGCTGGTTCGCGGTGATCGCGACCTTCTGCCCGACCAGTGCGTTCGTGAGGGTGGACTTGCCCGCGTTGGGGCGGCCCACGAAGCAGGCGAAGCCGGCCCGGTGGACAGTCTCGGCCGGCTGCTCGGATGACGGGGTACGAACGCTCATGGCGCCCATTCTCCCTGATCGCCGAAGCCCTGCCGCACAGCGTGACAGGACTGCCCGCCGGGGCGGACCGGTGGGCGTGACCCCGGCGCCCTGGGCGACCCGGGCCACGCCCGTCGGTGGATCAGTCGAACACGAACGGTCCGGGCGACTGCGGCCCTGTCGCCGTGCAGGTGATGGTGATGCCGAAGACGGTCATCTTCAGCGAGCCGCCGAAGGCCTCCAGGCTGTCGCCGGAGGCGACGGTGCCGCTGAGCGGACCCACGGTGACGGGGTCGCCGGCCGCCATCGCCGGGTTCTTCGTGCCGGTGAAGGCGGTGGTGCCGCCGGCGCCCTTGACCAGGGTGAGCGTGGAGGCGATCGAGTCCGCCCCGAGACCGATGGGTGCGGTGATCGCGGTGGACGTGAGGGTCATGGTGGCCGCGGTGCCGTCCTGGGTGGCGGTGAGGGTGCCCTCGCCGCCGCCGAAGCTGCCGCAGTCGGCGGTGAGGGTCGCCGATTCCGGCGTGACGGCCAGGGCCGTGGGTGCGAGGAGGACACCGGTCACCGCGAAGGCGCCGATCGTCAGTGCCGCACCGGATGCAATGCGCTTGCCTCTCATGGGGGCTCCCTTCCCGTGTGGGGAATGCCATGTGGGGGATGGGCGGGAGGAACACCGGCGGACCACCCGCGCAGCGGGGTGCGGACGCGCAGCACGGGCTCATATCTGACGGTCCGTCGGAACTCACGATTCCATTGATACGCGAGTGGCGCACGGCGGCAAGGCGTATTTCCGGCCTTCGACGACCGGTCCGCTACGGGCGCGCCCCCTCAGTCCGCGGAGACGGTCAGCCGTACGGCCCCGTCGGGCCCGGCGACGAGCACCGGTGTCCGCGGCCCGCCCAGATCCCGTACGGCCGCCAGGTCCTCCGCGGACGCGGACGCGTCCTCCGTGACGACCGCCGCCGCCTCCAGCGACCTGGCGCCCGAGGCCACCGCCATGGCCACGGCGGTTCGCAGGGCGCTGAGCTTCAGCGAGTCCAGGTCGACGGTCCCGGCGACATACGTACGCCCCGTCTCGTCCCGTACGGCGGCCCCCTCGGGGACGCCGTTGCGGGCCCGGGCCGAGCGGGCCAGGGTGACGATCTTGCGGTCCTCGGGGTCAAGCGCGTTGCTGTCGGTCATGTCCCGAGCATACGGAGGCCGGCGGCCTGGTTCAGGGGCGGTCCAGGCGCAGCCGCTCGGCCCGCGGCAGCCCGGCCACCACCAGGTCGTAGGAGTCCTCGATCAGCTCCCGGACCAGGCGACGGGGCAGCGAACCGTCCACCGTCACGGTGTTCCAGTGCCGCTTGTTCATGTGCCGGCCGGGGGCGATCAGGCCGGGGTGGTCGGCGCGCAGGCGCACCGCGTCCTGCGGGTCGCACTTGAGGTTCACCGTGAGCGGGCGGGCGTCCAGGGAGGTCAGCGCGAACATCTTGCCCAGCACCTTGAACACCGAGGCCTCCGGCCCGAACGGGAACTCCTCGACGGCCGCGTCGAAGGACAGACAGAAGGCGCGCAGCTCCTGGGGCGTCACTCCGGCTTCGTCTCCTCCTCAGGCGCCTCCGTGGCGGCCACCGGCTCCACGAGCACAGTCACGATCTTGTTCCGGCGTCCGGCGGCGGCCTCGGCGGTGAGCCGCAGTCGCCGGCCGTCCGGCAGCTCGACCACGGACGTGGCCCCGGCGATCGGGACGCGGCCCAGCGCCTTGGCCAGCAGCCCGCCGACCGTCTCCACGTCCTCGTCGTCGTACGCCTCCAGCCCGTACAGCTCGCCGAGGTCTCCGATGTCGAGGCGGGCGGTGACCCGGTGGCGGCCCTCGCCGAGGGGCTCCACGGGCGGCAGCTCCCGGTCGTACTCGTCGGTGATCTCGCCGACGATCTCCTCCAGGATGTCCTCGATGGTGACGATCCCGGCCGTGCCGCCGTACTCGTCGATGACGACGGCGACGTGGTTGCGCTCCTTCTGCATCTCGCGCAGCAGGTCACCGGCGTTCTTGGTGTCCGGTACGAAGACGGCGGGCCGCATGGCCGTCGAGACCAGCTCGCTCTCGGCCTCCCGGCTGATGTGCGTCTTGCGGACCAGGTCCTTCAGATACACGATCCCGACGATGTCGTCCTCGGACTCCCCGGTCACCGGGATGCGCGAGAAGCCGGACCTGAGCGCGAGGGTCAGGGCCTGGCGGATGGTCTTGTAACGCTCGATGACGACGAGGTCGGTGCGCGGGACCATCACCTCCCGTACGAGGGTGTCGCCGAGCTCGAAGACCGAGTGCACCATGCGGCGCTCGTCGTCCTCGATCAGGGACTCCGCCTCGGCGAGGTCGACCAGGGCGCGCAGCTCCGCCTCCGAGGCGAACGGTCCGCGCCTGAAGCCCTTGCCCGGGGTGAGGGCGTTGCCGATGAGGATCAGCAGGGACGGGATCGGGCCCATGATCCGGGCCAGCGGAACCAGGACGTAGGCCGCCGCGGTGGCCGTGTTCAGGGGGTGCTGGCGGCCGATGGTGCGCGGCGAGACGCCGACCGCGACGTACGAGACGAGGACCATGACCGCGATGGCGATCAGCAGCGCCTCGGTGGTGCTGTCGAACTCGTTCAGGCAGGCGTAGGTGATCAGCGCGGCCGCGGCCATCTCGCAGGCGACGCGGACCAGCAGCGCCACGTTGAGATAGCGGGTGGGGTCGGCGGCGACCTGGGCGAGCTTGGCGCCGCCGCGCCGGCCGGAGCGTACGGCCTCCTCGGCGCGGAAGCTGGAGACGCGGGCGAGGCCCGCCTCCGCGCAGGCGGCGAGCCAGGCGACGACGACCAGCGCGACGGCGCCGGTGACCAGCGGGAGGCTCATGACACGGTGGGGGCCGGGGAGGGGCCGGTGAGGCCCTTCTCCGCACGCCAGCCGTCCACGATGGCTGCCTGCAGGCCGAACATCTCGGCCTTCTCGTCGGCCTCCTCGTGGTCGTACCCGAGCAGGTGCAGCACTCCGTGGACGGTGAGCAGCTGGAGCTCCTCGTCCATGGAGTGCTGCGTCGGGGCCTCGGCCCCCTGCTTGGTGGCGACCTCCGGGCACAGCACGATGTCGCCGAGCAGGCCGTTCGGCGGCTCGTCGTCGTCCTTCGCCGGCGGGCGCAGCTCGTCCATCGGGAAGGACATGACGTCGGTCGGACCCGGCAGGTCCATCCACTGGATGTGCAGCTGCTCCATGGCGTCGGCGTCCACGACGATCACCGAGAGCTCGGAGAGCGGGTGGATGCGCATCCGTGCGAGCGCGTAGCGGGCGATGTCGAGGATCGCCTGCTCGTCGACCTCGGTTCCGGACTCGTTGTTGACGTCGATCGACATGGTCGTGCTGGTCTACTTCCCCTTGGTGCCCTTGGCGCCGGACCTGCCACGGCCCTGGTGTGTGCCGTTCTCCGTGCCGTTCTGGCTGTCGAACTTCTCGTACGCGTCGACGATACGGCCCACCAGCTTGTGCCGGACGACATCGTGGGACGACAGCCGGGAGAAGTGGACGTCCTCGACGCCCTCCAGGATCTCCTGCACCTGGCGCAGACCGGACTTGGTACCGCCGGGCAGGTCGACCTGGGTCACGTCACCCGTGATCACGATCTTCGACTCGAAACCGAGGCGGGTGAGGAACATCTTCATCTGCTCGGGGCTCGTGTTCTGGGCCTCGTCCAGGATGATGAAGGCGTCGTTGAGCGTGCGACCGCGCATGTAGGCGAGCGGCGCGACCTCGATCGTCCCGGCGGCCATCAGACGGGGGATGGAGTCGGGGTCGATCATGTCGTGCAGCGCGTCGTAGAGCGGGCGCAGGTAGGGGTCGATCTTCTCGTAGAGCGTGCCGGGGAGGAAGCCGAGGCGCTCGCCGGCCTCGACCGCCGGGCGGGTCAGGATGATGCGGTTGACCTGCTTGGACTGCAGGGCCTGCACCGCCTTGGCCATGGCGAGGTAGGTCTTGCCGGTGCCGGCGGGGCCGATGCCGAAGACGATCGTGTGCTTGTCGATCGCGTCGACGTACCGCTTCTGGTTGAGGGTCTTGGGGCGGATCGTGCGGCCGCGTGAGGACAGGATGTTCTGGGTGAGCACCTGCGCCGGCGTCTCTTCCGCGCCCTCGCCGTTCTCCGTCGCCCGGAGCATGGCGATCGAGCGTTCCACTGCGTCCTCCGTCATCGGCTGCCCGGTGCGGAGCACCAGCATCATCTCGTCGAACAGGCGCTGGACGAGGGCGACTTCCGCCGCGGGTCCGACCGCGCTGATCTCATTGCCCCGGACGTGGATGTCGGCCGCCGGGAAGGCCGTCTCGATCACACGCAGCAGGGAGTCGCCGGACCCCAGGACGGTGACCATGGGGTGCTGGGCGGGGACGGTGAACTGTGCTCTCGCCTGCCCCTGCGCGGGGGTGTGAGCTGTGGGTGTCTGAGTCATGGGCCGGCGCTTAAGGCCTGCACGTCCTCCTCGATACGACTCGCCTGCCACAAGGGCGGCCTGGCGATTTCCAGAGTACGCCGCAGGACTGACATCGCCGTAGGACTTTTCGATGCGCCGTGCGGCACATGAGGCGCGCGGGGCCGGGTCAGGCGGACCGGCCGAAGCCGATCGTGGGGACGGCGCGGCGCAGGGGCCAGGGGCGGGTGGTGGCGGGGATCAGGTCCTCCAGGAAGGAGTACCGGCGCAGGGCCGCGGGGTCCTGGTCGTCGTACGACTGCACCCTGCGCCACCAGGCCGCGATCTCGGACCAGCCGGGGGCCGAGAGGGAGCCGCCGAACTCCTGGACGGACAGGGCGGCGGTGAGGCCGGCGAAGGCGACGCGGTCGGCCAGGGGCCAGCCGGCCAGGGTGCCGGTGACGAAGCCGGCGACGAAGACGTCTCCCGCGCCGGTGGGGTCCAGGGCCTCGACGGCGATCGCCGGGACCTCGGCGGACTCGCCGGTGCGGCGGTCCACGGCGTACGCGCCGTCGGCACCGAGGGTGACCACGGCGAGCGGCACGTGTTCGGTGAGGGCGTGCGCGGCGGCGCGGGGGCACGTGGCGCCGGTGTAGCGCATCGCCTCCTCGGCGTTGGGCAGGAACGCCTCGCAGTGTTCGAGGTCGGGCAGGCCCGCCAGGTCCCAGGCGCCGGTGTCGTCCCAGCCGACGTCGGCGAAGATGCGGGTGCCCGTGCTCGCGGCCTGGGCGATCCAGGGGGCGCGCTCGCTCGGGGTGAGCGAGGCGACGGCGGCACGCGCGCGGGGCGGGCAGTCGGGGGCGGGCTCCTCGGGGGGCGGCTCGTGGCCGTGGGAGACCATCGTGCGCTCGCCCTCGTAGGCCATGGAGACGGTGACCGACGAGTGCCAGCCGGGCACCGTGCGCGAGGGCGTGAGGTCGATGCCCTCGCCCTGCTCCAGGGCGTCCCAGCAGTAGTCGCCGTAGTGGTCGTCGCCGAAGGCCGCCGCGAGGGACGTCCGCAGGCCGAGGCGGGACAGCGCGGTCGCCATGTTGGCGACGCCGCCCGGGCTCGATCCCATCCCGCGCGCCCAGGACTCCGTCCCGCGCACCGGGGCGGAGTCGAGCCCGGTGAAGATGATGTCGAGGAAGACGCTGCCGGTGAGATATACGTCCCACGGTGGCTCGCCCGGCCCGCGCAGGGCGGCCAGGGGATCGACATGGGCGTGGCAGTACCGACCCTCCCGGATGGTCGGCATCGCCCGGGCGGCGGGCAGCGGTCCCTCTCCGTCGGACCCGATCACAGTGCGCTCCCTGACGTGGTACTGACCCGGCCAGTGTGCACCACACCACTGACAACACCCCGGCGCCCAGGCGGGGAGGGGCGCCCGCGCCGGACTCACGGGGGAGGCGCGCGGGGGCGACCCCGAGGCGTACCGGCGACGTTTCACGCTGTCGCGGGACCCGGTCGCGGAGCCCCCTGGGTCAAACGGGCCCGGGTCGGGGCGGTGTGGCCCCGGGGGCGGTCGTCGGGGCCGCCGTGGACCAGCAGGACGAAGGCTTTCGATCGTGGGCAGGGAACGGGGGTGCGGCGGGCACGGTGCCCGGCGGGCCGGGGACCTACCAGCGGGGCATGGCGGGGGTGACCCACTCCGGGTCGGCGACCCGCATCGCCGCCGCGTCGTCGCGGTCGCGCAGCGTGCCGTCGTCGTCCAGCCAGCGCCGGTGCAGCAGGGCGAGCCGGTCCCGGTCGAGGTCGACGCCCAGGCCGGGGGCGTCCGGGACCTTCACGGACCCGTCCTCGAAGACCAGCCGTTCGGTGAGCACGTCCTCCGACTGCCAGGGGTAGTGGGAGTCGCAGGCGTGGTGGAGGCCGGGGACGGTGGCCGCCACGTGGGTCATCGCGGCGAGGCTGATCCCGAGGTGGGTGTTGGAGTGCATGGACACCCCGACGCCGAAGGTCCGGCAGACCGCGGCGAGTTGCTGGGTGTTGCGCAGCCCGCCCCAGTAGTGGTGGTCGGAGAGGACGACCTCGACGGCACCGCGCGTGAACGCCTCCCTGATCTCGGCGAACGTCGTCACGCACATGTTGGTGGCGAGCGGTACGCCCGTCCGCCCGGCGACCTCCGCCATGGCGGGCGTGCCGAGCGCCGGGTCCTCCAGGTACTCCAGGACGTCACCGAGTTCCTCGGCCACCTTGACCGACGTCCCCACGGACCAGGCCCCGTTGGGGTCGAGCCGCAGCGGGTGCCCGGGGAAGGCCGCCGCCAGCGCCCGTACGGCCGCGATCTCCTCGTCGGGCGGGAAGACGCCCCCCTTGAGCTTGAACGACGAGAACCCGTACCGCTGCTTGAACTTCCGCGCCTGCTCCACGACCCCGGCCGGATCGAGCGCGGCCCCCCAGTCGTCCCGTTCGGCCGGGACGCCGGCCGGGTGCTCGGCCCACTTGTAGAACAGGTAGGCGCTGTACTCGACCGTGTCCCGCACCTTGCCGCCGAGCAGCGCGTGCACGGGCAGCCCGAGCGACTTGCCGAACGCGTCCAGGCAGGCCACCTCGAAGCCGGAGACGACGGACAGCCGCAGCTTGTCCGCGGTCTGCACCCCGCGCAGCCCGCCGACGTCCACCGCCTCGGAGACCCGCGAGGCGTCCACGGCCACCTCGTCGGCGACGGCGAACAGCGCGTTCAGATCACTGACCCGCCGCCCCTTCAGCCTCTCCGCGAAGGGCCGCGCCAGCTCCAGGTACTTGGTGTCCCCGTAGGTCTCCCCGACGCCGGTCACGCCGTCCGCCGTCACCACCTCGACGATCAGCCGGGGTGTATAGGGCTGGTGGACGCCCTGCGTGTTCAGCAGCGGCGGGTCGGCGACCAGGATCGGGGTCAGTCGTACGTCCGTGACGGTGAGGTTCACAAGGCGGCTCCTACGAGGTCGAGTCCGGTGGCGAGCAGGGTCCTCAGGTCGGCGAGGTCGGCCGCCGAGGGGTCGGTGAGCGGGGCGCGGACCGGTCCGGCCGGCCGGCCGCGCAGCCGGGCCGCGGCCTTGACCAGCGACACGGCGTAGCCGGGCGTCCGGTCGCGCAGTTCGACGAGCGGCACGTAGAAGTCCCGCAGCAGCTTGTCCACCACGGCGTCGTCGTCGGTGCGCAGGGCGGTGAAGAAGGCGTTCGCGATCTCGGGCGCGAAGGCGTGCACGGCGGAGGAGTAGGCGGGGACGCCGACGGCGGCGTAGGCGCGGGCCTGGATCTCGGCGGTGGCGGCGCCGTTGAAGAACAGGAAGTCGTCGGGGGCGGCGAGGGTGAGGCGCTGGAGCCGGTCCAGGTCGCTGTGGCCGTCCTTGAGTCCGATGACGCCGGGGATCCGCGTGATCCGGCGGAACGCCTCGGTGCCGTAGGCGACCTGGCCGCGCTGGTAGGCGACGAGCGGCAGCCGGGTGCCGGCGGCGAGCCGCTCCAGCTGGGCGACCAGGCCCTCCTGGGGCGCGGTGACGAGGTAGTGCGGCAGCACGAGCAGCGCGTCCGCGCCCGCCTCCTCGGCGATCCGCGCGAACCGTAGGGCCTGCGCCCAGCCGTAGCCGACCCCGGCCACGACCGGCATCCGGCGCGCCGCCTCCCGCACGGTGGCGGTGACGACCTGCCGGTACTCGTCCTCGTCGAGCGAGAAGAACTCGCCGGTGCCGCAGGCGGGGAAGACCGCGCCGGGTCCGGTGACGAGCTGCCCGGCGAGGTAGGCGCGGAAGCCGTCGAGGTCGAGGGAGCCGTCGTCGTGGAAGGCGGTGAGCGGGAAGGACAGCACGCCGCCCGCCATCCCGGCCCGCAGGCCCGCCGCCACGTCGGTGTCGAGGCTCACGCCCACCATCTCCCTATGTAGACGACATCCATGCATGAAGACGGAGATTAGATAGGCGAACGGCCGCCGTCAATGGTCCGCGCGCCCCGAGCGCACCCCGGAGGGCGGCGCCCTGCTTACGATCAGGACATGTCGGAGACAGGTGGCGTCCGCGAGGTGAAATCGGCGGCGCGGACGGTCGAGTTGCTGGAGCTACTGGCCGCGCGCGGCGACCGTCCGGCACGGCTTCAGGAACTGGCGGACGAGCTCGGCGTACCCCGCAGCTCGATGTACGCGCTGCTCCAGACCCTCGCCGCCCGTGGCTGGGTGCGCAGCGACGTCACCGGCTCCCTGTACGGCATCGGCATCCGCGCCCTGCTCACCGGCACCAGCTACCTCGACTCCGACCCGCGCGTCAGGGCCGTGCGCCCGTACCTCGACGAGGCGTCGGAGGCGCTCGGCGAGACCATCCACATGGGACGGCTGGACGGCCGGGACGTGGCCTATCTGGCGACCCGCGAGTCGCACGAGTACCTGCGGACCATCAGCCGCGTCGGCCGTCGGCTCCCCGCACACGTGGGCGCCCTGGGCAAGGCACTGCTCGCGGAGCACCCCGACACCGACCTGCCCGACGGCCCGTACGAGGCACGCACCCCGCACACCCGCACCACCCGCGCCTCCCTGGTCGCCGACCTCGCCGAGGTGCGGGCGCGCGGCTACTCGGTGGACCGCGAGGAGGGCGTGCTCGGCATCGTCGGCTTCGGCTTCGCCCTGCGCTACGACGACCCGGCCCAGGACGCGATCAGCTGCTCGGTGCCGGTGGCCCGGCTGGCACCCGGGCGTGAGGAGCGGATCGTCGCGGTGATGCGGGAGATCAGGGCGAAGATCGAGGCGACGGTGCCGGGCGGCGGGGGCTCGGCGCACTGGCGTTAGGCGCGCGGGCCGGCCGGAAGCCGTCCCGAAGCCGGTTGGAGGGCAGCCGGAAGCCTGCCGGAAGGCGCTCGTTTACCCGGCCGGGCCGACCCCAAACAGAAGGTGATCCAGATCACCCACCCCGGCCTCCCGTCGCCCTCCCCCCGCTTGATACAAATTGCCCGCGCGTTCCTGTCCGTCGACGGTCGTCGCCCAATCCCCCTTCCTGTGCCGTCCTTTCGCATGCCCTGGGAACGCCCGTGTTCGCCCCCCGCACCACCACGCCCTGGCCCCTCGTCGCCCTTTTCACGGCCGGGTATCTCGCCCCGTACCTCCTCCCGACCGTCGTCGGCAGGCTGGACTCCGGGCTCCCCGTCTCCGCCACCCAGGCGGGCGCCATCGGCAGTGCCCTGCTGCTGAGTTCGGCGGCCGCCGGGTTCCTGCTGGCCTCCCGGGTGGACCGGATCGGCCCGCGCGCCCTGGCCCGTGCCGGACTGGCGCTCGCCGTCCTCGGCTACGGCGGCGCCACCCTCACCACCGCCGTCCCCGCGGTCGTCGCCGGCGCGATGGCCGGTGGCTTCGGCTCCGGGACGGCGACCGCGGTCGCCGCCTGCGGGATCGCGGCTCGGCGCGACGCGCACCGCGTCACCACACTCGGCCTGCTCAGCGTCTCCGCCCTCGCCGGGGCGGTCTATCTGACGGTCCCGCACCTCGGCCCCGGCCACGGACTCCCGCTGGCCGCGATCGCCCTGACCGCGCTCGCCGTCTGGCCGCTGACCGGCCGGCTCCACGCCCGGACACCGGCGCTCACCGTCAGCCGCCCCCGCGAGCCCCTCCCCCATCTGCGGTCGGGCCTGCTCCTCGCCGCCACGATGCCGTGCTGGTCGATGGCGCAGAACGCCCTCTGGGGCGTCAGCGGCAGGATCGGCCTCACCCAGGCGCACCTGGGCGAGGCGACCGTCGGCGCCGTCTTCGCCGTCGCGCTCGGCGCGGGACTGCTGGGCGTCGTCGGCGCCGGAGCCCTCGGCCCCCGGCTCGGGTACGCCGCACCCATCGGCGTCGGCACCGGCCTCATCGCGGGCTGCATCGTGGTCAGCGCGTCCGCGACCGGCCTGACGACCTTCGCGGCGGGCGAGATCGCCTGGAACACGTTTTACCCGATCGTCCTGTCGTACGTCATCGGCCTCGCCGCCTCCCTCGACCCGCGCGGCCGCTGGGCGGTCCTGGTCGGCTCGGCGTCCTCGCTGGGCACGGCCGCGGGCCCGCTGACCGGCAGCCTCCTGTCGGCGCAGGCCGGATTCCCGGCGATGGGCGCGGCACTTGCCGCCGGACTGCTGGTGATCGCCGTGCCGATGACCCTGGTGGCACGGCACGCGTCCCGGCGGCCCACGCACGTCGTCGACGTGCTGGAGATCCCCGTGGACGCCCTGCCGGCGATGCCCGCCCAGCAGCACGCCTACGGCACGGCGGGACCCCGGCAGGCAGCGGCCGCACCGGGGTCAGCGACCGCCTGAGGGCTACGGGAACTCGTACGCCTCGACCTCCGCGAGATACCGTGCCCGCCGCTCCTCGTCGTGCTCCAGGAAGGACGCGAGAAAGGAGTTGCGGGCCAACTCGCGCAGCCGCTCCTCGCCGAGGCCCAGGGCCACGCGCACGGCGTCGAAGGTGTCGCCCGCGTACCCGCCGAAGTAGGCCGGGTCGTCGGAGTTGACGGTGCACAGCAGCCCGGCGTCGAGCATGGCGGGCAGCGGGTGGTCGGCGAGGACGTCGACGGCGCGCAGCCGGACGTTGGACAGCGGGCACAGCGTCAGCGGGACCCGCTCCCGCACCAGCCGCTCCACCAGCGCCGGATCCTCCAGGCACCGCAGCCCGTGGTCGACGCGCTCCACGCCGAGCACGTCGAGGGCCTCGGTGATGTACTCCGGCGGCCCCTCCTCACCGGCGTGCGCGACCCGCCGCAGCCCGAGGGCGGCGGCGGCCTCGTACACCTCGCGGAACTTCACCGGCGGATGCCCGACCTCGGCGGAGTCGAGACCGACCCCGGTGATCCGGTGCAGATACGGCTTCGCCGCGTCCAGCGTCGCCATCGCCGATTCGGCGGACTCGTCGCGCAGGAAACACATGATCAGCCGGGTGGAGACGCCGTGCTCGCGCTCGCTGTGCTCCAGCGCCCGCCACAAACCCTCGACCACAGTGCCCATCCCGACCCCCCGCGCGAGGTGCGCCTGCGGGTCGAAGAAGATCTCCGCGTGCCGCACACCCTGCGCGGCGGCCCGGGCGAGGTAGGCGTTCGCGAGGTCCGCGAAGTCCTGCTCGGTGCGCAGCACGGCCATGAGCTCGTAGTACAGGTTCAGGAAGGACTGGAGATCCTCGAACCGGTACGCCTCGCGCAGCTCGCCGGTGTCCGCATAGGGCAGCTTCACGTCGTTGCGAGCGGCGAGCTCGAAGGCGAGCTCCGGTTCCAGGGTGCCTTCGATATGAAGGTGCAATTCGGCTTTCGGGAGGGGCATCACCTCATCGTACGACCGCTTCACCTGCGCTTCGGAACCGGCACTCTCAGTAGATCGTGCGCCACACTCAGCTCCCCGTCGAAGCCGGCGGCCCGCGCCTGCCGCTCGAACTCCTCCGGCTCTGAGTAGCGCTGGCTGAAGTGGGTGAGCACGAGATGCCGCACACCGCTCTCCGCGGCCACCCGCGCCGCCTGACCGGCCGTCAGATGGCCGTGCTCCACGGCGAGTCCCTCGTCTTCGTCGAGGAACGTCGACTCGATGACGAGCAGGTCGCAGCCCTCGGCGAGCGCGTACACGCCGTCGCAGAGCCGGGTGTCCATGACGAACGCGAACCGCTGACCGCGCCGCACCTCACTGACCTCGTCGAGGGCGACCCCGCCGAGCTCGCCCTCGCGCTGGATGCGGCCCACGTCCGGCCCCTTGATGCCGTGCGCGGCGAGCCGCTCGGGCAGCATGCGGCGCCCGTCCGGCTCGACCAGGCGGTAGCCGTACGCCTCGACCGGGTGGGAGAGCTTGCGGGCCTCCAGGCGGTAGGACGCCGAGGAGGCGAGCACCCCGTCCCGGTCCACCGGCGCCTCGGTGATCCCGACGGTCTCGCGGTAGGCGGTGGCGTACCGCAGCCGGTCGAAGAAGCGCTGCCCGGAGCGGGGGTAGTGCGCGGTGACCGGGTGGGGCACCTGGTCGAGGTTGACGCGCTGGACGACGCCCGCGAGGCCCAGCGAGTGGTCGCCGTGGAAGTGCGTGACGCAGATCCGGTTCAGGTCGTGGGCGGCGACTCCGGCACGCAGCATCTGGCGCTGGGTGCCCTCGCCGGGGTCGAAGAGGATGCCCTCGCCGTCCCAGCGCAGCAGGTAGCCGTTGTGGTTGCGGTGCCGGGTCGGGACCTGGCTGGCGGTGCCGAGGACCACCAATTCACGGACGGACACGACGACTTACCCGGGCGGCCATTCCAGTCCGCGCCCGCCCAGGACGTGGGCGTGCGCGTGCCAGACGGTCTGGCCGGCGCCGGTGCCCGTGTTGAAGACGATGCGGTAGCTCTCCAGCTTCTCGTCGTCGGCGACCGCCTGGGCCTCGCGCAGGACGTCGGCGGCGATCGCCGGTTCGGCGGCCGCGAGGGCCGCCGCGTCCCGGTGGTGCACCTTGGGGATCACCAGGACATGGGTGGGCGCCTGGGGGTTTATGTCCCGGAACGCGACGGTCGTGCCGGTCTCCCGCACGATCGTCGCCGGGATCCGACCCGCGACGATCTTGCAGAACAAGCAGTCGTCCTGCGGCTCCCCTGCCATGGTCCCTCCGGGGGTCGAGCGGTGGATCGTGTGGGGCATCGTATCGTCGCCGGGTGCGCCCGCCGTGTGGCCGGCCGCGCCCATGCGGCGGAGTCGCACATCGAAACGGCCCCGCGCCCCTTACGTGGGCAAGCTCGGCGGAGTCTTCGCGGGACGCCCCTCCAACTCCTCCAGAGCCAGCCTTATGGCCTCGTCGAGCTGTACGTCCCGTTCCGCGGCGTAGTCCTGCGGGCGCTGCACGACCTCCACGTCCGGGTCCACGCCGTGGTTCTCGACGCCCCACTCGTAACCCTCCAGCCAGAAGGCGTACTTCGGCTGGGTGATCAGGGTGCCGTCCACCAGCCGGTAGCGGCTGTCGATGCCGATCACGCCGCCCCACGTCCGCACCCCGACGACCGGGCCGAGCCCGAGCGCCTTGATCGCCGCGTTGACGATGTCGCCGTCCGACCCGGAGAACTCGTTGGCGACGGCGACGACAGGCCCGCGCGGCGCGTCCTGCGGGTAGCTGTAGGGCCGCATGCCGCGCGGCACCGCCCAGCCGACGATCCGCCGGGCCAGCTTCTCCACCACCAGCTGTGAGGTGTGCCCGCCCCGGTTCTCCCGGACGTCCACGACGAGCCCCTCGCGGCCCACCTCCACCCGCAGGTCGCGGTGGATCTGCGCCCAGCCCGGCGCCTGCATGTCCGGCACGTGGAGATAGCCCAGCCGGCCGCCGGACCGCTCGTGCACGTACGCCCGCCGGTCCGCGACCCACGCGTGGTAGCGCAGCGGCTCCTCGTCGGCGACCGGTACGACGACGGCGTGCCGCACCTCGCCGCCGCCGGACGGCGAGATGGTCAGCTCGACCGCCTTGTCCGCCGTACCGACGAGCAGCGGCCCCGGACCGGTCACCGGATTTACCGCGCGTCCGGCCACCGCGACGATCGCGTCCCCGGCGCGCACCGCGACGCCGGGGGCGGCCAGCGGGGAGCGGGCCTCCGGATCGGAGGTCTCCGAGGGCAGGATGCGGTCGATGCGCCAGCTGCCGTCCGCGTGCCGGGAGATGTCCGCGCCGAGCAGTCCCTGCCGGGCGCCGTCGCCGTGTCCGCCGCGCGGGACGACGTAGGCGTGCGAGGTGCCCAGTTCGCCCTGCACCTCCCACAGGAGGTCCACCAGGTCGTCGTGGGTGGCGACCCGGTCCAGCACGGGCCGGTAGCGGTCGAGGACGCCGTCCCAGTCGACGCCGCTCATGTCCGGCCGCCAGAAGTGGTCACGCATGATGCGGCCGGTCTCTTCGTACATCTGCCGCCACTCGGCCGCCGGTTCGACGGTCTGGCGGACGCGGGTGAGGTCGACGGTGACGTTGGTGTCGCTGTCGTCGTCGCCGGAGGCGCGCCGGTCGCTCGGTACGACCTTCAGCCGGCCGTCGGTCCACAGCAGCACCCGCTTGCCGTCGCCGCTGACCGCGAAGTGGTCGGCGTCGGCCGCGAGGTGCTCCAGACGCTGCTGGGCGAGGTCGTAGCGCTCCAGCTCGGTCTTGGGGTCGGGGTCGTCCGGGGTGGCCCGGGCGGAGCCGAGGACGCCCTGCACGGGGTGCCGCAGCCACAGCACCCCGTCCTTCGCGGCGCGCAGGTTGGAGTAGCGCCCGGCCTCGACCGGGAAGGGCACGATCCGGTCGGCGAGGCCTTCGAGGTCGATCCGCGTCGTCGGCGTGCCCTCGCTGTCGGGGGTCTCGTCCTTGTCCGGCGTCTCGAAGGGACGGCCGTGCCGCTGCGGGCCGAACGGGGAGGGCGTGGTCGCGGACAGCGTGATCAGGTGCGGCCGGTCGCCGACCACGAACGCCAGGTCGAAGACGTGCTCGTCGTAGACCGGGTCGAAGGCGCGGTTGGACAGGAACGCGAGGTGCTTGCCGTCGGTGGTGAAGGCCGGGGCGTAGTCCTGGAAGCGCAGCGGGGTCGCCTCTGTGACCGACAGGTCGGTGGTGTTGGCGAGCTTCAACTGGCACAGCGGGCGCGGGCCGGGGTGGGACCAGGCGAGCCAGGCCGAGTCGGGCGAGAAGACCAGGCCGCGCACGTCGCCGTTCTCGCTGCGGTCGACCTCGCGCACCTCGCCGGTCTCCCGCTCGACGAGCAGCAGCCGTCCGTCGTGCGAGGCGACGGCGGCCCGGCTGCCGTCGGGAGCCATGGCGAGCCCGAGGACCCGGCCGAGCCGGCCGCCGGCGAGCCGGCGCGGGATCGAGCCCGGCGCCAGCCCGGAGGCGGGCGCGAACTCCAGGGCGTCCTCGCCCTCGGCGTCCGTCACCCACACCACCCACTCCTCGCCCTCGGCGCGGAACGTGCGGGGCAGCCGGGCCCGGACGCCGGGTTCGGCGGCGAGCGCGCGGGCGGGCCCGGAGCGGTGGGTCACCCAGTGCACGCCGCCGCGCACGGCGACCGCGCTGCCGCGCGCGGTGTGGTCGGGGGAGGCCGAGCCGAACCAGCGGGAGGCGTTCACCGGGTAGGGCTGGCGGTCGGTGCGCTGCCCGCCGGTCCGGATGTCGAGGCGGCGGGGCTCGGCGCCGTCGAGGTCGTCCAGCAGCCACAGCTCACCGGCGGAGGCGTACACGACGCGGGTGCCGTCACCCGCCGCGTGCCGGGCGTAGAAGCCTCCCCCACTCTCGGCTTCGCTCGAGCGGGAGGTGCCCCCAAGGGGGGTGTGCCGGCGCAGGTCGGAGCCGTCGGCGAGGGAGGAGTACAGCGCGCCGGTGCCCTCGTGGTCGCAGAGGAAGGCGATCCGGTCGCCGACCCAGACCGGGTACTCGATGTTCCCGTCGAGGTCCGCGTGCAGCCGTACGAACTCCCCGTCGCCCTCCGCGTCGATCCACAACTTGCCTGCCGTGCCGCCCCGGTAGCGCTTCCACGCGGCGGCCTCGCGGCCCATCGGCGCGGACAGCAGCACGGTGCGCGGGCCGTGGGCGACCTCGCCGACGGGGCCGTACGGCAGCCGCCGCGACGGTCCGCCGTCGAGCGGGAGGGCGTGCGCCCAGGTGCGGCGGAGGGTGGCCTGGCCGTGGGTGGTCAGGGCGAGGATCTGCCCGTCGGGGGTCCAGCCGCGCACCCGGGTCGTCCAACTGCCCCAGTACGTCAGTCGCTTGGCGGGGCCGCCGTCGACGGGCGCGACATGCACCTCCGGGGCGCCGTCGCGGGTGGAGGTCCAGGCGACGGTGGTGCCGTCGGGGGAGATACGTGGCTGGGTCACCGGCACGTTGTCGGCGCTGACCCGCCAGGCGCGCCCCCCGTCGAGCGGCGCGAGCCAGACGTCGTCCTCGGCGGTGAAGGCCACCAACTCGCCCTGGACATGCGGAAACCGGAGATACGCGGGCACTGCGGACTGGGTCACCAGGTCACCCTACGCAGGCACCCGGGTCCGCGCACAGGGGTTTGGATCACTTGCGTCACCTGCTATTTGCCTTCGGGCCAGCATGTGGGGGCGCTTCGGCAGTAGACGGTCTTGGTGACGGTCACCGTCGTGGTGGGGCCGCCGCCCGGCGGGTTGCCGCCCACCGGCGGGGCGGAGGTGGCGTCGCAGTCACCCAGTCCGGTGACCCGGAACCACTCCCTGCCGTCGATCTTCGCGGTGAGGTCGCCGCGCACACAGGCGCCGCCGACCGCGCGCGTCACCTCGCCGGTGACGGTGATGTCCCTGCCGTCGGTGGTCCGCCCCTCGCAGTCGACGTCCGCGACGGTGCGGACGCTCGCCGACGGCGCCGACGCGCTCCGGTCCCCGAAGTCGGCCGTGCACGTCAGCCACCGCACATCGGCCTCGCGCCGCTCCAGCTCCCTCGTCACCAACTCGTCGGTCGTGTAGGCCACGGTCGCGGAACTCGGCGTCCCCGGCTCGCAGGCCACCAGCCCACCCGCACCGGCCACGACAACCACCACCGCACCGGCCGCCCGCCACCCACGAGGACGGCCCCGAATACACCGCGAAGCCCCCATGGCGGCAGCCTGCCACGCTCCCGCCCGCCCCGAAAGGGCACACCCGGCCACTCGGTGCCCGGCGCCGGCGTCGATGCAGGTGTCGTCAGACGTGCAGGAGTTGCCACTCCTGGAGTTCCACCAGGTTGCCTTCCGGGTCCTTGAGGTGGGCCACGCGCAGGCGTGGGGTCATGGGGGCCGGGCCGTGGAGGAGGGTGGCGCCGCGGGACGCGACGCGGTCGCAGTAGGTGTCGAGGTCGTCCACGCGCAGGACGACGAGGGAACGGTGGCCCGTGACGGTGTCGTTCACCTCGCCGAGCAGGTCGGCCATCGTCGCGCGGTCCTGGAGCGCGATGCCCGCCGAGCCGGTCGTGGGGCTGAACTTCTCGTACGGCCCCTCGGTCGCGCCGGACTGCGGCTTCAGGCCCAGGACGTCGGCGTAGAAGCGGTAGCAGGTGGCGAAGTCGCTGACCAGAAGTCTGACCTGGGCTAGTTCCATGGTGTCCTCCCGCGTGGGGATCAGGACCAGCGTCCGGTACGGCCGAGCAGCAGGGCCGCCGCCGCGGTACCGGCCGTCGAGGTGCGCAACACGGACGGCCCGAGGCGGTAGGCAGGCGCCCCGGCCTCGGCGAACAGGGACAACTCCTCGGGTGACACGCCCCCTTCGGGGCCGACGACCAGCATGATCTCGCCCTCGGTGGGCAGTTCGGCCGCGGCCAGCGGCTCCTCACCGCTCTCGTGCAGTACGGCGGCGAAGTCGGCCTTCGCCAGCAGCGCGGCGACCTGCTTGCTCGTCGCCGCGTCCGCGACCTCGGGGAAACGCACGCGCCGGGACTGCTTGCCGGCCTCGCGCGCGGTGGCCCGCCACTTGGCCAGGGCCTTGGCGCCGCGGTCGCCCTTCCACTGCGTGATGCAGCGGGACGCGGCCCACGGCACGATCGCGTCGACCCCGACCTCGGTCATCGTCTCCACGGCCAGCTCGCCCCGCTCCCCCTTGGGCAGTGCCTGGACGACCGTGACGCGCGGCTGGGCCGCCGGCTCCTCGGCCACCGAGTCCATGTGGACGATCAGCCGGTCCTTGCCCTCGGTGTCCACCACCACGCACTCCGCCCAGCGCCCGGCCCCGTCGGTGAGGACCACGTCCTCACCGGCCCGCAGCCGCTTCACGGAGACCGCGTGCCGCCCTTCGGGCCCGTCCAGGACGTACCGCCCGCCGCCGCCCGCGTCGAAGTGGTCGACGACGAACACCGGCGCGGTCATCCGGCACCGCCCCGGCCGGACAGCGCCGACCCGGCCTCGGCCAGCTCGGCCGCCAGCACCTCCACCAGCTGCCCGGCGGGCAGCTCCCGCGCCATCCGGTGCCCCTGGCCCGCCCACAGCGCCATGCCCTGCGCGTCGCCCGCCTTCGCGGCGGCCTTGCGGACCGGGGAGGTGAGGTGGTGGACCTCGGGATAGGCGGCGGGGGCGTACGGGCCGTGCTCGCGCAGGAAGCGGTTGACCAGGCCGCGGGCGGGGCGGCCGGAGAACGCGCGGGTGAGTGCCGTACGCACGAAGAGCGGGTTGGTCAGTGCCTGCTTGTGCGCGGCGTTGGCGCCGGACTCGGCGGTGGCGAGGAACGCCGTGCCGAGTTGCGCCGCGCTCGCGCCGGCCGCCAGCACGGCGGCGATCTGGCTGCCGCGCATGATGCCGCCGGCGGCGATCAGCGGCAGGCCGACCGCCTCGCGGATCTCGCCCAGCAGGGAGAGCACACCGACGGCCGAGCCGTCGTTCTCGGGGATGTCCCGGTGGGTGCCCTGGTGGCCGCCGGCCTCGGCGCCCTGCACGATCACGCCGTCCGCGCCGGCCTGCTCGACGGCCCGGGCCTCGTCGGGGGAGGTGGCGGTGACCAGGGTGAACGTTCCGGCCCGGCGCAGGGCGTCGAGCACCTCACGGGAGGGGACGCCGAAGTGGAACGAGACCACCGGCACCGGGTTGTCCAGCAGCACCGCGAGCTTGGCCTCGTAGCCGTCGTCCCGGCCGCTGTCGGGGTCGCCCAGCTCGGTCTCGTACCACGCGGCCTCGCCGGCCAGCTGGTGGGCGTAGACGTCGACGGCGGCGGGCTCGGCGTACTCGGGCTGCGGCATGAACAGGTTCACGCCGAAGGGTCGGCCCGTCAGCCCCCGCAACTGCTTGATCTCCTGGTACATGCCGTCGGCCGTCTTGTAGCCGGCCGCGAGGAATCCCAGCCCGCCGGCCTCGGACACGGCCGCGGCGAGCTGCGGAACGGAGACGCCGCCCGCCATGGGGGCCTGCACGATCGGAAGTGGGACGAGATCGGTCAGTGCGGAGGACATGACGGCATGTTGTCACGTCCTCCGAACAAGTCCGAATCGGGCCTGCCACCCGGCATGGGCCGGCGGCAACCCGCGGAGCCCGCAGTCCCCGGCGTCCGCGAACGGGCCCGCCGACCGCCGGAACAACCCTTGCCGCCCCGGCCGGCCGGGCCCGCCCGGGGGACGCCCCCAGGCCCCCGGCCGGCCTCGGCAGCCGTGCCGCTCGCCCCGTCAGCGCCCGTTGAACGCGTCCTTCAACCGCGAGAACAACCCTTGCTGCCCCGGCTGGAACTGGCCCGTGGGCCGTTCCTCCCCGCGCAGCTTGGCCAGCTCGCGCAGCAGGCGCTCCTGCTCCACGTCCAGCTTGGTCGGGGTCTGGACCTCGACGTGGACGATGAGGTCGCCGCGTCCGCCGCCGCGCAGGTGGGTCACGCCCCGGCCGTGCAGCGGGATCGACTGGCCGGACTGGGTGCCCGGGCGGATGTCGACCTCCTCCATGCCGTCCAGGGTCTCCAGCGGCACCTTCGTGCCGAGGGAGGCCGCCGTCATCGGGATCGTGACCGTGCAGTGCAGGTCGTCGCCGCGGCGCTGGAAGGTCTGGTGCGGCAGCTCGTGGATCTCGACGTAGAGGTCACCGGCGGGACCGCCACCGGGCCCGACCTCGCCCTCACCGGCGAGCTGGATGCGCGTGCCGTTGTCGACACCGGCCGGGATCTTGACCGTCAGGGTGCGGCGGGACCGCACCCGGCCGTCGCCCGCGCACTCCGGGCACGGGTTCGGAACCACGGTGCCGAAGCCCTGGCACTGCGGGCAGGGGCGCGAGGTCATGACCTGACCCAGGAAGGACCGCGTGACCTGCGACACCTCACCACGGCCGCGGCACATGTCACACGTCTGCGCCGACGTACCCGGCGCCGCGCCCTCGCCGCTGCACGTGGAGCAGACGATGGCCGTGTCGCCCTGGATGTCCTTCGTCGTGCCGAAGGCCGCCTCGTCCAGCTCGATCTCGATACGGATCATCGCGTCCTGGCCCCGGCGGGTGCGCGAGCGCGGCCCGCGCTGCGACGCCGTACCGAAGAACGCGTCCATGATGTCCGAGAAGTTCCCGAAGCCACCCGCGCCGAAGCCGCCCGCGCCACCGGCGCCGCCGGCCTGCGACAGGGGGTCGCCGCCGAGGTCGTAGACCTGCTTCTTCTGCGGATCCGAGAGCACCTCGTAAGCGGCGTTGATCTCCTTGAACCGCTCCTGGGTCTTCGGATCCGGGTTCACGTCCGGATGCAGCTCGCGTGCGAGCCGCCGGAAGGCCTTCTTGATCTCTTCCTGCGACGCGTCGCGGCGCACGCCGAGGACGGCGTAGTAGTCCGTGGCCACTTACGACTCCGCCAGGATCTGTCCGACGTACCGTGCCACTGCGCGTACCGCTCCCATCGTTCCCGGGTAATCCATGCGGGTCGGTCCGACCACGCCGAGCTTGGCAACCGCCTCGCCGCCCGAACCGTAGCCCACCGACACCACCGACGTGGAGTTGAGTCCCTCATGGGCGTTCTCGTGCCCGATGCGCACGGTCATGCCCGAATCCTTCGCCTCGCCAAGCAACTTGAGGAGGACGACCTGCTCCTCCAACGCCTCCAGCACCGGCCGGATGGTGAGGGGGAAGTCATGTCCGAAGCGGGTGAGATTGGCCGTACCGCCGATCACCAGCCGCTCCTCCGTCTCCTCGACAAGCGTCTCCAGCAGGGTGGAGAGCACCATCTGGACAGTGCTACGGTCCTCCGCCTCGAAGGCCTCGGGCAGATCCTGCACCAGTTGGGGCACATCCGAGAAACGGCGGCCCGCGACCCGGCTGTTCAGCCGCGCCCGCAGATCCGCCAGCGACGCCTCGCCGAACGGGGCCGGGCAGTCGACCATCCGCTGCTCGACCCGCCCGGTGTCCGTGATCAGCACCAGCATCACACGCGCGGGTGCCAGCGACAGCAGCTCCACGTGCCGCACGGTGGAGCGGGTCAGCGACGGGTACTGCACGACCGCGACCTGCCGCGTGAGCTGCGCGAGCAGCCGCACGGTCCGGGTCACCACGTCGTCCAGGTCGACGGCCCCGTCGAGGAAGTTCTGGATCGCGCGCCGCTCCGGCGCGGTCAGCGGCTTGACCTCGGCCAGCTTGTCCACGAAGAGCCGGTAGCCCTTGTCGGTCGGGATGCGCCCGGCGCTGGTGTGCGGCTGGGCGATGAACCCCTCGTCCTCCAGCGCCGCCATGTCGTTGCGGACCGTCGCCGGGGAGACGCCGAGACTGTGCCGTTCGGTGAGCGCCTTGGAGCCGACCGGCTCCTCCGTGCCGACGTAGTCCTGGACGATCGCACGCAGTACCTGCAGCCGTCGTTCACTGAGCATCCGCGCGCACCTCCAGTACGTCGTCCCTGGGCGCTCCCCCTGGCACTCGACGCACGCGAGTGCCAGTCTTACCGGCCCAGTGTACGGCCGTCCGGTACACCCCGGGCAAGGCCCGTCCTGCCAGGTCGTGCCGGACGGGGGGTACGGCAGGCCCTGTCGACCCTGTCGCCGTGCTCCCGATTCCGGACGTTCGCCCCCGGGCAGGCGCGAACACCCCGACAGGGCCTAGCGTCGCCGTATGAGCGTGACTTGGGAAGAGGTGGGCTGGGAGCGGCTCGCGAGCGGCGTCGGGCGGTGCCGGCTGCCCGGGTGGGACTGCACGGTGGGGCTGGTGACCGGCAGGGGCGCGGCGCTGCTGATCGACGCGGGGTCGAGCCTCGCCGAGGGGGCGGGGCTGCGGGCGCGGGCGGAGGCTCTGGCCGGGCATCGTGTGACCCATCTCGCGCTCACGCACCCTCACTTCGACCACGTCCTCGGCGCGGCGGCGTTCGCGGGCGCGGAGGTCTTCGGCGCGGTCGGCGCCGACACCGTGCTCGGCGGCCGGCGCGGCCGGGAGGAACTGCGCGCGGACGCCGTCCGGCACGGCCTCGACGCCGCGACCGCCCAGGAGGCGGCCGACACCCTGGTCGCGCCCCGCCACCTCGTCTGCGGCGAGTGGACCCTCGATCTGGGCCCCGGCCGCCAGGTCCTGCTGGCCAACGTGGGCCCGGCGCACACGCCGTACGACCTCGCCGTGCTGGTCCCCGGGGAGCGCGCGGGCGAACCCGAGGTGGTCTTCTGCGGCGACCTCGTCGAGGAGTCCGGCGAGCCGCAGGCGGGCCCCGACGCCGTACCGTCCCACTGGCCCGCCGCCCTCGACCGGCTGCTCGGCCTCGGCGGCGAGGACGCGCTGTACGTGCCCGGTCACGGTGCGGTCGTGGACGCCGCGTTCGTGCGGCGCCAGCGTGACGCCCTGGCCGCGCGGTTCGGCGTGTCGCACGAATGACGTAAGGAGCTGTCCATATCGTCATGCGAATGCGCCAGTATTCTCCGGACCTGACACCGCCGTGGAAGAAGCCCCGACCCGTGCCGGAGGTCCCCGCGGAGCCCGGACTCGTGGTCGAGGAGCCGGGCACCGGTTTCTGCGGCGCGGTGATCCGCTGCGAGGCGGGCACGGTGACCCTGGAGGACCGCTTCGGCAAGCACCGGGTCTTCCCGCTGGAGCCACGGGGGTTTCTGCTGGAGGGCCGCGTGGTGACGCTGGTGAGGCCCGCCGCGGGGCCGGAACGGCCCACTCGCACCGCCTCCGGCTCTGTCGCCGTTCCCGGCGCACGCGCGCGTGTGGCCCGCGCCGGCCGCATCTACGTCGAGGGCCGGCACGACGCCGAGCTCGTCGAGAAGGTCTGGGGCGACGACCTGCGCGTCGAGGGCGTGGTCGTGGAGTACCTGGAGGGAGTGGACGACCTGCCCGCGATCGTGCGGTCCTTCGCGCCGGGCCCGGACGCCCGGCTGGGCGTGCTGGTGGACCACCTGGCGCCGGGCACGAAGGAATGGCGTATCGCCGAGTCGGTGACGAGCGAGCACGCCCTGGTGGTGGGCCACCCGTACATCGACATCTGGGAGGCGGTGAAGCCGTCGGCGCTGGGGATCCCCGCGTGGCCGACGGTGCCGCGGGGGCAGGACTGGAAGACGGGGGTGTGCCGGGCCCTGGGCTGGCCCTGGGAGAACACGGGGGCGGTGTGGCAGGCGATTCTGAAGCGGGTGGGGTCCTACAAGGACCTGGAGCCGGAGCTGCTGGGCCGCGTGGAAGAACTGATCGACTTCGTCACGGCCCCCGCGTAGAGCACACCCCGAGCACCCTCGCCCCCGGAGCCCCCGGCTCCCTACAGCGCGCCCCGGCCCCCGGAGCTGTCCCAGACTCCCGTACAGCGCGCCCCGGCCCCGGACTCGTGCACCGTGCCCCGACGGCGAGCCCCCGGACTCCCGGCCACCACGCACCGCCCCCAGGGCCCCGACCCCGACCCCCGGTCCCGGGCACCACACGCCACCCCAGGCCCCGAGCCCCCAGACTGCTGGCACCACGCACCACGCACCGCGCCCGGGCCCCGAGCCCCAGACTTCCGGGCCCCACGCACCGCCCCAGGCCCCGAGCCTCTGGCCACCACGCTCTACGCCAGTCCCCGAGGCCCCAGACTTCCGGGCACCACGCACCGCGCCCAGACCCCCGACCCCCGGGACTTCCGGGCACCACGCACCGCGCCCAGACCCCCGACCCCCAGGCTCCCGGGCACCACCCACCGCGCCCAGACCCCCGACCCCCAGGCTCCCGGGCACCACCCACCGCGCCCAGACCCCCGACCCCCGGACTCCCGGGCACCACCCACCGCGCCCAGACCCCCGACCCCCGGACTTCCGGTCACCACGGACCACGCCCCGGCACTCGCGCCCCCGGACTCCGTGCGCCGCGCCCCGGCCCCCGAGACCCCTGACGCCTGGGCCGCGATGCCGGGGAGCGCGCTCCCGGCGTCGGGCGCCGGGTCAGTCCACGAGGTCTCGTACCACGGCGTCCGCCAGCAGGCGTCCCCGCAGCGTCAGTACGGCGCGCCCCTCGGCGTACGGCGTCTCCTGGAGGAGGCCGTCCGCCAGGGCCCGCCGGGCGACCGTGCGGCCCTGTTCCCGGAGCAGCGACAGCGGCACGCCCTCGCGCAACCGCAGCTCCAGCAGGACGCGCTCCACGCGACGGTCCTCGTCGGAGAGCAGCTCGCGCCCGGCGCCCGGGGAGCGGCCCTCGGCCAGCGCGGCGGCGTAGGCACCGGGGTGCTTCACGTTCCACCAGCGCACGCCCCCGGCGTGGCTGTGCGCGCCCGGGCCCGCGCCCCACCAGTCGGCGCCCCGCCAGTACAGCTCGTTGTGCAGACAGCGGGCGGCGTCGGACGTGGCCCAGTTGGACACCTCGTACCACTCGAAACCGGCTGCGGACAGCCGCTCCTCCGCGATCAGGTACCGGTCGGCGTGCACGTCGTCGTCCGTCATCGGCACCTCGCCCCGCCGGATCCGGCGGGCAAGCTGCGTGCCCTCCTCGACGATCAGCGCGTACGCGCTGATGTGATCCGGCCCCGCGCCGAGCGCGGCGTCCAGCGAGGCCCGCCAGTCGTCGTCGGACTCCCCGGGGGTGCCGTAGATCAGGTCCAGGTTCACATGCTCGAACCCTGCGGCCCGGGCCTCCGCGACACACGCCTCGGGGCGGCCGGGGGTGTGCGTGCGGTCCAGGACCTTCAGCACGTGCTGCTTCGCGCTCTGCATCCCGAAGGACACCCGGTTGTAGCCGCCCTCCCGCAGGGCCGCGAGATACGCCGGGTCGACCGACTCCGGATTCGCCTCCGTCGTGATCTCGGCGTCCGCCGCCAGCCCGAACTCCTCCCGGATCGCCCCCAGCGTCCGGACGAGATCGTGCGCGGCCAGCAGCGTCGGCGTACCGCCCCCGACGAAGACCGTCCGGACCTCGCGGGGGTCGTCACCGAGCACCTTGCGGGCCAGCCGGATCTCGTCGATCAGCGTGTCGGCGTAGTTGTCGCGCGAGGCGAGCACGCCGCCCGTGCCGCGCAGCTCGGTGGCCGTGTAGGTGTTGAAGTCGCAGTAGCCGCAGCGGGTGGCGCAGTACGGGACGTGCAGATAGAACCCGAGGGGTCGGTCCGCCGCCCCGGCGAGCGCGGCCGGGGGCAGCGCGCCGTCGTGCGGGACGGGCTCGCCGTCGGGAAGTGCGGAAGGCATGTCCCCCATTGTCCCGTACGCCGGGCGTCACTCCGCCTGCAGCACCAGCAACGCCAGATCGTCCTCCGGCGGCCGTCCGCCGAACTCGTGCACCAGGTGCCGGATCCTTTCGGCGATCAGCTCCGCGTTCATCCCCGCGCACCCCGCCAGCGCCGCCGCCAGTCCGTCCCCGTCGTCGAACTGCCGCGAGCCGCTGCGCCGCTCGGTCACCCCGTCCGTGACGCACAGCAGGGTGTCACCGGGCCGCAGCTCGAAGCTCTCGCTGATGTACGTCTCGTCCTCCACGACCCCGAGCAGGGTCTGCGGCCGCGCGGCCGTACGGACGTCGCCGCCGGGCCCGAGGAGCAGCGGCAGCGGGTGTCCGGCGGAGGCGACGGTGCAACGGACGCCGCCGTCGAAGGGGGCGAGTTCGCCGTAGAGCAGCGAGAGGAAGCGGGTCTGCGGGCCGTCGCCGGGGCCTGCGGGGCCGACCAGGGCTCGGGCGGCCGCGTCGGCGGCCTCCGTGGCGTCGTCGAGGAGGAGCTGGTTGAGGCGGTCGAGGACGTCGGCGACGCGGTAGCCCTCGCGGGCGAGCAGCCGCAGCCAGGGGCGGGCCAGCCCGATCACGACGGCCGCCTCGGGCCCCTTGCCCTGCACGTCCCCGATGGCGAAGCACCAGCGCCCGTCGCCGGCCGGGAAGAGGTCGTAGAAGTCCCCGCTGGGCCCGCCCTTGTCGCAGGGCTCGTACACCAGCGCGCTGCGCACGCCGGGGATCTGCGCGACCGCGCCGGGCAGCAGGCCGCGCTGGAGCACGGCGCTGATGGTGGCCTGCCGGGCGTACTGCCGGGCCGCCCCGATGGCCAGCGCCACCCGCCGGCTGAGATCCTCGACGAGCCCGGTGATCTCGTCCGGGAACCCGGGGACGCCGGCCCGCCCGATGACCAGCGTCCCGAGCGGCCGTCCCCCGGCGACGAGCGGGTAGGAGAGGGCGCTGCCGCCGGGTGCGGTGGGGGACGCCCCGACGCCGGGCCCCGGGTCGGCGACCAGCCCCTCGGGCACGACGGACGCGCCGTCCCCCCGTCCCCTCCCGGGCCAGCAATCCACACCCCCCGCGTCCGACGGCCACGGGTACGGTGTCGGTCCCGACGGCGTCGGACCCTCCCCGCCGCGCGGTGGCTCCTTCTCCAGACAGCGGCGGAGTTCCTCGATCCGCTCCTCGCTGGCGTGCCACACCCGCGCCAGGCGCGTTCCGCCCGCCCCGCCACCCATGGCCTCGTCCGCCAGCCAGACCGCGCACCAGTCGGCGAGCCGGGGCACGATCAGCTGGCCGGTGAGCGCGGCGACCAGGTCCTCGTCCAGCTGTCCGGCGAGCAGGTCGGAGGCCTCGGCGAGGAAGGACAGCGCGCCCCGCCCGAGCCAGTCCCGGTCCCGCTCGGCCCGCTGCGGCGCGGGCGCGAGCAGCTCTGCGCCGAAGAAGTTCGTGTCCTCCGGGTCGTACCCCGCCGCGTCCGGGCCCACCTCGGCGGACATCCGCGCCCACACCGACTTGGCGCCCCGCCGGTACGTCACGCCCCAGGAGTCGGAGAGCGCGGCGACCAGCCGCAGCCCGCGCCCGTACTCCGCTGTCTCGTACGCCGTTCCGCCGTCCCCGTCGCGGGGCGGCCGTGAGGGATGGTGGTCGCAGACCTCGACGACGACGGCACCGGTGTCCGGTTCCAGCCGGCAGACGAGCTCGACATCGGTACCGGCGTGCACGACGGCGTTCGTCACCAGCTCGCTGAGGACGATCATCGCGTCATGGGCGAGCCGGTCGGTGAGCCCCTCGGCGCCGGGCAGTCCGAGGGCACTCCACTCCTGGAACGCCGTGCGCAGCAGTCCCCGCGCGGTACCCGGCGCGAGAGGGCTTCCGCCGAGAGCGGCGCGCACCTGTGCGCCGGGGCGCACGGCGGCAAGGGACCCGGACTCCCTCTGCGCCGGAACGGCCCCCATCTACGGCTGCCCGAGCGGCTCGGACCAATACGCCTCGATCACGTCCGACAGGGTGACAGACAGGTCCCGCCCATCAGCGCGGAGTTACCGAAGTGGCCAATTTCGACCAGAAAACGCCAGCCGTGCGTACAGGGGAGGCGCAAACCAACCCCGGGGCGCGGGCCTGTGTCCATATACAGCACGACCGCGTACGCGCGACCGGCCCTCGGAACGGCCGACCGCGCGTGCGTCCCCTCAGCGTCCCCTTACGCCTCGCGCGTCCCCTCGTACATCTCCTCCAGCAGATGCTGGTACTCGCGCTCCACCACGGGCCGCTTCAGCTTCAGGCTCGGCGTGATCTCCCCGTGCTCCACGTCCAGATCCCGGGGCAGCAGCCGGAACTTCTTGATCGTCTGCCAGCGCTGCAGCCCGGCGTTGAGCTGCTGCACATACCCCTCGACCATCGCCAGGGTCGCCGGCGCGGCGACCACCTCGGCGTACGGCTTGCCCTCCAGCCCGTTCTCCTGGGCCCACTGCATGATCGACGCCTCGTCGAGCGCGATCAGCGCGGTGCAGAAGTTCCGGTCGGCGCCGTGCACCAGGATGTTGGAGACGTACGGGCACACCGACTTGAACGCGCCCTCGACCTCGCTCGGCGCCACGTACTTCCCGGCCGAGGTCTTGAACAGGTCCTTCTTGCGGTCGGTGATCCGCAGATACCCGTCGGGCGACAGCTCACCGATGTCCCCGGTGTGGAACCAGCCGTCCGGCTCCAGCACCTCGGCGGTCTTCTCGGGCAGCCCGTGGTACCCCTCCATGATCCCGGGCCCGCGCAGCAGGATCTCGCCGTCCTCGGCGATCCGCACCTCGGTCCCGGGCAGCGGCTTGCCGACCGTGCCGGTCCGGTACGCCTCACCCGGGTTCACGAAGGACGCGGCCGACGACTCGGTCAGGCCGTACCCCTCCAGGATGTGGATGCCGGCGCCGGCGAAGAAGTAGCCGATCTCGGGCGCCAGCGCCACCGACCCGGACACACACGCCCGCAGCTGCCCACCGAAGGCGTCCCGCAGCTTGGAGTAGACGAGCGCGTCGGCCACCTTGTGCTTCGACGCCAGCGCGAACGGCGCCGACGCGGTCCCGGTGCGCCGGAAGTTGTCCTGCGTGACCTTCGCGTACTCGCGCGCGACACCCGCCGCCCACTGGAAGATCTTGTACTTGGCGGCGCCACCGGCCCGGGCCTTCGCGGCGACACCGTTGTAGACCTTCTCGAAGATCCGCGGCACGGCCGCCATGTACGTCGGCCGCACCACCGGCAGATTCTCGATGATCTTGTCGACCCGCCCGTCGACGGCGGTGATGTGCCCGACCTCGACGTGCCCGGAGGTCAGCACCTTGCCGAAGACGTGCGCGAGCGGCAGCCAGAGGTATTGCACGTCGTCCGGCCCGAGCAGCCCGGTCGAGGCGATCGCCTTCGCCATGTACGACCAGTTGTCGTGCGGGAGCCGGACACCCTTGGGCCGGCCGGTCGTACCGGAGGTGTAGATCAGGGTGGCCAGCTGGTCCTTGGTGATCGCGCCGACCCGCTCCTTGACCAGGCTGGGCTCCTTCTGCAACCGGGCCGCGCCCAGCGCCTCCAGCTCGGCCAGGCTGAGCACCCCGTCGCCGGTCTCCACGCCCTGCGCGTCGATGACGACGACATGCGTGAGCTCGGGCAGTTCGGCGCGCCTCTCCTGCGCCTTGGCCAGCTGCTCGGCGTTCTCCGCGACGAGCACCCGGCTGCCGGAGTCCGCGAGGATGTACGCCGACTCCTCGGCGTTGGTCTGCGGATAGATCGTGGTGGTGGCCGCGCCCGCGCACATGATGCCGAAGTCGGCGAGGATCCACTCGATCCGGGTGGCCGAGGCCAGCGCGACCCGCTGCTCCGGCTCGACACCCAGCTCGATCAGTCCGGCGGCGATCGCGTACACCCGCTCGGCGGCCTGCCCCCAGCTCAGCGACTTCCAGTCGTCCGGCCCCTGCCCCGAGGCCGGCGGGACCGGATAGCGGTAGGCCTCGGCGTCCGGGGTGGCCGAAACCCGCTCCAGGAAGAGGCCCGCGACGGACGGCGGACGGTTCTCGATCAAGGTCTGTGTGTCGCTCACGACATCCTCCGGGGCCCGCGACGGTGCGGCTGGCTCAGGGCGTCTTGCGCCTTCAATGCGGCAGTTTTCGCTCGCGAGCCGTTGTTTAACTCGCGAGTAACTATCGAGCAGGGATCAGGGTAGATGCCTACCGGCCACTGCGTAAGTGTCCGCGCTTTGTCACTTCCTCCAGAAGCACAGCCGTACGCATGCGACAGGGGCCCGCCGTCACGTACGGCAGGCCCCTGTTTGCGTGATGTGCGAGGCAGCCCCTCGTTGACGCCGGCTACTTCTTGCTCTTGCCCGACGCCGCGCTGTCATCGCTGGACAGCACCGCGATGAAGGCCTCCTGCGGAACCTCCACAGAACCGACCATCTTCATCCGCTTCTTGCCTTCCTTCTGCTTCTCCAGCAGCTTCCGCTTTCGGGAGATGTCACCGCCGTAGCACTTGGCGAGGACGTCCTTGCGGATGGCGCGGATGGTCTCGCGGGCGATCACCCGCGAACCGACGGCGGCCTGGATGGGCACCTCGAAGGCCTGCCGCGGGATCAGCTCGCGCAGCTTGGCGACGAGCCGCACCCCGTAGGCGTACGCGGCGTCCTTGTGGGTGATCGCCGAGAAGGCGTCGACCTTGTCGCCGTGCAGCAGGATGTCGACCTTGACCAGGCTGGAGGTCTGCTCGCCCGTGGGCTCGTAGTCGAGGGAGGCGTAGCCGCGGGTCTTGGACTTCAGCTGGTCGAAGAAGTCGAAGACGATCTCCGCGAGGGGCAGTGTGTAGCGGATCTCGACGCGGTCCTCGGAGAGGTAGTCCATGCCGAGCAGAGTGCCGCGCCGGGTCTGGCACAGCTCCATGATCGAGCCGATGAACTCGGTCGGCGCCAGGATGGTGGCCCGGACCACCGGCTCGTAGACCTCGCTGATCTTGCCTTCGGGGAACTCGCTCGGGTTGGTCACGATGTGCTCGGTGCGGTCCTCCATCACCACGCGGTAGACCACGTTCGGCGCGGTGGCGATGAGGTCGAGGCCGAACTCGCGCTCCAGCCGCTCACGGATCACATCGAGGTGCAGCAGGCCGAGGAAGCCGACGCGGAAACCGAAGCCGAGCGCGGCGGAGGTCTCCGGCTCGTACACCAGCGCGGCGTCGTTGAGCTGGAGCTTGTCGAGGGCCTCGCGCAGCTCGGGATAGTCGGAGCCGTCCAGCGGATACAGGCCGGAGAAGACCATCGGCTTGGGGTCCTTGTACCCGCCGAGGGCCTCGGTCGCGCCCTTCGCCTGGCTGGTGACGGTGTCACCGACCTTGGACTGGCGGACGTCCTTCACCCCGGTGATGAGGTAGCCCACCTCGCCGACGCCGAGGCCGTCGGCGCCCAGCATCTCGGGCGAGTTGGTGCCGATCTCCAGCAGCTCGTGGGTCGCGCCCGTGGACATCATCCGGATGCGCTCGCGCTTGTTGAGCTGGCCGTCGATGACCCGGACATAGGTGACGACGCCCCGGTAGGAGTCGTAGACCGAGTCGAAGATCATGGCGCGGGCGGGGGCGTCCTTGACGCCGACCGGCGGCGGGACCTCCCGGACCACCCTGTCGAGCAGCGCGTCGACGCCGAGCCCGGTCTTGGCGGAGACCCGCAGCACGTCGTCGGGCTCGCACCCGACCAGGTTCGCCAGCTCCTCGGCGAACTTGTCCGGCTGCGCGGCCGGAAGGTCGATTTTGTTCAGCACGGGGATGATGGTGAGGTCGTTCTCCATCGCCAGGTACAGGTTGGCGAGGGTCTGGGCCTCGATGCCCTGGGCGGCGTCCACGAGGAGGACGGTCCCCTCGCAGGCGGCGAGCGACCGCGAGACCTCGTAGGTGAAGTCGACGTGCCCCGGGGTGTCGATCATGTTGAGGATGTGCGTGCTGCCCGGGTCCTGGGTGGGAGCCCAGGGCAGGCGCACGGCCTGGGACTTGATCGTGATGCCGCGCTCGCGCTCGATGTCCATCCGGTCGAGGTACTGAGCACGCATCTGCCGCTGCTCGACCACACCGGTCAGCTGGAGCATCCGGTCGGCGAGTGTGGACTTGCCGTGGTCGATGTGCGCGATGATGCAGAAATTGCGGATCAGAGCCGGGTCGGTACGGCTCGGCTCGGGCACATGGTTAGGGGTCGCGGGCACGCAGGGTCCTGTCTCTTGAGGCGCCTTATGCCTCGGGTCGGATCGTTACGTAGCCTCCATGGTCCCATGGGCGGCGACCGGGGACCGGTTTGGGCCACCAGGGGCGCCGCTGGTACCGTGGGCGGATGTGCCTCATGCCCTCTCAGCACGAGGCGCGTCCTAAGAAATCACCTGGCACGGGTCCCGGAGTCGTTCCGGCCCCGCGCCTGAACCTGAAAAGGCTCATTCGTGGCGAACATCAAGTCCCAGATCAAGCGGATCAAGACCAACGAGAAGGCCCGGCTGCGCAACAAGGCCGTCAAGTCCTCCCTGAAGACCGCGATCCGCAAGGCCCGCGAGGCTGCTGCCGCGGGTGACGTCGAGAAGGCCACCGAGTACCAGCGCGCTGCCGCGCGTCAGCTCGACAAGGCCGTCTCCAAGGGCGTCATCCACAAGAACCAGGCCGCCAACAAGAAGTCGGCGCTTGCTTCCAAGGTCACCGCGCTCAAGGGCTGAACCCTTCACTGATCTGATCGCCGGAAGGACCCAGGGCGGGCCCTCTCTCATCCGCCCCCGACCGGCACACACGGATTCGCGCGCGGCCTGCGTTCGCCACGCGGGCGCGAATCCAGCAGCTTGATTCGCAGGCCCCGGCACCCGCTCTTCCCCAGAGCGAGCACCGGGGCCTTCGGCATGCCGCCCCCGGACCGTCGCCGCGTCCGCTGGCGGGCCGCGGCCACGGCTCTAGCCGCGCCCTCGCGACCGCGCCGCCCGTGCGATCGTCACGACCGCCTTCTCCAAGGCGTACTCAGGATCGTCGCCGCCCCCCTTCACGCCCGCGTCGGCCTCGGCGACCGCCCGCAGCGCCACCGCCACCCCGTCCGGCGTCCAGCCACGCATCTGCTGCCGCACCCGGTCGATCTTCCACGGCGGCATCCCCAGCTCCCGCGCCAGATCGGCCGGACGGCCACCCCGCGCGGACGACAGCTTCCCGATCGCCCGCACGCCCTGCGCCAGCGCGCTGGTGATCAGCACCGGCGCCACCCCGGTCGCCAGCGACCACCGCAGCGCCTCCAGCGCCTCCGCCGCCCGCCCCTCGACCGCCCGGTCGGCGACCGTGAAGCTCGACGCCTCGGCCCGCCCCGTGTAGTACCGCCCGACCACCGCCTCGTCGATCGTGCTCTCCATGTCCGCGCACAGCTGGGACACGGCCGACGCCAGCTCCCGCAGATCGCTGCCGATCGAGTCGCAGAGCGCCTGGCAGGCCTCCGGCGTCGCCGACCGCCCCAGCGCGCGGAACTCGCCCCGCACGAACGCCAGCCGGTCCGCCGGCTTGGTCATCTTCGGGCACGCCACCTCCCGCGCCCCCGCCTTGCGCGCGGCGTCCAGCAACCCCTTGCCCTTGGCCCCGCCGGCGTGCAGCAGCACGAGCGTGATCTCCTCGGCGGGCGCTCCCAGATACGCCTTCACGTCCTTGATCGTGTCGGCCGACAGATCCTGCGCGTTGCGCACGACGACGACCTTGCGCTCCGCGAACAGCGACGGGCTGGTCAACTCCGCGAGCGTGCCCGGCTGGAGCTGGTCCGGCGTCAGGTCACGCACGTCCGTGTCGGCGTCGGCGGCCCTGGCGGCGACCACCACCTCCCGCACGGCACGGTCGAGCAGGAGATCCTCCTGGCCCACGGCAAGCGTCACGGGGGCGAGAGGGTCGTCTTGAGCAGTCTTCCTGGCCATCCCGCACAGCATCCCACGCGCCACTGACAACGACTCCGTCAGCGGCGAAGACCCAGCCGACGGACACCGGCCTCGCCGACGGACACCGACCCCGCCGGCTGACACCCACCCGTCGGCGGTCGACGACCCCGCACCGGCCCCTCGGCCTACGGCTCCTCCCGCCACCCCTCCCACTCCGCCGCGAACTCGTCCAGCTCCCCCGCGTCCAGCCGACCGTCCTCGTCCCGCAGCACCACCAGCCACTGCGCGTCCTCGGCGTCGTCCTCCCCGGCCAGCGCGTCCCGCACCAGCAGCGGCTCCTCACGCAGCCCGAACCGCTCCCCGAGCGCCTCCGCCACCTCCTGCGCGGCATCACGGTCGGGCAGCACCAGCACATGTCTCACATCACTCACGCCAGCCATCTTCCGGCACCGCCCCGGCCCGCGAGTACGCAGGTCAGCCCTCCCCGCCCCCGCTCCCCCGCACCACCGGCACCCGGCCCAGCCCGATCCCGAACCGCTCCCGGTACACGGCCAGCACCTCCTCGTCCGTCCCCAGCTCCCGTGTGTCCCGCGTCCCGTCCGGGGCCGTCATCTTCAGCTGCCGCCCGCTGAGCGTGAGCCGCCCGCCGTCCTCCGTGAGCCGGGAGCACACCAGCGACTGCACGAAGTGCGACTCCGGCGAGGTGCTGTGCCACCAGGCCCCGGCCACGAAGTCCCGGAGCACCCGCGGCCGCATCTCCAGCCGGTACACGGGACTGCCGTCCCTGACCAGGTCCACGTCGGGGGTTCCGGCCCCGCCGCCCGCCAGAACGGCACCCCGCGCGCCCGCCGCGTCCGGCCCCGCCCGGGCGACCCGGAAAGCGCCCCCGGGGTCCTCCTGTTCCCGCCCCTCCTCGAAGACCAACGGGTAGTGGCTGAGCGCGCCGAACCCGACGTCGGCCAGCCACTCCCCCGCGTCCACCGTCCGCACCCGCAGCGCGAGGTGGTCGTAAGGGATCCCGAGCCGCCCGCCCTCCCCGTGGACCCGCCCCGTGGACCCGCCCCGCCAGCAGCGAGACGTCGTACCCCAGCGCGGCGAGCAGCGCCCCCAAGGCCCCGTTCAGTTCGTAGCAGAACCCGCCCCGCAGTTCGTAGCAGAACCCGCCCCGCCCCGGCCCCACCACCATGTCCAGCAGCCGCTTCTCCTCCAGCACGATCTCCTCGCCGAGGTGGATCGCCAGGTTCTCGAAGGGGACCGTCTGCAGATGTCGCCGTTACAGTTCACGCAGGACGTCGATGGTGGGCCATGCCGGGCGCCGGACCCCGAGGCGGCTGAGACAGGCGTCGACCTGTGCGGAATTCATGCCCTCAGTCTCGCGCCACGCGCAACCCCGCGCCCGCCTCCACCACCGCCATCGCCCCGTCCACATCCGTCCGCAGCACCGTCGCGCCCCCGTCCCGCAGCGCTGCGACCGTACTGGGAGCCGGGTGGCCGTACGGGTTGTCCGCACCGCAGGAGACCAGCGCCAGCCGCGGCGCGGCCCGGCGTATCAGCTCCGGGTCCTGGTAGGCCGAGCCGTGATGCGCGACCTTCAGCACGTCCACGCCGCCCACCAGCGCCGCCGCAGGTGTCCGCAACAGTGCCCGCTGGGCCGGGGGTTCGAGATCCCCGAGCAGCAGCATCCGCAGGCCCGCCGACCGTACGAGCATCGCGACGCTGGCGTCGTTCGCGCCCTCCGGCGCCGGTGACGCTGCCGGCGGCCACAGGACCTGCCAGGACAGGTCCCCCGTACGCCGCCGCTCGCCGGCCAGGGCACGTGTGACCGGGATCCCCCGCGCCGCCGCCTGACCGTGGACGAACTCCGCCTGGTCGACGGGCTCTTCGAAGCCGGTCGTCTCGATCGCCCCCACGGCCCGCCCCCGCAGCACGCCCGGCAGCCCGGCCACATGGTCGGCGTGGAAGTGGGTGAGGACCACCAGCGGGACACGGGTGATGCCGAGGTCGCGCAGGCACCGGTCCACCAGTCCCGGGTCGGGCCCGGCGTCCACGACGACCCCCGTGCCCGGCCCGGCGGCGAGCACGGTCGCGTCGCCCTGGCCCACGTCGCACATCGCCAGCCGCCATCCCCGCGGCGGCCAGCCCGTGACGACGGAGGCCAGCGGTGGCGGCTGCACCACCGCCAGCACCAGCAGCACCCCGCAGCCCACGCACAGCCACGGGTGCCGCAGCAGCCGCCGGCCGGCGACCACGACGGCCACCGTGACGAGGGCGAGCAGCGCCGCCCCACCCCAGCCACCGGGCCAGTCCACCCCGGCACCGGGCAGCGCCGCCCCGCTCCGGGCGACGTCCGCGATCCACCCGGCCGGCCAACTCGCGCACCATGCCAGCGCCTTGGCCACCGGCATCGTCACCGGCGCCACCGCCAGTGCCGCGAAGCCCAGCACGGTGGCCGGCGCGACCGCGAACTCCACGAGCAGGTTGCACGGCACCGCCACCAGGCTCACCCGCGCCGACAGCACCGCCACCACCGGCGCGCACAGCGCCTGCGCCGCCCCCGCCGCGGCCAGCGCCTCCGCGAGCCGAGGCGGCACCCCGCGCCCGCGCAACGCGCTGCTCCACCGGGGCGCCAGGGTGAGCAGGGCACCCGTGGCCAGCACGGAGAGCAGGAAGCCGTAACTGCGGGCCAGCCACGGATCGTAGAGCACCAGCAGCAGTACGGCGGTCGCCAGCGCCGGGATCAGCGACTTGCGGCGGCCGGTCGCGAGGGCCAGCAGCGCCACGGCTCCGCAGGCCGCGGCCCGCAGCACGCTCGGGTCCGGTCTGCACACGACGACGAACGCCAGAGTGAGGGCTCCGCCGAACACCGCCGTCGTCCGCAGCGAGATGCCGAGCCTGGGTGCGAGGCCTCGCCGCTCACTGCGCTGCGCCAGACCTGGCGGTCCCAGCAGCAGGGCGAGGATGATCGTGAGGTTGCTCCCGGACACGGCGAGCGTGTGGGCCAGGTCGGTCTCCTTGAAGGCCGCGTCCAGCTCCGGGGTGATCCGCGCGGTGTCCCCGACGACCAGCCCCGGCAGCAGCGCCCGCGCGTCCGCCGGCAGCCCGTCCGTGGCCTCGCGCAGTCCCGCCCGCAACCGCCCCGCGAACCGCTGGGCCCCCGACGGCTCCCCCACCACCTCCGGCCCGGCCCGGTCCCGCACGCGCAGCACGGCCGCGATCCGGTCCCCGCCCACCAGGGCGGGTGCCAGCCGCCCGGTCACCCTCACCCGCGTGGAGGGCAGCAGCCCGAGCCACTCCCGCCGCCCGGCCGCCCTCACGTCGACGATCACCAGCACGGGCGTCCGCGTCACCGCCCTCGCCCCGGCCGTCTCCTCCACGCCGCGCACCTCCGCCTTCGCCAGTACGGACACCGGGGCCAGGTGGTTCCCGGTGACCCTCGGCCGCGTGAGCCGGGGATCGGAGGTGACCGCGATCTCCGCGGTCACCGTGGCGAACCGCTCCGCCAGCCCCGGCACCGGTCCCCGGCGCAGATCGGCTCCGTGCAGCCCGGCCGAGACGGCCGCCGCCGCGACGCAGAGCAGCACGGCGGCGACGGGAGCACGCGACCGGACGCCCACTGCCGGAACGGCACCGAGCAGCAGCCCGCACGCCACGACCAGGCCGGCCACGGCCACCCCGGTCAGCAGCCCCGGCGAGGCGTCCGGCGCCAGGGCCGCCGTCGCCCAGGCGGCCAGGGCGGGCGGCACGAGCCGCAGGTCCGTCGGGCCTTCCTGCCGTGGGTGCGCCGCACCGAGGCGGCTCGGGGCAGCCTCGTGGACGGAGGAGCGCACACCCTGGACGTCCTCGGAGCGCCTCATGGCCGTACGAGATCCCGTAGGTCGGCGAAGCGCCGTTCACCGATGCCGTTGACCTCCCGCAGCTCGTCCACCGAGCGGAAACCGCCGTGCTGGGTGCGGTAGTCGACGATGTGCTGCGCCAGCACGGGACCGACGCCGGGGAGGGTGTCCAGCTGCTCGACCGTGGCGGTGTTGAGGGAGACGGGGGCCGCGGGCGCACCCGCCCCGCCCGCCGGTACTCCCCCGGCCGGGGCCGCCGGGACGGCCGCGGGGCCCCCGACGACCACCTGCTCGCCGTCCACCAGGAACCGGGCCCGGTTCAGACCCTCGACGTCCGTGCCCGGCCGCACGCCGCCGGCCGCCTTCAGGGCGTCGGCGACCCGTGAGCCGACCGGCAGACGATGGATTCCGGGCTCGCGCACCTTTCCGCTCACGTCCACGACGATCTCGGCGACCGGCGTGCCGGTGGCCGCGCCGGGCGGATCCGTCGCCGTGCCCGCGGCGGTGCTCGGCTCGCCGTCCGGCGGCTGCCCGAACGGCGCCGCCGCGCTGACCACCTCGGGCGCCCGCACGGACTGCGTCCGCCCGGCCCAGAAGTGCTGGACGGCGAACCCCGCGACGACGACGAGCAGCACGGTGAGCGCCACCACGCTCCTGCGCTCCAGGCCGCACCGCGCCTGCAACCACACCGGCATCCGCTCCCGCAGTGCGAGCGCGGCCCGCTCCCGCCGGCCCTCCGTGGCGCCAGGCACGGCCGCGGCGCCGTCCGCACCGGCGTCACCCGGTGGTCCCGCTCCCGACTCCCGCCACTTGCCGGCGCGTTCGCCGAAGAGCACCCCGGCGCGGCGCCGGAGCTCCTCCGCCGAGGCGTGCCGGTGCCGGGCGCGGGCCAGGGCGGGAGTGTGGCGACGACGGTGTGCCGTACGGCCGTCGGAGGCGGGTCGGCGGCCGGGGCCGCTCGTCACGGATGCTGCGCGGGTGTGTGATCGAAGTGCCATGCGACGAGGATGCGGCCACCGGCATCCTCACGATGATCTTGCTCAATTCCCGGGGACGACCGCCCGGTTGTGGATATCTCCACCACCCACACGGGTGAGACCGCTCAAGAATCCGCTCAAGAACCGTTCAAGAGATGGGCCCCCTCACCGCGCCGAAACCACGACCCCCAGCAACCCCGGCCCCGTGTGCGCCCCGATCACGGCCCCCACCTCACTCACATGCAGGTCCGCCAGCCCCGGCACCCGCCCCCGCACCCGGTCCGCCAGTGCCGACGCGCGGTCCGCCGCGGCCAGATGGTGCACCGCGATGTCCACCGGCGCATCCCCCGCCCGGTCGGCCACGATCTCCTCCAGCCGGGCGATGGCCTTCGACGCCGTCCGGACCTTCTCCAGCAGCTCGATCCGGCCTCCGTCCAGCTGCAACAGCGGCTTCACGGCGAGCGCGGACCCGAAGAACGCCTGGGCGGTGCCGATCCGGCCGCCGCGCCGCAGATAGTCGAGGGTGTCGACGTAGAAGTACGCCGAGGTGCCGGAGGCCCGCTTCTCCGCGGCCGTGACCGCCTCGTCGACCGTGCCGCCCGACTGCGCCGCCTCCGCCGCGGCCAGCGCGCAGAAACCCAGCGCCATCGCGATCATGCCGGTGTCCACCACCCGTACCGGCACCGGCGCTTCGCGTGCCGCGAGGACCGCCGCGTCGTACGTGCCCGACAGCTCGGCCGACAGGTGCAGGGAGACGATGGCCGTGGCGCCCGCCTCGGCGGCCTTCCGGTAGGTCTCGGCGAACAGCTGGGGGCTGGGGCGCGAGGTGGTGACGGGGCGTCGCTTCTGCAGCGCCTGGGCCAGCGAACGGGTCGAGATCTCGGTGCCCTCTTCCAGCGCGCGGTCGCCGAGGACCACGGTCAGGGGGACCGCTGTGATGCCGTGGCGCTCCATCGTCCGGGGCGGCAGGTAGGCCGTTGAATCGGTGACGATCGCGACATGGCGGGACATGAGCTGGAGGTTACCTGCCGTAGCGCCCGGGTGGCAGCCCGGGCCTCTCACCTGCACGGAACATGTGCGCGCAAGCCACGCCGAACCCGCGCGCACCGCGCGGGCCACCGGGCCGACGCCACCTGCTCAGGTCGTGCTCTCGGGGCGGGGCTTCTTCTGCCAGGGGTACGTGGGGCGCGGTCCCGGCGGAGTGATGGCGGGGCGCGTCGGCTCCTCGGCCGTACGCGGTGTGTCCGGCCAGGTCTGCTGCGCGCTCGGGGCGTCGGTGGGCGGGGCCTCGGGCCACGGCGGCGGGGTCGCGGTGGAGTCCGTCGTCGTCCAGTGCCGCAGCGCCCCGCTCTCCACGTCGATCTGCGCGCTCAGCGCGTCCAGGTCGTCGTCGGCGAAGCGCCCTGCGCGGTCCCGGGCGGCCCAGCGCAGCGACTCCGCCGAGTGCGTGATGCGCGCGGTGCGGTCGCGCAGCTCGGGCAGCCGCCCGGCGAGCGTCGCGCGGTCCGGCTCGGACTCCAGGCGCCTGAGCTCGGCGTCCAGTTCGTGCCCATGGGCGCTGAGGCGCTGGAACAGGCCGAGCGCCTCCTTCAGGGACTCGTCCTCGGCCGCGCCCGCCTGCAGCGTGTCCTGGGTGGCCCGCATCGACGTGCGCAGCTTCAGCCGGAGCTGGGCGATCTCGCCCACGGGGCCCGCCTGGGTGAAGGACTTGGCCCGCAGCGTGTGGTCCTCGACCGTACGACGGGCCTGCGTGAGGGTGCGGTCCACGCCGCGCTTGGCGGCACCGACCACCTTGACCGTGGCGTACGCGCCCAGGCCCAGGAAGAGCACGAAGAGCAGGGCGAACACCATGATCACTGCTTCCACGACGCTCCTCCTCCGAACCGGCCGCGGCACACACCGCGCTCCTCTTCAACGGTAAACGCAACGGGCAGGCCCGGAGTTCCGGAAGAACCCCGAACCTGCCCGCAGAGCACCCCGAACCATCCCGTAGGGGACGACCCGGAGCAGGGGCCTCACTGCCCCCGGACATCCGCGCCGAAAGGATCGCCCCTACGCCGGAACGATGTTCACCAGCTTCGGCGCCCGCACGATCACCTTCCGGATCCCGGCCCCGCCCAGCGCCGCGACGACCTTCTCGTCGGCCAGCGCCACCTTCTCCAGCTCCTCGTCGGAGATCGCCGGGGGCACCTCCAGCCGCGCCTTGACCTTGCCCTTGACCTGCACCACACAGGTCACGGTCTCGTCCACGACGTACGCGGGGTCGGCGACGGGGAAGTCCGCGTGGACGACCGAGCCGGTGTGCCCCAGCCGCCGCCACAGCTCCTCGGCGATGTGCGGCGCCAGCGGCGCGACCATCAGGACCAGCGCCTCGGCGACCGGCCGGGGCACCGCGCCGCCCGCCTTGGTCAGGGTGTTGTTCAGCTCGGTGACCTTGGCGATCGCGGTGTTGAACCGCAGTCCCTCCAGGTCGCCGCGGACACCGTCGATGGCCTTGTGCAGGGCACGCAGCGTGTCCTCGTCGGGCTCGGCGTCGACCACGGTCACGTCGCCGCTCGTCTCGTCGACGATGTTGCGCCACAGCCGCTGCAGCAGCCGGTACTGGCCCACCACCGCGCGCGTGTCCCACGGCCGCGACACGTCCAGCGGGCCCATGGCCATCTCGTACAGCCGCAGCGTGTCGGCGCCGTACTCGGCGCAGATCTCGTCCGGAGTGACCGCGTTCTTCAGGGACTTGCCCATCTTGCCCAGCAGCCGGGTTACCTGCTCGCCCTCGTAGTAGTAGGCGCCGTCGCGCTCCTCCACCTCGGCGGCCGGCACGGCGATGCCGCGGCCGTCCCGGTAGACGTAGGCCTGGATCATGCCCTGGTTGAACAGCCGGTGGAACGGCTCGGCGGACGAGACGTGCCCCAGGTCGTACAGCACCTTGGACCAGAAGCGGGCGTACAGCAGGTGCAGCACGGCGTGCTCGGCGCCGCCGACGTACAGGTCGACGCCACCGTGCGGCTGGCCCTCGCGCGGGCCCATCCAGTACTGCTCGATCTCGGGGTCGACCAGCCGCTCGCTGTTGTGCGGGTCCAGGTAGCGCAGCTCGTACCAGCAGGAACCGGCCCAGTTGGGCATGGTGTTGGTCTCGCGGCGGTACTTCTTCGGGCCGTCGCCCAGGTCCAGCGTGACGTTGACCCAGTCCTCGTTGCGCGACAGCGGCGTCTCGGGCTGGGTGTCGGCGTCGTCCGGGTCGAAGGTGCGCGGCGAGTAGTCCTCGACCTCCGGCAGCTCCAGCGGCAGCATCGACTCGGGCAGGGCGTGCGCGATGCCCGCCTCGTCGTACACGATCGGGAACGGCTCGCCCCAGTATCGCTGCCGGCTGAACAGCCAGTCGCGCAGCCGGAAGTTGACGGTGCCCTCACCGATGCCCTTGCGCTCCAGCCACTCCGTGATGCGCGCCTTGGCGTCGACGACCCCCAGACCGTCCAGGGAGACGTCCTCGCCGGACGAGTTGACGATCTTCGCGTCGTACGAGGCGAAGGCGTCCTCCCAGGCCGAGGCGTCGGTTCCCCGGTCGTCGGAGGGCTCGACGACGCATCGCATCGGCAGCTCGAAGGCGCGGGCGAAGGCGAAGTCGCGGCTGTCGTGCGCCGGGACGGCCATGATCGCGCCGGTGCCGTAGCCCATCAGGACGTAGTCGGCGATGAAGACCGGGACCCGCTCGCCGTTGACCGGGTTGGTCGCGAACGCGCCCGTGAAGACACCGGTCTTGTCCTTGGCCTCGGCCTGCCGCTCGACGTCGGACTTGGCGGCGGCCTGCGCGCGGTACGCGGCGACGGCCTCGGCCGGGGTCCGGTGACCACCGGTCCACATCTGGTGGGTGCCCTCGGGCCACTGGTCCGGGGTGAATTTCTCGACCAGCGGGTGCTCGGGCGCCAGCACCATGTAGGTCGCGCCGAACAGGGTGTCCTGGCGCGTGGTGAAGACCGTGATGTGCTCGCCGTCGATCGGGAAGTCGACGCGGGCGCCCTCGGAGCGGCCGATCCAGTTGCGCTGCTGCAGCTTGATGGCCTCGGGCCAGTCCAGCGCCTCCAGGTCGTCCAGCAGCCGGTCGGCGTAGGCGGTGATGCGCATGTTCCACTGGCGCAGCTTGGCCTTGAAGACGGGGAAGTTGCCGCGCTCGGAGCGGCCGTCGGCGGTGACTTCCTCGTTGGCCAGGACCGTGCCCAGGCCCGGGCACCAGTTGACCGGCGCATCCGAGGCGTAGGCCAGGCGGTACTCGCCCAGCACGTCGGCGCGCTCGCCGGCGCTCAGCTCGTTCCAGGAGCGCCCGCCGGGCAGCGCGCGCTCACCGCTCTCGAACTGGGCGACCAGCTCCGCGATCGGGCGGGCCTTCTTCGCCTCGTCGTCGTACCAGGAGTTGAAGATCTGCAGGAAGATCCACTGGGTCCACCGGTAGTAGTCCGGGTCGATCGTGGCGAACGACCGGCGCTTGTCGTGGCCCAGGCCCAGCCGGCGCAGCTGGACCTTCATGTTCTCCATGTTGGCCTCGGTGGACACGCGCGGGTGCGTGCCGGTCTGCACGGCGTACTGCTCGGCGGGCAGGCCGAAGGCGTCGAAGCCCAGGGTGTGCAGCACGTTGTGGCCGGTCATGCGCTGGAAGCGCGCGAAGACGTCGGTGGCGATGTACCCCAGGGGGTGGCCGACGTGCAGCCCCGCACCGGAGGGGTACGGGAACATGTCCATGATGAACTTCTTGGGCCGCGCGACGATCTCGGGGTCGCCCGCCAGGTCACCCTTCGGGTTCGGCGCGGCGTAGGTGCCCTCGGCGTCCCAGAAGTCCTGCCAGCGTGCCTCGATCTCGGCTGCCATGGCGGCCGTGTAGCGGTGCGGCGCGGCATCCACCGACATGCCAGGGGTGGCTGCGGGGTTCGTCTCGCTCATGATCCTCAAAGCTCCATCGATCGTCTCTGCCAGCGGCTGTGATTCTTCAGAAACGAAAAATCCCCTCGCACAGGAGGGGACGCCGCGCCGACTCCGGCCACTCGACTCATCCGGTGGCCGGGACTGATCAGCGCGGCCCGCTAAGCAGAAGGCGTACGGCACGCATGGCGTCAGGGTACCGCAGCCGCCGCGCCGACCGCGACGGACTTGAACGCCGGTCAAAAAGCACTCCGCGTAACGGCCACTAAGGGGCAGAACTGCGAGCACATCGTCGTTTGATAACAACGCAATAACTCAAACCTCGTACCCATCGGTTTGGGCGCGACTTAGAGTGCGGCGCGGGACCGCTTTCCCGAATCCGCTCGGAGTTGCCCCCATGAACCCTCGACGTAGTACCAGCTCGCTGCCCCAGCCTGGCCGATCGGCCTATGGGGTCGCGACCGCTGTCACCCTTGTGCTCATACCCGTCGCCGTGCTGGTCGGAGGTGATCAGTTCCGCGAGTTCTTGGACTTCGGTGCGGGCGTCCTGTCCCTCGTGACCCTCACCGGTTCGGTGCTCTGGGGCCTCTTCGCCCAGGACCGGATCCTGCTCAACGCGCGCCAGCGAATCCTCGGGCAGGCGGTGCACCGGACGATGGCGGTCGCCTCGATCGCGTTCCTGCTGCTGCACATCACGACCAAGCTCGCGCTCGACCACGTCGGCTTCCTCGCCGTGATCATCCCGTTCTCGCTCGGCGTCGCCGGCAGCGCGGGACTGATCGGGCTCGGCTCGGCGGCCGCCCTGCTGATGATCTTCGTCGGCATCACCGGCGCGCTGCGCGGCGCCTTCGCCTCCCCGGCGCCGGTCGCCTCGCGCTGGCGGGCGATGCACAACCTGGCCTACCCGGCCTGGTGCGCGGCGCTGGTCCACGGCCTGTTCGCGGGCCGCGAGGCCAAGCCGGTCTTCGTGACCCTCTACGGCCTGTCCCTGGTCGCCGTGATGGCCGCCCTCGCCCTGCGCTCGGCACCCCGCTCGGTCAAGCGCCAGGTCGCCGACCGGGTGGGCGCCCTCCTCGGCACCCAGCAGCCGCCGGGCCGCGAGGACCTGGACGCGAGCCGCGCGCGGGTGGCCGGCGAGTCCGCCCTGCCGGGCTACGAGAAGGCGCTCCCCGGTTACGAGAGGCAGCGCCCGGCGGCCGGCCCCACGGCCCCGTCGTACGCCCCCTCCGGGGCATCCGCACGCCCTTCCGCGGCGGAGACCACGGGCGGTTTCGCCGCCGCCTACCGCGCCGTCGGCAACACCCCTCGGACCCAGCAGTCGTTCGCCGACCAGACCGCCCGCATGGAGGTGCCGGACCACCAGCCCACGGAGGCCTTCCCGCGCCTGGAGAGCCCGTCCGGATCATGGCCGATCCCGTCCCCGCCGCCGGTCGGCGAGGCGCCCCCGTCGGCCTACGACCCGCTCCAGGACACGGGATACAACATCCCGGCCTATGGCAATTCGGGCGCGGCCGGCTATGGATCGAGTGACGTGTACGACACCGGTGAGATGAACGCGGCCTTCGGCACGTACTACCCGGACGACACGTACAACAACAGCGGTCCCGCCACTGAAACACTGCCCGGTGCGTCCTACGACTTCGACGCACCGGGTTCGGGCGAACCTTGGAACACGCCTTCCGGAGGCTTTAAGTGAACGAGGCCCTGCCCGACGTCCCAGAAGTCCGCGTGGTCGGCCTTCCTCAGCTCACGTCGGGCTTCGACCTTGTCGAACGACTCGATCTGCCCATGCACCTCAAGGTGCACGGGCCGCTCGAACCACTGGGCGGCGAGCAGCTCGCGCAGCTCGCCGAGCGCATCAACCTCAGGGGCCGCGGCGGCGCGGGCTTCCCCTTCCACAAGAAGCTGCGCTCGGTCGCCGAAGCGGCGATCAAGCGCGGCGTCCGGCCGGTCGTCGTCGTCAACGGCAGCGAGGACGAACCGGCCTGCCGCAAGGACACGGTGCTGATCAACCGTGCTCCGCACCTGATCCTGGACGGTGCCCTGCTGTGCGCCGAGGCGATGGGCGCCCGCACACTCGTGGTGGGGGTCACCCGTGAGTCCACGCAACGCTCCATGGAGGCCGCGCTCGCCGAACGCGGCCTCAGCAACGGCCGCCGGTCGGTCCTGCGGGCCCGCGTGCAACGCAACCCGGTCCGCATGGTCACCGGCGCCGCCGCCTCCCTGATCCGCTCCATCGACGGCGGCCCGGCCATCCCGCCCGGCCGCAAGATCAGCGCCTCGCAGAGCGGCGTCGGCGGCGCGCCCACCCTGCTGTCCAACGCCGAGACGTTCGCCCAGCTGGCGATCGCCGCCCGCATCGGCCCGGAGCGCTACGGCAACACCGGCCTCTACGACGAGCCGGGCACCGTCATGCTGACGGTCTCCGGCGCCGTCGCCCGCCCCATGGTCATCGAGGTGCCCACCGGTGTGCCCCTCCGCTACGTCCTGCAGCTCGCCGGCGCCCCGCCGGTCCCGCAGGGCGTGCTGACCGGCGGCTACCACGGCAAGTGGATCGACGCGGCGACGGTCAACGAGGCGATCGTGTCCCGCAACTCGCTGGACGCCGTGGGCGGTTCGCTGGGCGCCGGCGCGATCCTCCCGATCACCCAGGACACCTGCCCCCTGGGCGAGTCGCTGCGGGTCGCCCAGTGGCTGGCGGAGGAGAGCGCGGGCCAGTGCGGCCCCTGCTACCTCGGCCTGCCCGCCGCCGCGCGCGGCCTGGAGGACATCCTCAACGGCGGTGGCCCCGCCGCCCTGGAGGCGCTGAAGCAGGTCGCCAAGAACGTCAAGCGGCGCGGTGCGTGTTCGCACCCCGACGGCTCCGCGATGTTCCTGGAGTCGACCGTCAAGGCCTTCACCGACGACCTGGCGGCCCATGTCCTCGGCAACGGCTGCGGACGGCCCGTGCAGGGCGTGCTGCCGCTCTTCGAGGGCGGCCGTGCCCCGACGGGCATCCCGGGCGGCGCCGGTGAGGAGAACGGCCCCAGCCGCCAGAAGATCTACGTCGACTGGACGCTGTGCCGGGGCCACGGCCTGTGCGCCGACATCCTCCCGGAGGTCTTCGAGCTCGGCGCCGACGGATTCCCCACCGTCGCCCAGGCCCAGGTACCGCGCCGCGCCGAGGACAAGGCGCTGCGCGCGGTCCGCCGCTGCCCGGCTCTCGCCCTGCGTATCGAGGAGCAGGCGGAGCGGGCACCGGCCCGCAACAACCTCCCGGTCCTGTCCCAGGGCCGCGGCCGCCGCGCCCTCGGCCGCTGACGGCAGACGAAGGGGCCGCCTGTAAGCAGGCGGCCCCGAACCCCCTCGAACACCCGGGGAAACGCAAAGATCCCACCGGGTCGAATCCGATGGGATCTGCTTGTGGAGCTAAGGAGAATTGAACTCCTGACCTCCTGCATGCCATGCAGGCGCTCTACCAACTGAGCTATAGCCCCTTGCGCTGTTCCGCCGGTCTCCCTGGCGGCGACGCCAACATTACACGGTCGACCGGGCACTCCACCAAATCGTTTCCTGTCTGCACCGATACGACCGATATGGTCTGCCCTCGTGACCGTGATCACGTCCACCGCAGTCCACCGCCGGACGCCCGTCGCCCTGGGCGCCTGCCTGCTGTCCTTCGTGGCGTTCTGTATCGCACAGCGGGCCGCGCACGTCTCGATGATCGACCTGATGGTGTACCGGGCCGAGGGTGCCACCGTGCGCGCCGGCGGCGACCTGTACTCCTTGCGCGCGACCGGAGCCCAACTGCCCGCCACCTACCCGCCCTTCGCCGCCCTGCTGTTCATGCCGCTGACGCTCCTGGACACGGGTTCCCTGCGCACGCTGGCCACCGCCGGGAACCTCGCCCTGCTGGTGGCGTTCGTGCACCTCTCCCTGCGGCTCGTGGGGCACGCGCGCGTGGAGACCGCCTGGTGGGCCTCGGCGGCGGCCGTGTGGTGCGAGCCGGTGTGGACGACCCTGCGCTACGGCCAGGTCAACCTGCTGCTCGCCGTACTCGTCCTGTGGGACCTCACCCGGCGGCCGGGCGACCGCTGGGCGGGCGTCGGCATCGGCGTCGCGGCGGCCGTGAAACTGACCCCGGCGCTGTTCGCCGTCCTCCTGCTGGCCACCGCCGTCGTGGCGCACACAAGCGGGCGGAAGGGCCCCTGGCTGCGGCACGCGCGGCGGGCCGCGGCCGGTTTCCTCTGGGCGACGCTCCTCGCGGCAGCCGTCCTGCCGCGCGACTCATGGCGGTTCTGGACCGACGTGGTGTTCCGGGCGGACCGGGCCGGGCACGCCGAGGAGACCGCCAACCAGGCGCTGCGCGGGGTTCTGGCCCGTCTGCTGCACACCCCCGACCCGGGGGCACTCTGGGCCGTCGTGGCGGCTCTCGTGACCGCGGCGGGGCTCGCGGTGGCGGTGCGGGCGGAGTTGCGCGGCGACCGGGCCTGGGCGGTGGCCGGCTGCGCCGTGACGGCGCTGCTCGTCAGCCCGGTGTCATGGTCGCACCACTGGGTCTGGTGCGTGCCGCTGGTCCTGCTCCTCGCGGTCCGTGACCGGCGCGCGGCCGCCGCCGCCACGCTGCTGGTCTTCTGCTCGTACACCCTGTGGTGGGTGCCGCACACCCCCGGCCGGCCCGAACTGCACCAGGGCCCTGCCGAGTTCGCGCTGTCGGGGCTCTACGCCGCGACCGGCTGCCTCGTCCTGGTGACCGCCGCCGCTTCCACCCGAAAGGGTCAGGCCGTCACGAACGAGTAGAACCGCTTGAGCGTGCAGTGCTCTTCGAGGAGCCGCCCGTAGATCGGCTCACCCTCGAGTTCACGGTACGTCTCGATGGGGTCGCCTTTTATGATCAGCGCCCGTGCGCATTCCTCGCACCAGTACTGGTAGTCGGGATTCACCGGTTCCATGTCGCGGACGATCGGTGTACCGCTGCCACACCAGTCGCACTTCCGCCTGTGTGCACCCATCGATCAGCTCCAGCTGTGGCCGCAGGCCGTGCACACGAAGGAGATCCCACCGTTGTCGCCGAGAACCTGGGCGACATGCGCGGAGCCGCAGGAAGGGCAGCTGAGCCGGGTGGTCGTGTCCCGTATCAACGCCGCTTCGCCAAGGAGGTGGCCGACCTCCCCGAGGATGCTCGCAGGCATCGCTACTCCCTCCCGTCGGGCCGCGCCCCCTTCCGGCCGTTTGATTCTGCCACGGCCGGGCCAATACGGTCAGCGACGCCTGGGTACCAGTCCGGCCACAGGCAGCCTGGGGCGCCTCCACAGAGGTATACGCCTCATGGGCCAGGACTGCTCAAACGTCTGAAGACGAAAAATCCCGCCCCCTGAAGGGGACGGGATTCGTCCGTGGAGCTAAGGAGAATTGAACTCCTGACCTCCTGCATGCCATGCAGGCGCTCTACCAACTGAGCTATAGCCCCTGGCCCCCACGCGGCGGAGCCGCATGGTGTTTCGCCCCGCTCGGCGGGGCGAACAAGAAGAACTTTAGCCTGCGACCTGCCGGAAAGCGAAATCCGGATGCCCGCCGTGCCCACACCGCTCAGTCGTCGTCGCCGAGCACCGGCTCCGGGAGCGTGCCGGCGTTGTGCTCCAGCAGCCGCCAGCCGCGGGCGCCCTCGCCGAGGACGGACCAGCAGCAGTTGGAGAGGCCGCCGAGGCTCTCCCAGTGGTGGGGGTCCAGGCCGAGCAGGCGGCCGATGGTGGTGCGGATCGTGCCGCCGTGGCTGACGACCACCAGGGTGCCGTCGTCGGGCAGCTTCTCGGCGTGCCCGAGCACGACCGGGGCGGCGCGGTCGGCCACCTCGGACTCCAGCTCGCCGCCACCGCGGCGCACCGCCTCACCGCGCTTCCACGCGGCGTACTCCTCGCCGTACCGGGCGATGATCTCGTCGTGCGTCAGGCCCTGCCAGACGCCCGCGTACGTCTCGCGCAGCGCCTCGTCGCGGTGCACCTCCAGGCCGGTGAGCGCGGCCAGCTCGGCGGCCGTGTGCGCGGCCCGCATGAGGTCGGAGGCGATGATCGCGTCAGGCCTCAGGGAGGCGAGCAGGCGGGCGGCGCGGCGGGCCTGGCCGACGCCGGCCTCGGTGAGCTCCACGTCCGTGGAGCCCTGGAAGCGGCGCTCCACGTTCCAGGAGGTCTGGCCGTGCCGCCACAGGATGATCCGGCGGCCCCGGCCGGGCCTCGCGGCGCTCACCTCACCCGTGCTGCTCACCGCCAGTCACCACCTGTCTCGGCGGCCTCCTCGGCGGCCTTCAGCCGGGCGTGCTCCTGGGCCTTGCCGCGGGTGGCCTTGGCGTCGGCGGGCAGCTCCAGCTCGGGGCAGTCCTTCCACAGCCGCTCCAGGGCATAGAAGACGCGCTCCTCGCTGTGCTGCACGTGCACGACGATGTCGACGTAGTCGAGGAGGATCCAGCGGGAGTCCCGGTCACCCTCGCGGCGCACCGGCTTGGCGCCCAGCTCCTTCTGGAGCCGCTCCTCGATCTCGTCCACGATCGACTTGACCTGGCGGTCGTTGGGCGCGGACGCGAGCAGGAAGGCGTCCGTGATCGACAGCACATCGCTCACGTCGTAGGCGATGACGTCGTGGGCGAGCTTGTCGGCGGCCGCCTGGGCGGCGCTGTTGATGAGCTCGAGGGAACGGTCTGTTGCGGTCACTACATGGCTTTCCGTCGGCGGTCACTTGACCTCAAGGGTCTCACGGACCGCCGACGGCGCCCCACGCATTACCCGGCGGAGGCCGGCTCGTAGTCCTGGCCGAGGACCACGGAGACGTTCGCGTTGGAGGAGACCTCACCCTTGGCGACCGCGCTGTCCGGCAGGCCGAGGGTCTTGGCGACCTCGGTGGCGTTCTGCTTGTCGGCGGCGTCCGCGTAGGTGACCTCGGACGAGGACCGGGCGCCGCTCGACGCACCGGCCTCCAGGAAGGTGAAGCCGCCGTTGAGGAGCACCACGCGGGCCTTCTCCGCGTTGTCCTTCACACCGGTGGCGTTCTGCACCGAGACCCGGACGGCCGCGTCCTGGTCGGGGCTCTTCGCCGTGCCGCCGAGGACGTCCTTGACCACGCTGTCGCTCGCCTCGGCGCTGAGCGTGCCGTCGGTCTGGACGGGCAGCATGGCGGTCTTGAAGTCGCCGCTCTTGGCGAGGTCGGACAGCTTCGCGAGGAAGGTGCCGAGGTCCTTGTCGGTGAGCGACGGGTCGAGGATCTGCGCCAGTGTCTGCACGGTGGTCGTGGCGGCCTGCGCGTCGGACGACACCTTGCGCAGCACCCCGTGCATGACCTGTCCGAATCGCTCCAGTTGGGCGTTCTGGGCCTCGCCCGGGGCGCGGTAGGTGGCGTAGGCGACGGCCATCTTGCCGCTGAGGGTCTGGCCCTCGCCCTTGTTGACCAGCGGCGCCTCGCCCTTCTTCTTGGCGGCCGGGTCGGGCACGTCGGCGTCGGTGTCCACCTCGACGTTGCCGACGAGGTCGACGAGGTTCTGCAGGTAGGGGGTGTCCAGGCGCCAGGTGCCCTGGATGGAGGTGCCGAGGACGGTGTCCAGGGCCTCGCGGGTGCCGGAGGAGCCGTCGTCGTCGACCGACTTCGCCAGCGTCGTCGTGCCGTCGTCGCCGGACAGTGCGAGCGAGTTGGGCAGCAGGACGGTGGTGCCCTGCTTGGTGGTGGCGTTGTCGACGAGCAGCGCCGTGGAGGTGCCGCCCTTCTTGGTGTCGTGCAGGTGCACGACGATCACGTCCCGCTTCTGGGCCGCGACCGACGTCGTACCGCCCTTCTTGTCCTCGGGCGTGGACAGGCCCGGCAGCTTCCCGGCGTACCAGAGGTAGCCGACCCCGCCGGCGGCGACCAGCGCCAGTACGACGACCAGGGCGGTCAGGCGGCTGCGGGCGCGGCGCTTGGCCTCCTCGCGGCGCTCGGTGCGGTTCTCGGTGAACGCCAGCCAGTCGATGACGTCCTCGGAGTCCTGGTCGGGCTCCTCGACGAAGGCGAACTGCTCCGTCCGGTAGTCCCGGTCACCGCGGTCGTCGTGGCCGCCGTGACCGTCCCCGGGACCGGGGGCACCCTGTCCGGGCTCCTGGCGCTGCCCGGGCTCGGCCGGCCTGGCCTGCTGCGGGATGTAGGCGGTCTGCTCGGCGACGCGCGGCTGCTGCCCGCTGGTGGCGGTCTGCCCGTAGGGGTCGTACCCGTCGTAGGTGTCGTACGAGGTCACGGGCGGCTGCCGGCCGGTGCCGTAGGCGTCGTACGGGGGCACCGGCTGCTGCTGGCCGGTGGCGTACGGGTCGTAGCCGTAGCCCTGCTGCTGCGCGTAGGGGTCGTACTGCTGCTGGGCCTGCTGCTGGGCCGGCACCTGCCGGTACACAGGCCGGCCGTACTCGTCGTAGCCGACGAGTTCGTACTGCTCGTCCCCGTACCCCGCGTCGTATCGGTCGTTCACCGGTGCCCCTCTCGGCTCACTCGCCGCGGTACAGCTGTCGCTTTGCGATGTAGCGCACGACTCCGTCCGGCACCAGATACCAGACGGGGTCGCCCTTGGCGACTCTCGCACGGCAGTCCGTGGAGGAGATGGCGAGGGCGGGAACCTCGACCAACGAGACGCCACCCTCCGGAAGCCCGGCGTCGGTCAGGACGTGACCCGGCCGGGTGACCCCGATGAAGTGCGCGAGGGAGAACAGCTCCTCGCTGTCGCGCCAGGTCAGGATCTGGGCGAGGGCGTCCGCGCCGGTGATGAAGAACAGGTCCGTGTCGGGATTGAGGGAGCGCAGGTCACGCAGGGTGTCCACGGTGTAGGTGGGGCCCCCGCGGTCGAGGTCGATACGGCTCACCGAGAACTGCGGGTTCTCGGCGGTCGCGATGACCGTCATCAGATAGCGGTCCTCGGCCGGGGACACACTGCGGTGGGTCTTCTGCCACGGTTGCCCGGTCGGTACGAACACCACCTCGTCGAGGTGGAACTGCGCGGCCACCTCACTGGCCGCCACCAGGTGCCCGTGATGGATCGGGTCGAACGTCCCGCCCATGACGCCGAGGCGGCGCTTGGCCGGGGTCGACGGGCCGGTAGGCATGTCCTGCTCTCCCATGCGTGCAGACCCTACCGGCCCGGCCTGTGGAGTCAGCGGTCGCGGTTGAAGCGCGTGGTGATCCACAGCAGCAGGAGCAGGGCGACGAACGCGCCACCTCCGGTGAGCAGAGGGTTGAGGCTCTCGTGGTTGCCGCCGTGCTCCTCGCCCTCGGCGGCGAGTGTGACCAACTGGGCAGCGGCGCTGTGGAAGCTCATCTTCGGCAGAACCTATCGCGTGTGGGCGGGATAAAGACGTCGGCTCATCGTAAGCGGGCGCCTCGGCCGCGCTCACGCCGACTCCGCCGTCGGGCAACCTTCGCGGGCCCTCAGTCGTCCTTCCGCCTGTAACCCCGAAGCAGGAACCACCCCGTCAGCACACAGCCGACGACCATCACGATCAGTACGACCCGGAGGAGATTCCCCGCCCCCTGCTCTTGAGCGGCGCTGAGCCAGTCGGTCGCGGCGATGTGGTGCATGGTGCGGGACTCCTTCGTCGTACTGCCCGACCACCGTATCTCCGCCTAGGCTGGAGCTTGCTTCGGGGCGTACAGGAAAACGCGGAAGAACACCGCGGAAGCAACACCGCAGAAGAAACACCAGGGCACACCGACGCACATGGGGGATCACATGTCCGACGACGGCCGTCAGCAGGACGGGTACGAGAAGGTGCCGGGCAGGCAGCGCAGGCGCTTCCCGGACATCTCCTCGCGCGCGTACGAGCACCCGGCCGACCGCTCCGCCCTGGTCGCGCTGCGCAAGCTGAGCGGCTTCGACACGGTCTTCAAGGTCCTCAGCGGCCTGCTGCCCGAGCGGAGCCTGAGGCTGCTGTTCCTGTCGGACTCGGTGCGCGTCTCGGACCGGCAGTTCGCCCATCTCCACGACATGCTGCGGGACGCCTGCTACATCCTGGACCTGAAGAAGGTCCCGCCGATGTACGTCAACCAGGACCCGCAGCCCAACGCGATGTGCATCGGCCTGGACGAGCCGATCATCGTCGTGACCACGGGGCTCGTCGAACTGCTCGACGAGGATGAGATGAGGGCGGTCATCGGCCACGAGGTCGGCCACGCCCTGTCCGGCCACTCCGTGTACCGCACGGTCCTGCTCTTCCTGACCAACCTCGCCCTCCGGGTGGCCTGGATCCCGCTCGGCAACGTCGCGATCATGGCGATCGTGACGGCGCTGCGCGAGTGGTTCCGCAAGTCGGAGCTGTCCGCCGACCGGGCCGGGCTGCTGGTCGGACAGGACCTGCAGGCCTCGATGCGCGGCCTGATGAAGCTCGCCGGCGGCAACCACCTGCACGAGATGAACGTGGACGCCTTCCTGGAGCAGGCCGAGGAGTACGAGGCGGGCGGCGACCTGCGCGACTCCGTGCTGAAGATCCTCAACGTGCTGCCCCGCTCCCACCCGTTCGCCACGATCCGCGCGGCCGAGCTGAAGAAGTGGGCGGCCTCGCGCGACCACCAGCGGATCATGGACGGCCACTACCCGCGGCGCGGCGAGGACAAGGACACCTCGGTCACCGACTCCTTCCGCGAGTCGGCGGCGAGCTACGCCGGGCAGGTGCGCAACAGCAGGGACCCGCTGATGAAGCTGGTCACGGACATCGCGGGCGGCGCGGGCGACCTCGGCAGCCGGGTGCGGCGGGGCTTCGGCGGCTTCGCGGGCGGCGGCGCGGGTTCCCCCGGCGCGCCGGGCTCCGCGGGTGCGGGGGGCACGGGCACGACGGGTGCCAATGGCTCCCCCGGCTCCGGTGGTCCCACCGACCCCACGTCGAAGGAGCCGCCGCGCGACGAGGACTGAGCTCCCACGCGCCCGCCTCCCGCCCCCGCTCACGCCTTTGGCTGTGCGCTGTCCGCCAGCGTCCCGCACAGTGCCGCCGTGCCGTGCGGCGCGTACGGGTCCGTGCCGGCCGGGCCGCCCGCCCTGGCGGTCTGGCCGGCGAGCAGGGGGCGCAGGTGGTTGGTGGCGTCGTCGGCGCAGGACAGCGGACCGGCCTGGAGGACCGAGCCGACCAGCTCGGCCTGGTGCAGCCGCAGGTCCTCGCGGTCGAAGCGGAAGTGGAGCTCGCGCCGGACGGTGAACAGCGACGCCTCCGCCCGGTCGCCGGCCGCGGCCGGTCGCAGCGCGTACACGAACGTGTGGTCCGTGGTGACCTCGAGGGTGGACGCGTCGGCCTCGGTGGCCTCCAGCGAGCCCTGCACCCGGATCTTGCGGTCGGCGAGCTCGGCCCGGGCCGGGTCGAAGCGCACCAGCCAGCCGGTGGGGGCGTGCCGGCCGTCGGCGGTCGGCAGCGCGAAGCTCTGGTCGAACTGCTCGAGTTGATCCGGGTCGAGCAGCACCCGCACGGGCCTGGTCTGCCCACCGGTGAGCACGTCGGGGTAGAACGAGGAGCGGACGAGGTAGTCCTTCGCCGTGGTCAGGGCGGTGACGACCTGGGCGTCGGAGAAGTTCGCGGTGCGCCGGGCCGCCGGGAGCGCGATGCCCTCGGCGCCGACGCGGAACTGGGCCGCCGGACTGCTGGCGTACAGCTGCTCGGGGTCGGTGGCGCCGGGGACCTTGGCGCGCGTGGAGAGCGGGACGACGGTCATCCGCAGCGGCTCGGCGAGCCGGGCGCCCCCCGAGCTCTGATACGGGTGCCGTACACCCAGGTAGATGGCGGTGCCGAAGGCGACCGCGATCAGCATGACCAGGATCAGGGCCTGCCGGGACAGGCTCCGGCGCATGGGCGGGCGACGGCGTACGGCGGGCGCGTGGTCCCCGATGCGCTCCTGGGCGGAGAACTCCTGGAGGCGGGCAGCACGGACGAACGATTCGTCGAACACGACGGATCGGTATTCGTCGTCCGCTCCGTTGTTGGGGGCGCCGTCGGGTGTCCCCTCAGGTGGTTCTCCAGGCCCGCCCATATCTTCAGAGTAGGTCTCCCGAAGCCCCGGTAAACGCCCCGCTGCACGACAACTTCTGACAGGTACTCACCAGGTCTGCGAGCCTCTGTCAGTGCCTTTGCCGGGCCCTTCGGCCCGGGCTCCGCCGGGTCCTCCGGCCGGGCCGCAGGATCCGGCCGCTCAGGGGGTGCGCGGGACCGCGGAGACGGCCGGCCGGGAGTAGTCGGCCGACGCGGAGGGCGCCGCCGACATGCCGTGCTCCAGGCCGGTCGAGGCGGGCGCCGGGACCGGGTCCTGACGGTTCGAGGAGGCACTCCGGTAGACCGCGGCGAAGGCCAGCGCGACCATGCCGACGCCCATCACCAGGGCGAGCAGCCAGGCGACGGGGCGGTGCCAGCGGACCTGTTTTCCGTAGGGCCCCGCGGCGCCGTCGTGGTCGTCGAGGACGTCGAAGTCGTCCAGGTCGTCGAAGTCCGGGTCATGGTCGAGATCGCCGGGGTCGTCGGGGCCGTACCCGTCGTCATAGCGCTCGCCTCGGCCGTGTGCCCGGCGGGCCTCCGCCTCGGACGCCTCGGCTCTCGCCTGCGCGGCGGCCAGAAGTCGTTCGACCGCGGTCGGCTCGTGCACCACGGCCGCCCGTACGAAGGCCTCGTCGAAGACCACGGAGGCGAACTCTTCGTCCGACACCCCGCGGTTGTGGTCGTCGTCGGGCTCCCAGCCGTCAGGGAACGGCGTGCCCCCCACGTCCTCCGGCACGGATCCAGAGTAGACCTGGGGGGTCAATTTGGGCAGACGGTATGGAAATTCATCCGCTTGCCGGGACCTCTCCCGGTCGCGCGCGCCGGGGTCGTGCGCCTCAGCGCCGTACGTGCCCGTCCCCGGTCACGATGTACTTCGTGCTGGTCAGCTCGGGCAGCCCCATCGGCCCGCGGGCGTGGAGTTTCTGCGTGGAGATGCCGATCTCGGCGCCGAAGCCGAACTGGCCGCCGTCGGTGAAACGGGTCGAGGCGTTCACCGCGACGGTGGTGGAGTCCACCAGCTGGGTGAAGCGGCGGGCGGCCTGCTGGGAGCTGGTCACGATGGCCTCGGTGTGGCCGGAGGTCCACAGTCGGATGTGCTCGACGGCCTTGTCCAGGGAGTCCACGACCGCCGCGGCGATGTCGTACGACAGGTACTCCGTCTCCCAGTCCTCGGTGGTCGCCTCGACGACGGTCGCCTTGCTGTCCTTGGCGTACGCCATCACCCGCTCGTCGGCGTGCACGGTCACCCCGGCCTCGGCGAGCGCCTCCAGGGCGCGCGGCACGAACCGGTCGGCGATGTCCCGGTGGACCAGCAGCGTCTCGGCGGCGTTGCAGACGCTGACCCGCTGGGCCTTGGAGTTGATCAGGATCTCGACGGCCGTGTCGAGGTCGGCGTCGGCGTCGACGTAGACGTGGCAGTTGCCGGTGCCGGTCTCGATCACCGGGACGGTGGACTCCTGGACGACCGTCCGGATCAGCGAGGCCCCGCCGCGCGGGATCAGCACGTCGACCAGGCCGCGCGCCCGCATCAGCTCGCGCACGCTCTCGCGGCCCTCGCCGGGCACCAGTTGCACCGCGTCGGCGGGCAGCCCGGCGCCGCCCACGGCGTCGCGCAGCACCCGGACGAGGGCGGTGTTCGACTCGTAGGCGGAGGCCGAGCCGCGCAGCAGGACGGCGTTGCCGGACTTCAGGCAGAGCGCGGCGGCGTCCACGGTGACGTTCGGGCGGGCCTCGTAGACGATTCCGACGACGCCGAGCGGGACCCGCACCTGGCGCAGGTCGATGCCGTTGGGGAGGGTCGAGCCGCGGACCACCTCGCCGACCGGGTCGGGCAGCGCGACGACGTCACGGACGTCGGAGGCGATGGCCCGCACGCGCTCCGGGGTCAGGGCCAGCCGGTCGACGACGGCCTCGCCGGTGCCGGCCTCGCGCGCCTTGGCCACGTCCTTGGCGTTGGCCTCGACGATCTCGGTCGTACGGACCTCCAGGGCGTCCGCGACGGCGAGCAGCGCGTCGTCCTTCACGGCCCGCGGCAGCGGCGCGAGGTCGGCGGCGGCGGCCTTGGCGCGGTAGGCGGCCCGGGTGACCGGGGTCATGGAGTCGTACGGCGAAAGCGTGGTCATGAGGGAAGGGTAGTGCGCCTCAGCGGCCGGTCCCCCGGCCATCCCAAACCCCGAGACAAGCGCGCAAGGCCCTCAAAAGGGATGTACGCCGACGGGTGCGGCGGGCAGCGGTCCGTAGCCCTCGGAGACGCGCTGGTGGTAGGTGGCCCGGTCGATGACCTCCAGGCCGACGATCTCCCACGGTGGTAGCCCGGCGGTCTGCCGGTGCTCGCCCCACAGACGCAGCGCGACGGCGGCCGCGTCGTGCAGGTCGCGGGCCTCCTCCCAGTACCGGATCTCCGCGTGGTCGTCGGCGTATCTGCTGGTCAGCAGGAAGGGGTGGTCGTGGGCGAGCTGTTCCAGGGCGCGCCGGAGCTCCGGCAGCGGGGCCGCCTCGCCGGAGACGCTGAGGGTGACGTGCCACAGCCGTGGCACATCCTCGGCCTCCTCGCCCAGGTAGCGGTCACCGGCGGCGACGCTCGTGAGGGCCCGCTCCTCGCCCGCCGGGCGGGAGGAGGCTCCACCGGCACCGCCGCGGGACGCTGCCCCAGGGCGCACTCGTCTCACGACGGCCTCCTTTACACGATGGTCGAGCAGGCGTCGAGCCATGCCCGTGCGGAATGTGCCTCTGAGAGAAAGTTGAGCAGGCCCCACAGGATCGCGGGGCGGTTTTGCGGAACGTCCACCTCAGGGCGGTGGCTTTTGCGGGGCGTTCCCCCTGTTTTCGGCCGCGCGCCGGGCTGCGTCAGTGGTGCAGGATCACCAGGTCGTCCCGGTGGACGACCTCACGCTCGTAGGCAGGGCCCAGGTCACGCGCCAGCTCCCGGGTGGAGCGGCCGATCAGCTGGGGGATCTCCTTGGCGTCGAAGTTGACCAGCCCGCGCGCCACGGCGTGCCCGCTGCCGTCCCGCAGTTCGACCGGGTCTCCCGCGCTGAACTCGCCCTCGACGGCGGCGATCCCGGCCGGCAGCAGCGACGTGCGGCGCTCCACGACCGCGCGCACAGCACCGTCGTCCAGGGTGAGTGCCCCCTGCGGCGCGGAGGCGTGCTGGAGCCACAGCAGCCGGTCGGCGGAGCGCTTGCCGGTGGGGTGGAAGAACGTGCCGGTGTCCTGGCCGGTCAGCGCGTCGGCTGCGTGGATCGCGCTGGTGAGGACTACGGGGATGCCCGCGGCGGCGGCGATCCGGGCGGCCTCGACCTTGGTGACCATGCCGCCGGTGCCGACGCCGGCCTTGCCGCTGCTGCCGATCTCCACACCGGATAGGTCCGCCGGCCCCCGTACCTCCGCTATCCGCGAGGTGCTGGGCTTGCTGGGATCGCCGTCGTACACGCCGTCCACGTCGGAGAGCAGGACCAGCAGGTCGGCGTGGACCAGATGGGCGACGAGGGCGGCGAGCCGGTCGTTGTCGCCGAAGCGGATCTCGTCGGTGGCGACGGTGTCGTTCTCGTTCACGACGGGCAGGGCGCCCATCGCGAGGAGCATGTCCAGGGTGCGCGAGGCGTTGCGGTGGTGGGCGCGGCGGCTCATGTCGTCGGAGGTGAGCAGCACCTGGCCGACGCGGACGCCGTACCGGGCGAAGGAGGCGGTGTAGCGGGCGACGAGCAGCCCCTGGCCGACGCTGGCCGCGGCCTGCTGGCGGGCGAGGTCCCGGGGGCGGCGGCGCAGGCCCAGCGGGGCGAGTCCGGCGGCGATGGCACCCGAGGAGACCAGAACGACCTCTCTCTCACCGCCGCTGCGGATCTTGGCCAGGACGTCGACGAGCGCGTCGACCCGGTCCGCGTCCAGCCCGCCGGCGGCGGTGGTCAGCGAGGAGGAACCCACCTTGACGACGATCCTGCGGGCCTCGTGCACGGCCTGCCTTGCCCCTGCCACCTTGCCGTCTTTCCCCTCGCGTAGGTACGGGTGCCCCGACACCGCAATCTACGCGAAGCGGATCGGCCCCCGCGCATCGGTCCAGCGTCCGGACAGGGGGGACGTGACGGACGAACAGGCCCCCATGCTGCTCGGGGGCCGACGGGACCTGCGCGTTGTGCCTAGACGGCCGGCTGTCCGGCGTCCTCCGGCTCGACCTCCTCGACGGCCCCGGCCGCGGCGCGTGACTCCTGGCCGAGGTTGCGGGTCCGTGCCTTCAGCGCCAGTTCCCCCACCGCCGTGTTGAACTGGTCGATCGCCTTCGGCTCGTCCGGGCCCAGCAGATACCGCTTCAGCTCCTTGCGGTCCTCGGCCAGCGGGTCGGCCGCCGGGTCGCGGACCGCCGCCAGCAGCCCGCCCAGCTCGGCGGCGCTGTTGGTGAGGATGACCGCGGCGCGCACGGCGGTGTTCTGCCGCTTGAACTCCTCGGCGCCCAGCTCGGCCGAGTCCGTCACGGCGTACGGCTTGCCGCTGGCGACGAAGTCGGAGACCACGCTGGAGATGTCGGAGACCATCGCGTCGGAGACGTTGAAGCAGTCGTACAGGCGCGGCTCGGCGCCCGTGACGACACGGTGCTCGTACGACGGGAAGGAGCGCCAGTAGGCGTCGTTCCGCTCGGCGCGCAGCCGGGCGACCTCCTGGTGCTTCGCGAGGTCGGTCATGCCCTCGCGAGTGGCATCCGCCTCGTCGCCCTTCGCCCCGCCGGTGCTGCCGGACAGTTCGGCGAGCCGGGCCTCGATCCGGGCCAGCTCGGCCTGGGCGGCGCTCTGCGCGGCGGTGTCGGCGGTGAAGGCCGGGTCGGCGGCGCGCCGCGCGGCGGCCTCGCCGACCAGGGCGGTGATCCGGCGGTGGGCGGCCTTGGCCTCGGCGCTGCGGGTGCCGGTGAAGGGGTGCGGTTTGTAGAGCACCCGCACCGGAGGGTCGGCCGTGACCAGCCGCCGCACGATGTTCTCGCCCGCGAGGAGGATCGACGTGTTGCCCGGGTTGTCGTCCCAGCCCTCCCAGGTCGGGGCGTACAGCACGGTGGGCACGCCATCGCCCTGCACGCCCTGCCAGGTCCGGATCGGCGCCAGCTGCGGGCGGCCCACCTCCACGATGTCCTCGTCGCGGACACCGACGTCGGCGAGTGCGTAGCGGTCGCGGCCGGCGCGGCCGGCGGTCCACACCTCGTCGTACACCTTGCTGAACGGGTTGACGCTGGCCAGCTTGTCGCTGTCGCCGTGACCGATGAAGACGTGCTTCATGGTCGGGACGCGCAGCATGTGGATGTTCTTGCCGACGTTCGCCGCGTACAGCGTGACCCGCACGGTGGACAGGTCCATGTTCATCAGGTGCACCCCGCCGGGCACGCAGATCACGGGGACCGTGGTGGGCACGAGGTTCTGCAGGATGACCCGCTCCCGCAGGATGATCAGCGGCTTGGTGTCCAGCCGCTCCATGGTCTCGAGCCACATGTTGACCTGGTACGCCGAGTCCTTGGAGCCGGAGAAGTACAGCACCGTCCGCGGCCCGTACTCGCGCAGCCAGTCGTCGACCGCGGACAGCACGCCGTCCGGACGGGTCGGCACCCGCCGCCCGCGCACGTACGGCATCAGCGCGAGGACGTAGGCGCAGCCCAGGACCAGGGTCACGGCGATGCCCGCGAAGCCGGCCACGGCCGAGTCGGCGGCCGCGGAGACCAGCACGCCGACGACCGCGGCGAGGTCGAGGTGCAGCATCTTCTCCGCCGAGCGGTGCAGCAGACGGCGCGGCGGGGCGTCGGGGACGCGGATGCGTGACGTGAGGTCGACGTTGCGGGTGGCGACCGGCAGCCGGCGGCGGTTGCGGATCAGCGTGACCAGGGCGCCGTGCGGGGCCTGGAGCCCGTAGAAGGCGATGAAGCAGCCGACCGCGCCGTAGAAGAGCAGGTCGTTCGAGAGGGAGAGCCGGGCCAGCAGCAGGACCAGCAGCAGCTGCCGGATCAGGAAGCGGATCGACAGACCGGCACGGACCTTGCTGAGCCGGTTCACCAGATAGCTGCTCCGGCGGTGCAGATAGTGGTCCGCCAGATACGTCACGGCGGCCGCGGCCGCGAAGGCGGGGACGCTCGGGGCGAGCGCGGCCAGCATGAGGCAGGGATAGCCCAGCAGCATGAGGGCCGCCGCGGCCAGCTCGGCCGCGCTGCCCACCCGGGCGACGCGTATAGCGGTGGAGATCACGAAGAACCTGCTCTGTCGGGAGGGGCCGGTCTTGGTCGAGGGTTCCGTACGGCTACCGGTGGGCGATCACGCCACGTCGTCCTGCCGGTCCAGGACACTGGCCAGCGCCTGCTCGAAACCGGAGGCCGTGACGGCACCCGCCGTCGGGTCCTGCTGTCGGACGTCGATGACATGGCCGGTCAGCTCGGACAGCAGCACGTCGAGCGAGGTACGCGCCACCGCCTCGGAGGAGAGCAGCGAGCCCGCGGGCTCGTCGCCGAAGGCCTTGGTGCGCATCGGGGTCGCGGTGCGCTCGGGGTTGACGCAGTTGACGCGGATGCCGTCGCCGGCCCACTCGTCGGACAGGGCCTGAGTGAGGTTCACCATGGCGGCCTTGGTCGAGGAGTAGAGGGAGTACTCGGCGCGACCGCGGGTGTAGCTGCTGGAGGTGTAGAGCAGCAACTGCCCCCCGGTCTCGGCCAGGTACTTGTACGCCGACCGCGCGATCTGGACCGGCGCCAGGTAGTTGACCTTCAGCGCCTCCTCGATGGTGGCGTTCTCCGTCTCGGCCAGCCTGCCGATGCGCAGCACACCGGCGGTGTTGACGACGTGGTCGATGCGCCCGGTCTCGGCGTAGGCCTGGGACAGCGCGTCGTCGACCTCCTCCGGGTTCTCGACGTGCGTGCCGGTGGTGGAGCGGCCGAGTGCGTAGACGTGCGCGCCGTAGGACTCGGCGAGTTCGGCGATGTCCTTGCCGATGCCGTACGAGCCGCCGAAGACGACGACGGTCCTGCCGGTGAGCAGCTCGCGGTAACCGTCCTCGCCGATCTGCTCGGGCGCGGCCGTGGTGCCCAGCTGGAACAGCTTGTCGGCGATGAAGACGTCCACCGGCTGGGTGACCTTCATGTTGTACTCGTCACCCGCGACGACATGGATCGGCACGTCCGGCAGGTAGCGCAGCACGACCGAGCAGTCGTCCGTGGCCTGGAAGTTGGGGTCGTCCGCCGCGACCTCGTAGGCCCGCTTGATCGTGGACAGCTTGAACGCCTGCGGGGTCTGACCGCGACGCAGCCGGGCGCGGTCGGGGATCTCGGTGATGAACTCGCCGTCCTCGCCGTGCGTCCGCGTGACGATGATGGTGTCGGCGGACGGGATGGCGACGTCCACGGCCTGGTACCGGTCGAGCGCGCCCACGCAGTCGTCGATGACGCGCTGCGACAGCAGCGGGCGTACGGCGTCGTGGAACAGGACGTTGAGGTCCTCGCCGTCGGCCAGGCCCTCGCCCAGCGCCGCGATGGCACGCTCGGTCGTCTCGTTGCGCGAGGATCCGCCCTCGATGACACGGGAGACCTTCTTGAACCCGGCCCTGGCGACGATCTTCTCGACGTCGGGCACATAGCCCGGTGTCATCAGGACGACGACGTCGTCGATGGAGTCGGCATTCTCGAAGGTGGTCAGGGTGTGCTCGATGACTGCCTTGCCGGCGATCTTCAGCAACTGCTTGGGGATCGACAGACCCACGCGCTGACCGGTGCCACCGGCCAGGATCACTGCGGTGGTTCGGGGCTTGGCTATGTGCTGTGACACAGGTGACCTACCTTGTGGCGACTGGGAACTTGCAAAGGGTCCCACTTGCGGTTACCGCTGTGCAAGGCGAGGGACGACGGCCGAAAACGTACACGCAACCCGCCATTCACCTTGCACTACCGGCAGCACCGCGGGACGTTCCGTGGACATGCGTGCAAACGTTGTGAGTAACTCCACAATTGGTTTGGATCGCTGGATGACGCGCAGGTTCCGCGTAAGTAACTCGCTGACGACTCGGCGCCGTCGGAGCCGTTTCACACCGGCTCTCCGGGGACCTTCACCAATTCTCTGTAAGACGTCGGTGCACCGTACGCGACATGGCGGGCGCCGTGTACCGGTGCGCGGCACCGCGGCCGCCCAGTGGGGAGAGGTGGCTCACCATGCGGCTGCGGCGGCGGCCGCCAGAACCCATCGCGGAGTGCAGATCTTCACATCCCGCGAATAAGGAGCGCACGCGTTCTTCATATGCGTCACGGCTTCATTGCCGGCGAGCCGGGAATGCGGCTCGCCGGGCAGACCATTTCCCCGGAATTCCCTGCCGGGATTCCTCAGGATTTCGGTCCCGGCGAGCGTAAGTGAGCGATTCGCCGTGTCCGCGACGGGCTGCGACGACTTCTCCGGAAGGCCGAGGAGTGTCTCGAACATACCCATCGGGCCGTCCCGGCCAGGTCGTTCGCAATCACAACGGTGACCCGCTCCGGCACCTGCCCCAGGGCTATTCCTCGAACCGTGAGGTGTCAGACCACCCGTACCCCGGGCCGTCCGGCGTCGACCCGCAGGCGCGCCAGTGTGGTCGGCCTCGCCCGTGGCTGGAGCACGGTGTCGACGATCCTCACCCGCGCGTCGATACCGTCCTGGCGGATGTCGAAGAGGTGGTAGCCGCGGTGGGCGTCGAGCAGCTTCCAGTGCGGATTGTCCGGCATGCGCGGGTCCCACTCCTTGCGGAACGCGGCCTGGTCCTGGTCGCCGTTGCTGGAGACGGACGTGCCGACGAACTCGGCGCCGACGACCGCGGAGGCCGGGTCGGCGAAGTCCTCCTTGAGGTCGGCGACCATCGTGAGATGCCGGTCACCGGTGAGCACCACCGGATTGCTGACCTTCCGGAACTCCTTGAGGAACCGGTTGCGCTCGGCCTGATAGCCGTCCCAGGCGTCGTAGAACCACTGCTTGCCCGCACCGGCCAGCAGATCCGTCTCCGCCATCATGATCTGCGAGCCGACCAGGTTCCAGCGCGCGGGCGACTCCCGCAGCCCGTCGAGCAGCCACCGCTTCTGGCGGGTGCCGAGCATGGTGAGCCCCGGGTCGAGCGCGCCGGCCTGACCGGTCGCCTGGTCGCTGCGGTACTGCCGGGTGTCCAGCACGTTGAGCCGGGCCAGCCCGCCGAACTCCAGGCGGCGGTACATCCGGATGTGCGGGCCGTTCGGAACCGCGCTCGCCCGGACCGGCATGTGCTCGTAGTACGCCTGGTAGGCGGCGGTGAGCCGGGCCATGAAGGCGTCGTGCGACTGCTTGTCGGGGTCCTGCGGGGTCTCGCCGGCGAAGTCGTTGTCGACCTCGTGGTCGTCGAAGGTGACCACCCAGGGGGCCGCCGCGTGCATGGCCTGGAGGTCGGGATCGGTGCGGTACTGCGCGTACCGGTTGCGGTACTGCGTGAGGCTGTAGGGCTCGCCGGTGCCCTCGTGCCTGCGCGGTGCCGTCGCGGAGGGCGCCGACTCGTAGATGTAGTCGCCGACGAAGAGGACGACGTCGGGGTCCTGGGCCAGCATGTCGGCGTAGGGCGTGAAGTAGCCGTGCTGCCAGTTCTGGCAGGACGCGAGCGCGAGGCGCAGGGCGCCGCCGGAGCTGAGGCCGTGGGGCGCGGTGCGGGTGCGGCCGACGGGCGAGATCCTGCCGCCGGCGCGGAAGCGGTACCAGTACTCGCGGCCCGGGCGCAGCCCCCGTACATCCACGTGGACGCTGTGCCCGTACTCGGGCCGGGCCTGCGCGACACCGCGCCGCAGGGGCCGCCCGAAACGCTCACTGTCGCCGATCTCCCACTCCACCGAAACGGCGCGCTCGGGCATGCCGCCGCCGTGCAGCGGGTCGGGCGCGAGCCGGGTCCACAGCACGACGCCGTCGGGGAGTGGGTCGCCGGAGGCCACACCGAGGCTGAACACGCCCTCGGGCAGCGGGCTTTCGGCGGCCCGCGCGGCGGACGGCAACCGTAGCTGGGCGGAGGCGGCGGCGCCGACCACGGCGGCTCCCGCCGTAAGGAAACGGCGCCGGTCGGGTGAGGGAGACCCCGTCCGCGCGGAGTCGACAGCGGGGGCGGGTCCGGTCTCTCCGGTCATCCTGCGGAACTCCCTTGCCACAGCGGCCTCTTGGTCCCTTCGGAAGCTCCACGGCCGGGCGGGCCGCCCGCTGAACACAGAGAGGCGCGTGCATGACAAGTGGGCAGACGGGAAGAGACCCGTTGCGGCAGGGAGACGGCGCGTGAAACGCCACCTTGCCGCAACGGGTCCCGCGGACCGTCGGGCGACCGCCGCCGGAGCGGCCGCCACGCAGCCTAGAACGGCTCGAAGTCGTCGAACTCCTGCTGGAGCTCGTCACGTTCGGCCTGCCGGTCGCGGCGCCGGTGCACGGCGGGGCGCTGCTCCTCGAAGCGGTGGTCCTCGCCACGGCGGCCCAGCATCTCCGCACCGGCCATGACGGTCGGCTCCCAGTCGAACACCACGGCGTTGTCCTCGGGACCGATGGCCACGCCGTCCCCGTTCCGGGCGCCGGCCTTGACCAGCTGATCCTCCACGCCGAGCCGGTTGAGCCGGTCGGCGAGATAGCCGACCGCCTCGTCGTTGCTGAAGTCGGTCTGCCGCACCCAGCGCTCCGGCTTCTCGCCACGCACCCGGAACAGCCCGTCCTCCTCGCGCACCACGGTGAAGCCCGCGTCGTCCACGGCCTTGGGCCGGATGACGATCCGCGTCGACTCCTCCTGGGGCCGGGCGGCACGCGCCTGCGCCACCAGCTCGGCCAGCGCGTAGGACAGCTCCTTCAGCCCCGTCCGCGCCACCGCCGACACCGTGAAGACACGATAGCCGCGCGCCTCCAGGTCCGGCCGCACGATCTCGGCGAGGTCGTTGCCGTCCGGCACGTCGATCTTGTTCATGACGACGATGCGCGGCCGGTTGTCGAGGCCGCCGTACTCCCGCAGCTCCGCCTCGATGACGTCGAGGTCGGAGACGGGGTCACGGTCGGACTCCAGGGTGGCGGTGTCCAGCACGTGCACCAGCACACTGCATCGCTCCACGTGCCGCAGGAACTCCAGGCCCAGCCCCTTGCCCTGGCTGGCGCCGGGGATGAGACCGGGGACGTCGGCGATGGTGTACACGGTCGAACCGGCGGTGACGACACCGAGGTTCGGCACGAGCGTGGTGAACGGGTAGTCGGCGATCTTCGGCTTGGCGGCGCTGAGCACGGAGATCAGCGAGGACTTGCCGGCGCTCGGGTACCCCACGAGCGCCACGTCGGCGACGGTCTTGAGCTCCAGCACGACGTCCTGGAGATCGCCCGGCTCACCGAGCAGCGCGAACCCGGGCGCCTTGCGCCGGGCCGAGGCCAGCGCGGCGTTGCCGAGCCCGCCCCGGCCGCCCTGCGCGGCGACGAAGGAGGTGCCGTGCCCGACCAGGTCGGCGAGGACGTTGCCCGCCTTGTCCAGCACCACGGTGCCGTCCGGCACCGGCAGCACCAGGTCCTGGCCGTCCTTGCCGGAGCGGTTGCCGCCCTCGCCGGGCTTGCCGTTGGTGGCCTTGCGGTGCGGGGAGTGGTGGTAGTCGAGCAGCGTGGTGATCGACTGATCGACGGTGAGGATCACGTCCCCACCGCGCCCGCCGTTGCCGCCGTCGGGTCCGCCGAGCGGCTTGAACTTCTCACGGTGGACGGAGGCACAGCCGTGGCCCCCGTTACCCGCGGCGACATGCAGTTCGACGCGGTCCACGAAGGTGGTCATGGTGCGGTGCCTCCAGTTACGTACGGGAATGTCTCTTGTACAACACGCGAAAGGCGGACCCGCTTCCCCGGAGGGAAGTGAGGCCCGCCTCGCGAAAGCTTCCGATCAGGCGACCGGAACGATGTTCACGACCTTGCGGCCACGGTGGGTACCGAACTCCACCGAACCGGCCTGCAGCGCGAACAGCGTGTCGTCGCCGCCACGGCCGACGCCGGCGCCGGGGTGGAAGTGCGTGCCACGCTGGCGGACCAGGATCTCGCCCGCGCTGACGACCTGACCGCCGAAGCGCTTCACGCCGAGGCGCTGAGCGTTGGAGTCACGACCGTTACGGGTGGACGATGCGCCCTTCTTGTGTGCCATCTCTCCTCAGTCCCTTACTTCGCAGCCGCGGGGATCTCAGTGACCTTGATCGCCGTGTACTGCTGGCGGTGGCCCTGACGACGGCGGTAGCCGGTCTTGTTCTTGTAGCGCAGAATGTCGATCTTCTGGCCCTTGTGGTGGTCCACGACCTCGGCCTGGACCTTGATGCCGGCCAGCACCCACGGGTCGCTGGTCACAGCTTCGCCGTCGACAACGAGCAGGGTCGAGAGCTCGACCGTGTCGCCAACCTTGGCAGTGGAAATCTTGTCAACCTCAACGATGTCGCCGACAGCAACCTTGTGCTGGCGACCACCGCTGCGCACGATGGCGTACACGCGGATCTCACTCTCTCGCTCGGGAACGGCACCCCCGCAGTCCAGCCGCGACAGGCGAAGCGGCCTCTCCGAAGCGCCCGGCGCTCCGGAGGAAGAGGTTTACGGGGATGTGGCATGCCACTCGACACGCCGACGGTCAAGGTTACGGGGCCCGGCTTGAGGGGTCAAACCGAGCCCCGTGCGATGCCGCTCCGGGTGTACTCGGTGGGCCCATTCCGCCCGCAGGGGCGGTTGAGGCGTTCGACCTTGCCGTTGGTCCAGGGGCAGTGGGGCCGGGTGAACTCCTGCTTCGCGCCCAGGCTTTGGCAGGCATCCCGGAACGCGCCGGAGGTGCGGTAGTTGCGGGCGTTGTCGGTCATCACGCGCTCGGTGCGGGCGATGCCGTGGCCGGCGAAGAACGCGGCCGCGCGGGTGAGGAAGGCGGCGCAGGTGGTGCCTTTCTTGGGTGCCGTCCTTCAAGGTGCACCCGCACGGCACCTCACCAGTACGGTCGAGCGCGGGGCACCCCGTCCATCGGGTGCCCCGCGCTCGACCGCTGTGTGAAGGGCCGGTCAGTCCTCCGTCGAGACCGACACGGTCGGCTGCGACTGCTCGGCCGCCGCCGTCTTCTTCGACGTCGCCTTGGTGGCCTTGGCGGCGGTCGCCTTGGTGGTGGACTTCGCCGCCGTCTTCTTGGCCGTCGCCTTCTTCGCGACCGTCTTCTTGGCCGCGGTCTTCTTGGTGGCGGCCTTCTTCGCCGTGGCCTTCTTCGCCGTCTTGCGGGCCGTCTTCCTGGCCGGGGCGGACTCCGCGTCGCCCTCGTCCTCGTGGACGGCCTCGGCGGCGGCCGCCCTGGCCTCCACGAGGGCCTGCTCGGCCTCGTGGGCGGCCTGCTCCGCGACCGGCTCCTGCGCCTCCGCCGACGGGACGACCAGCACGGCCGCCTCCTCCGACGCGGTCGGCGCGGTGGCCTTGCGGACCGCACGGCGGCGCGGACGGGCCGGGGCGGCTGCCTCGGCGGGCGTCTCGGCCCGCTCCGGCTGCGCCGCGACCGGCTCCTGCGCGGTCTCCGGCACGGCCGGCGCGGTCTCGGCGACCGTCATCACAGCCGTCTCGGCCGACGCCGACGCGGGCGCCCCGGCCGGTGCGCTCACCTTGCGGGTGGCGCGACGGCGCGTACGGCCCTTGGGCGCGGCCTCCTCGGCGGGAGCCTCCGCCGGGGCGGCCTCGACCACCGGGTCCTCGACGGCCATCGGCTCCGCGTGCGCCGCGGCGGCCGGCTCCGGCTGCACCGGACGCGCGGCCTCCTCCTCGGCCGTCACGTCCTGAGCCGTGGGCACCGGCAGGCCGGCCTCGCTCTTCGGCGCGGGCGCGCCCGCCGGAGCGGACGCCCGACGGCTCGACCGGCGGCGCGAACGACCGCGCGACGCGGCGGCCTCGGCCTCGGCGACGCTGCTGTACAGCTCCTCGTCCGGCGCGAACTCCGGCGACGCCAGCGCCACCGGCTCGGCGACCTCGGCGGCGACCTCGGACTCGGTCTCCGCCTCCTCCTCGGCGGTCCCGCCGGCCACCACCTCGTGCGTGTGCTCCGGGTGCTCGGCACCGGCCCGCGCGCGCTTCTTGCGCTTGCCGCCGCCACCGCTCGCCGTCGGCTGCTCCAGGTGCACGATGACGCCGCGCCCGTTGCAGTGGACGCAGGTCTCGGAGAACGACTCCAGCAGACCCTGGCCGACCCGCTTGCGGGTCATCTGGACCAGGCCCAGCGAGGTCACCTCGGCGACCTGGTGCTTCGTACGGTCCCGGCCCAGGCACTCCAGCAGGCGCCGCAGCACCAGGTCCCGGTTGGACTCCAGCACCATGTCGATGAAGTCGATGACGATGATGCCGCCGAGGTCACGCAGCCGCAGCTGGCGGACGATCTCCTCGGCCGCCTCCAGGTTGTTCCTGGTGACCGTCTCCTCCAGGTTGCCGCCCTGGCCGGTGAACTTGCCGGTGTTGACGTCGACGACGACCATCGCCTCGGTCCGGTCGATCACCAGCGAACCGCCGCTGGGCAGCCAGACCTTGCGGTCCAGCGCCTTGGCGAGCTGCTCGTCGATCCGGTACGTGGCGAAGACGTCGACCTCGGAGGTCCACTTCGACAGCCGTCCGGCCAGGTCGGGCGCGACGTGCGCGACGTAGCCGTGGATGGTCCCCCAGGCGTCCTCGCCGCTGACGACGACCTTGGAGAAGTCCTCGTTGAAGATGTCGCGCACGACACGGACGGTCATGTCCGGCTCGCCGTACAGCAGAGTCGGCGCGTTGCCGCTCTTGGCCTTCTTCTGGATCTCCTCCCACTGCGCCTGGAGCCGCTCGACGTCCCGGCGCAGCTCGTCCTCGCTCGCGCCCTCGGCCGCGGTACGCACGATGACGCCCGCGTCCTCGGGGACGATCTTCTTGAGGATGGTCTTCAGCCGGGCCCGCTCGGTGTCGGGCAGCTTGCGGCTGATGCCGGTCATCGAGCCCTCGGGCACGTACACGAGGTAGCGGCCCGGGAGGGAGACCTGGCTGGTCAGACGCGCGCCCTTGTGCCCGATCGGGTCCTTCGTGACCTGCACGAGCACGGACTGGCCGGACTTCAGGGCGGACTCGATGCGGCGCGGCCCGTTGGCCATGCCCAGCGCCTCGAAGTTGACCTCGCCGGCGTAGAGGACCGCGTTGCGGCCCTTGCCGATGTCGATGAAGGCGGCCTCCATCGACGGCAGCACGTTCTGCACCTTGCCGAGGTAGACGTTGCCGACGTACGAGGTCGACTGCTCCTTGTTGACGTAGTGCTCGACGAGCACGCCGTCCTCCAGGACACCGATCTGCGTACGGTCGCCGTGCTGGCGGACGACCATCACGCGCTCGACGGCCTCGCGGCGGGCCAGGAACTCGGCCTCGGTGATGATCGGCACCCGGCGGCGGCCCTGCTCACGGCCCTCGCGGCGGCGCTGCTTCTTGGCCTCCAGACGCGTGGAGCCCTTGATGGACTGCACCTCGTCGGACGGCTCGGCACCCTTCTCCCGCAGCGGCCGCGGCTCGCGGACCTTGACGACCGTGCGCTCGGGGTCGTCGGCGGACGGCTCGGTGTCCGGGCCGCTGTCGCCGGCCCGGCGACGACGACGGCGGCGACGGCGGCTGGAGGACGAACCCCCCAAGTCCCCGCCGGAGCGGTCGTCCTCGTCGGCGTCCTCGTCGATCTGCTCGGCGGTGTCCTCGGCGTCCTGCGCGGCCTGCTCGGCGGCGAGTTCGTCGCCGTCACCGTCGGCGAAGTCACCGGACTCGCCCCGACGGCGGCGCCGGCCACCCCGGCGGCGACGGCGACGGGACCCGGTCTCCTCGCCCTCGTCGTCCTCGACGGTGTTCTCGGTGCTCTCCTCGGGCTCCTCCGCCTCGTCGTCCACGGCGGTCTCGACGGCCTGCGTCTCGGGCTCCTCCGCGGGTCCGGCACCCCGGCGCCGGCGGCGACGCCGCGACCCGGTCGGCTCCTCGGGGAACTCCTCGGCCTCGGGGGCCTCCTCCGCCGCCTCGGCGGCGGCTTCGGCGGCGGCCCGCTCGGGCGTCTGGAACCTCGGCTCGGTGAACACCGGTGGCTGGAACACCGCGACCGCGGGCCGCGCCGGTGGACGCAGTGCGTCACCCTCGCCGGACCCGGACTGGGCGGGCGCGGCGAACCCGGTCGCCGCCTTGCGCACGACCCGTCGCCGCGCACGACGCGTGGCACCACCCTGTTCGGCGCCCTCGGCCTCGGCGGACTCGGCGGGCTCGGCGGGCTCGGTCACGGCGGGCTGCTCGGCCCGCGCGGGCTCGACGGATTCCGCGACGGCGGTCTCGGCGGCCGCCTCGGCGGCGGCACCCCGACGGCGGCGCGTACGACGCGGCGCGGCGGCCTCGTCGGCCTGCTCACCGTCGACCTCGACGCCCTGCTCAGCGGTGGCCCCGGCGGTCTCGTCCACGGCGGTGGCGGTCTCGTCCGCGGCGGTCGCGGCCGTCTCGGCGGGCGCCGTCACCCGGCGCGTGGCCCGGCGACGGGCGCGGCGCGGAGCGGCTTCGTCGGTCGCCTCGCTCTCCTCGGCGGCGGCGATCCCTGCCGATGCCTCGGTGGCGGGTACGACGTCTTCCTGCTGCGCGGTCCCGGCATCGGCCGGAGTCTCGGTCGGCGCCGAACCCCGGCGGGTCGCCCGGCGACGGGTGCGCCCGGCGGGCGCGGCCTCCTCGACCGGCGCGGACTCCTCGTCGGCGGCACCGGCGGCGGGCACCTCGGCGCTCACGGACGCGGCGGCCGGAGTGTCGGTGGGCTCGGCGCCCTCGACGGTCACCGGCGCACCGGCGGGGGCGGACGCCCGGCGCGTGGCACGGCGGCGACGCGGCGCCGCGGGCTCGTCGACGACATGGGCGACCGCGCTCTCGTCCACCGGCTCGGCGGCGGGAGCGGCGGCCGGCACCACGGTCTCGGCGGCCTCGGCGGACACCGGCGCACCGGCGGGCGCGGAAGCCCGGCGCGTCGCCCGGCGACGCGAACGCCCGGCGGGCGCGGCCTCCTCGACCGGCGCGGACTCCTCGTCGGCGTCGGCGACCTCTTCGGTCGCGGACGCCTCGAGCGCCTCGTCGACGTCCCCGGCCTCCTCGGAAGCCGCGGAGGAGAGGTCGGTGGCAGCCAGGCCGGCGGGTTCTCCGGAGGGCAGATCGCCCGAGGCCGGCTCGGCGGCGTCGGCGGCCGGTATGGCCGGCTCGACCGTCTCCGCGGGCGTCCCGGACGTGGCGGCGGGTGGACCCGCCGGTCGGGAAGCGCCACGGCGCCGACGCGGCGGCAGGGTGTCGCTGGGTGTATTGAGTTCGGAACCCTCGGCGGGTTCGATCGGCTCGAGCATGCGGGCGTTTCTCCCGTCAGGCTCCCGGGCGCCGCACCTGGTCCGGCAGTGGTGCCGGTGACGTCCGCGGCTCGCGCGATGCGCGACTGCCGCCGTCCGGGGCGCGGGCGCCGCACGGGAGCTCTCTGTTGTCCTGTCTCGCCGGTTCCGTATGCCGTGTTGCGTACGGCCTGGCGAAAGTCTTGTGGTCGGTGCGCTGCCCGACCCAGGTGGCTCCCGAGTACGAGGGCGGCGCTACGACGTCCGTCCTACGCGGGACCCGCCTCGCGGTCAGGCGCGAGCGGGTCTGTCACCGTGCCGGTCTCTTCATCGAACAGCCCCTGCGCCAGCCTGGTCACCGCTGCGGGGACCGGCGGCGCCAGGTCGGCCACGGCGCGGAGACCGGACAGGACGTCGTCGGGTCGTACGGCAGGCGTCACGTGCCGAACAACCAGCCGCAGTATCGCACAGGGCTGGTCGGTCGGCCTATCAGCCTGCGGATGCTGCGCCTCCGAGGCCGTACGGCCGTCGCGGCTTTCGAGGCTCACGACCGCCGGGCGGGCGTCGAAGGTGCGGACGCCGTTCTTGGTCAGCCGCTGCACCTCGACGGCCTCGGCCGCGTTGAACGCGGCCACGGCACGCGCGGCGTCGCCCGGGTCCACGCCGGTCAGGCGCAACTCCCAGACGGAGGCCGTCAGCCGGTCGGCGAGGCCCGACGTTCGGGCCTCGACGGCGTCGACGATGTCGAGCCCGGTGGGCATCGACTCGTCGAGGAGGATCCGGAGCTTCTCCGGATCGCGCGGCGCGGTGAGCGCGATCTCCAGGTACTCCGCCTCACTGCCCGTGCCGGTGGGTGCGGCATTGGCGTACGACACCTTCGGGTGCGGGGTGAACCCCGCCGAGTACGCCATGGGTACCTCGGCGCGGCGCAGCGCACGCTCGAAGGCGCGCTGGAAGTCACGGTGGCTGGTGAACCGGAGGCGGCCGCGCTTGGTGTAGCGCAGTCGGACGCGCTGCACCGCGGGTGCCGGCGGCGGGCCTTCGGGCTGTCGCTTGCCCAGTGTCGTTCAGTCCTTCGTGAGAGCGGTCTTACTGCTACCAAGAGTACGTGTCTCGGCGGCCACAGGTTCCCGCCGGGCCACCTCCGGCCGCTGCCGGGGCTCGCCGAAGAGCATCCGCCGGAAGTCGGCCCGTGCCTGCCGCACGCTCGCCCGTGCGGACGCCAGCGCCTGCCGCGAGGCCCGCCCCACGGCGCGCAGCGCCTCGCCCACCGGCCGCAGCACCACGTCCCGGACGAGATGACCGGCAGGTGTGAGCACGCGCGTGCGGACCCAACGCACCGGTTCCACGAAGATCCACCGCGAGAGCGTGCCGAGGAACCGGCCGACGGCGAGCGAGATGTGCCCAGCGACCCGCCAGGCGTGCCCCAGCGCGGCGCCGACCTCGCGCCCGACGACCGCGAGCACCTGCCCGACGGGCACCAGGCCCCAGCGCCACACCGCGAGGGCGGGCAGCACGAACAGGATCCGGCAGGTCCAGTACAGGGCCGCGCCGATGCCCGTGAAGACCATGCCCACGAGCCACACGAGCCCTTGCAGGCACCACACGATCGCCCGTCCGACCGGCGTGAGGACCCGCACGTACAGCCAGGCGGCGGGCGCGACGAGGAGGTGGCGCACCAGCCACACCACGGCGGTGAACACCCCGGCGCCGACGACGGCGAGCACGGCGCCGACGCCCCTCAGGACCCACATGACCGCGTGTCCGACGGGCGTGAGCACGCGCGCGTACACCCACTCCAGCCCGGCGGCGATCCCCCGTCCCACCCAGGCGATCGCCTGCCCGGCGGGCGTCAGGACGTACCGGTACAGCCACCCGCAGGGCACGACGACGAGCACGTTCCCGAGCCAGGCGAACGTCCGGCCCACCGGAACCAGCACCCAGCGCCACAGCGCGACGAACGGCCACACGAACACCGCCCGCCCCAGCCACAGCAGCGCCCGCCCGGTCGGCCTCAGCACCGTGTCGTCGACGAACCGCCCGGCGACGACCAGCGCGTCCCAGGCCATGCGCACCGGCAGCACGAGGACGAGCATCACGAGCCGCACGGGTACGCGGATCGCGACCACAAGGCACCCGTCAGGTGGCGGCTGAGGTGGCGGTTTTCCCAGGTCCATACCCCAGTAGACGCCACCGGCCGCGCTCCGGATGCACCAGGACGCCCGAAAACCTGCTGACCGGAGCGATACAGGAGGGCGTTTTGGGAGACACGGAGGATTGACAACGATTGGTGATGATATGCCCGACAACGAGAGAGTCTCGGCCCCCGAGGCGATGCGGCAGGCGACCGAGCAACTCGCGGAGCTGCTCGGCCGGCGACCTGAGTCCGTCTCCGCGCTGAAGCCGACGGACGACGGCTGGGAGGCCGAGGTCGAGGTCGTCGAGCTGGAGCGCATCCCCGAGACCACGAGCGTGATGGCCAGCTACGAGGTCGCGATGGACCCGGCCGGCCAACTGCTGGCCTACAGACGCGGGCGCCGCTACACGCGCGCCCAGCTCGACCGGAACGAAGGGAGCAGATCGTGACTGTGACGCCGGGCGGCGGCGCGGTACCCGCCCCCAGTTCGGGCTCCGGGAACCTCTACGACGTACTGGAGTTGGTCCTGGACCGCGGTCTGGTGATCGACGCCTTCGTACGGGTCTCCCTGGTCGGCATCGAGATAGCCAAGATCGACGCCCGTATCGTCGTGGCCAGCGTGGACACGTATCTGCGCTTCGCCGAGGCATGCAACCGGCTGGACCTGGAAGCGGGCCGCAAGGCCCCGGCCCAGCTGCCCGACGTGATGGAGCGGGTCACCGAGGGCGGCGCCAAGGGCAAGAGCAAGGGCGCGCTGAGCGGCGCCGTCGAGGCCTTCACGGAGTCCCTGCAGGGCGGCCGCGACGAGATCGAGAGCGGTGAACGACCTCGGCGCGGCAGGGGCGAGCGGCGGGAGCGGGAGCGCGAACCGGCCGAGCGCCGCTCCGAGCGCCGTTCCTCCAAGGACCGCGAGGAGTGAGCGATGTCCCTGTACGTCTACGCCATCACCGAGGCATCGCATCCGCTGCGCCTCGACGGCCTCAAGGGCGTCGGCGAGGCGCCCTCCGAACTGCGTGTGGTGCGCGGCGACTCGCTGTGCGCCGTGGTCAGCGAGGCCCCAGCGGACCTGTCGATCGCCCGCCGGGACCTCGAGGCACATCACACGGTGCAGGAGCGGTTGTGGTCCGACGGCGTCTCGCTGCCGCTGGGCTTCGGGTTCGTCGCCCAGGACGAGGACGCCGTACGTGTCGTCCTGGAGCAGGGCTCCGACCAGTACGCCCAGAGGATGGCCGAACTCGCCGACCGGGTGGAGTTCAACGTCAAGGGCGTGCAGGACGAGGACTCGCTGCTGCGACGGATCATCGAGGACTCCGACCGGATACGTGAGTTGAACGAGGCGACGCGCGAGGGCGGGAGCCCCGAGCAGCGGATGGAACTCGGCCAGCTCGTGGCCCAGCAGGTGCAGGGCCGCGAGGAGGCGCTCGCCACCCAGGTCGTCACCGCGCTGCGGCCGTTGGCTCAGGCGGAGAGCCTGTCGCCGTCCTCGGAGCAGTACTTCGTCAACGCCTCGTTCCTGGTGGACGACGAGAAGTCCCAGGAGTTCACCGACGCCTGCGCGGAGCTCGCCGGGCAGCTGCCCGAGGGGGCCGAGCTACGGCTCCGCGGTCCACTGCCGCCCTACAGCTTCGCCTGACACCCACCGACGGCACCTGGCCGCACGACACAAGGAGGCACCGTGGGACTGGTCTTCGAGGTCCTGGCACTGCCCTTCGCCCCGGTGCGAGGCGTGGGCTGGGTGCTCGACAAGGTCGTTCAAGCCGCGGAGAACGAGTACTACGACCCCACCCCCATCCAGGCGGCGCTCGCCGACCTGGAGCGGGCGCGCACGCAGGGCCGTATCGACGAGGAGGACTTCGCGGCACGCGAGGAGGAACTGCTGGGACGGCTGGAGGAGATCAGGCTGTACCAGCTCGGAAGGTCGGCATCATGAACAACGCCAAAGTGGGAGCTGCCCTCATCGGCGGCTATGCGCTGGGCCGTAACAAGAACGCCAAGGCCGCCCTGGGGCTCGCCCTGGCGATGGCCGTCAGGCGCGCGAAGGCCGGAGACCTCGCGGAGGCCTTCGCGCCCGTGCTCGGCAACCTCAGCCAGCAGGCCCGCACCGAACTGGCCGGCGTGGCCAGGGCAGCGGCGACCTCCGTGGTGAACGCCCAGGTCAACCACCTCGCCGACTCGCTCCACGAGCGCACCCTCGGCCTGCAGGGGCAGCAGGGACGATTGCGGCAACAGGAGGACGAGGACCTCGAGGCCGAGGAGCCGCGCGAGGAGAAGGAGGAAAGGCAGCTCAAGGCCAAGAAGGCGGTACGCCGGATGTCGTCGCAGCCGAAGTCCGGCAGCGTGGCGCACAGGACGTCCTCGAGGCCGAGGGGCTCCTCGCGAGCGAGGGAGTCGGACGATGGCTGACGTCAAGGCACCCGTACCGGGATCGCCGCGCGGTACCGACACCCTGAAGAGCCCGGGCGCGAAGCTGGTGGAGGAGCTGGGCGCCTACGCCGAGACCCGCCTGGAGCACATCCTGGCCGGCGTGGGACACAAGGTGGGCGACGCGGCGAACCGGATCGGCTCCGCCCATCTGGAACCCGGCGCGCTCGTCCACGGCCTCGGCAAAGGAGGCAAGTTGCTCGGCGGGCAGGCGTCCCAGGCCAAGGAAGGCGCCGTGCACGCCAAGGACGCCGTGACAGACAAGATCAAGCAGGCCGCCGGCCACACGCACGGGTCGTCGCACGGCGGCGCCAGGAGCATGACCGTCATCGAGGACATCGACATCGGCGTTCCGGTGCGCGAGGCGTACGACCAGTGGACGCGGTTCACGGAGTTCGGCCGGTCCGCCGAGGACGTGACGGGCGTCGAGGAGACCAAGATCGCCAAGGCCGGCCGCGCGTGGTCCGGGACGATCACCGAGCGGGTGCCCGACGAGCGGATCGCCTGGATCTCCGAAGGGGCCGGCGGCACAACCAGCGGGGTGGTCACCTTCCACCCGGTGGCCGAGAACCTCACCAAGGTCCTGCTGGTCCTCGACCACGTCCCCCAGGGACTCGTCGAGAAGACCGGAAATCTCTGGCGGGCCCAGGGCCGCCGTGCCCGGCTCGACCTGAAGCTCTTCCGCAAGTTCGTGATGCTGCGCGAAGAGATCCGCGACGGCGAGCTGGTCCGTGGCCTGCACGAGGAGTACGAGGAGGAGGACCTGGAGGCCCGCGGGGAGGAGCAGACGCGCGCCGAGGACGACGAGGAGTACGAGGACGACGAGGCACAGCCCGAGGACCGCTACGACGAGAGGGACCAGCACGCGGCTCGGGACCCAGACGCGGACACAGCCGCAGACGAGGACGAGCAGGAAGACGAAGACGAGGACGAGTACGACGGAGAGGAGGACGAAGAGCCCGAGGACCGCGACGAGGAACCCCCGGCCGAGAGCCGCAGGCGCCGCAGGTAGCCGGCGCCGACGACACTGAGCCGCTTCCAGGAACGAGGTCGACGACGCCGTGACCGAGCCCCCACCTGCCGGCCCCTCCCCGGCGCGGACGCTTCAGCCGTACAACCAGGGAACCAGTGCCAACCTCGCCGACATACTCGAGCGGGTGCTCGACAAGGGCATCGTCATCGTCGGCGACATCAAGATCGACCTGCTCGACATCGAGCTGCTCACCATCCGGCTCCGCCTCCTGGTCACCTCGGTGGACAAGGCCAAGGAGATCGGCATCGACTGGTGGGAGCGCGACCCGGCCCTGTCGTCCCGCGCCGACGGCACCCGCGACCTGAAGGAGCAGAACGAGCGCCTGCGCGACGAGGTCGAGCAGCTGCGCAGGCAGATGGCGGAGTGGCAGGCGGAACTGCCGGAGGGCGCCACCGGTGGCCGCCGCCGCGCCCGCGACCGTGACCGCGACCGCGATCAGGACCGCGAGCCCGGCGCCGAGCCCCGGCGCAAGCGGCGCAGGACCGCCGAGGACGACGACGGCCGGAGTTGACCCATGGACGACCGACTCAGTTACGCGTACGGCGTGCTGCGCCCCGGCGCCTCCCCGGAGGACGACGCGCTCACCGGCGTCCTCGGGGTCGCGGACCTCGTCGGAATCGCGGACGCGCCCGTCACGCTGGTGCGCCACGGCGACCTGGCGGCGGCGGTCAGCCCGGTGCCCGGCGCGGACTTCTCCGAGGCCGCCCTCAAGGCTCACCTGGAGGACCTGGACTGGCTGGAGAACGTGGCCCGCGCCCACCATCACGTGATCGAGACGCTGGGCGCGCGGGGCACGGTGCTGCCGCTGCGGCTGGCGACCGTGTACCTCGACGACACCCGGGTCAGTGACATGCTCGCGGAGCGGGAACAGACCCTCACCGCACTCCTGGACCGGCTCGCCGACCATGTCGAGTGGGGCGTGAAGGTCTACGCCGACACGTCCTCCGCGGCCGCGCGGCCGTCCCCGCCGTCGCCTCCGGACAGCGCCGCGGACGAACCCGATCCCGGCCGCGCCTACCTGCGGCAGCGCCGGCAGCAGCGGCACGCCCGGGAGGACGCCTGGTCGTCCGCCGCCGAGGCCGTACGCCGTATCGAGGGGCAGGCCGCGACCCTCGCCGTGGCCCGCGCCCGGCACCGCCCGCAACAGGGCCGCCTGGCCGGCACGTCCGGGGAGAACATCGCCAACGACGCCTATCTCGTCCCGCGCGACCGGGGCCAGGAGTTCCGCGAGCGAGTCCTGGACGCCGCCGAAGGGCTCCCGGGCGTACGGGTGGAGGTCACCGGGCCCTGGGTGCCGTACTCCTTCGCCCAGGAGCCGGAGACCCGGGCCGCCGGCCCGGGCGCCGCCCCGGAGGGAGCGCGACAGCGGTGACCGCGTACGAGGACCCCCCGCTCGCCCAGCGCCAGGTGGCCCTGATCGACCTGCTCGACCGGCTGCTGAGCGGCGGCGTGGTGCTCACCGGTGACGTCGTCCTGTCGATCGCGGACATCGACCTGGTCAGGATCTCGCTGCGCGCGGTGATCGTCGCCGTTCAGGAGCAGCAGTGGGGAGTCATGCTCCCCGAACTGCCCCCTGCACCCACCGCGGGAGAGACGCTCACCGAAGGCGGCGACCCCCATGACGCGCTCCGCTGACCGCCCGCCCGACTCGGGCCGCCTGGACGAGGTGGCCGACGCCGCGGCACGCGCCTTCGCCCTGCTCCCGGCCCGGCCGGACGAGATGCCTCCGCCCCTGGACGACAGTAAAGGCGGCTCCTCGGTCGCCCACCGCCTCCGGACCGAGCCGGAGACGGTGGAACGCGACCTGGTCAAACTCGTGCTCACGATCGTCGAGTTGCTCCGCCAGCTGATGGAGCGCCAGGCCCTGCACCGCGTCGACCAGGGCGGTCTCACCGAGCAGCAGGAGGAGCGGCTGGGCCTGACGCTGATGATCCTCCACGACCGCATGACGGAACTGTGCCGCCGCTACGACCTCACGATGGACGAACTCAACCTCGACCTGGGCCCCCTCGGCCCCCTCCTGCCACCACCGCCCTGAGGCCGGCGCCCGGGCAGGATCCCGCTCGTCGGGCGCCCCCTGTCCAGGGGCGCCGGGAGCAAACTCGCTCCAGGCGCACCAGGTCGGCCTGCCGCTGGGGGCCGAGTTCCCACACGTGCATCATGGCCGCGCAGGTAGGCGGCGACCTCCGCGGCACCTCAGTGCGCGTGGCCACTCGCAGCGGGCGCCGGACCGGCGTTCTTGACCGTGAGCGGCAGCAGCTTCTTCCCGGTCGGTCCGATTTGTATAGCCGTGTCCATCTGCGGGCACACCCCGCAGTCGAAGCACGGCGTCCAGCGGCAGTCCTCGACCTCGGTCTCGTCGAGGGAGTCCTGCCAGTCCTCCCACAGCCAGTCCTTGTCGAGGCCGGAGTCCAGGTGGTCCCAGGGCAGGACCTCCTCGTACGTCCGCTCGCGCGTCGTGTACCAGTCGACGTCCACGCCGAACTGCGGGAGCGCCTTGTCCGCGCAGTCCATCCAGCGGTCGTAGGAGAAGTGCTCACGCCAGCCGTCGAAGCGGCCGCCGTCCTCGTAGACCGCGCGGATGACCGCGCCGATGCGGCGGTCACCGCGCGAGAGCAGGCCCTCGACGATGCCGGGCTTGCCGTCGTGGTAGCGGAAGCCGATGGAGCGGCCGTACTTCTTGTCGCCGCGGATCTTGTCGCGGAGCTTTTCGAGACGGGCGTCCGTCTCCTCGGCCGAGAGCTGCGGCGCCCACTGGAACGGGGTGTGCGGCTTGGGCACGAACCCGCCGATCGACACCGTGCAGCGGATGTCGTTGGAGCCGGAGACCTCGCGGCCCTTCTGGATCACGCGCGTCGCCATGTCGGCGATCTGGAGCACGTCGTCGTCGGTCTCGGTGGGCAGGCCGCACATGAAGTAGAGCTTCACCTGCCGCCAGCCGTTGCCGTAGGCCGTCGCGACGGTACGGATCAGGTCGTCCTCGGAGACCATCTTGTTGATGACCTTGCGGATCCGCTCGGAGCCGCCCTCCGGTGCGAAGGTCAGGCCGGACCGGCGACCGTTCCTGGTCAGCTCGTTGGCCAGGTCGATGTTGAAGGCGTCCACGCGGGTCGACGGCAGCGACAGGCCGATCTTGTCGTCCGTGTACCGGTCCGCGAGGCCCTTGGCGACGTCGCCGATCTCGCTGTGGTCGGCCGACGACAGCGACAGCAGGCCGACCTCCTCGAAGCCGGTCGCCTTCAGGCCCTTCTCGACCATGTCGCCGATACCGGTGATCGACCGCTCCCGCACGGGGCGGGTGATCATGCCGGCCTGGCAGAAGCGGCAGCCGCGCGTGCAGCCCCGGAAGATCTCGACGGACATCCGCTCGTGGACCGTCTCCGCCAGCGGCACCAGGGGCTGCTTCGGGTAGGGCCACTCGTCGAGGTCCATCACGGTGTGCTTGGACACCCGCCACGGCACACCCGACTTGTTCGGCACGACGCGCCCGATGCGCCCGTCCGGCAGGTACTCCACGTCGTAGAAGCCGGGCACGTACACCCCGCCGGTCCGCGCCAGGCGGAACAGCAGCTCCTCGCGCCCGCCCGGCCGGCCCTCCGCCTTCCAGGCGCGGATGATGTCGGTGACCTCCAGGACGGCCTGCTCGCCGTCGCCGATCACCGCGCAGTCGATGAAGTCGGCGATCGGCTCGGGGTTGAAGGCCGCGTGGCCGCCGGCCATGACGATCGGGTCGTCGACGGTCCGGTCCTTGGCCTCCAGCGGGATCCCCGACAGATCCAGCGCGGTCAGCAGGTTCGTGTAGCCCAGCTCCGTGGAGAAGCTGACGCCGAACACGTCGAAGGCCTTCACGGGGCGGTGACCGTCCACCGTGAACTGCGGGACGCCGTGCTCCCGCATCAGCGCCTCCAGGTCCGGCCAGACGCTGTACGTCCGCTCGGCGAGGACCCCCGCACGCTCGTTGAGGACCTCGTAGAGGATCATGACGCCCTGGTTGGGCAGACCCACCTCGTACGCGTCCGGGTACATGAGCGCCCAGCGGACATCACAGGCGTCCCAGTCCTTGACGGTGGAGTTGAGTTCTCCACCGACGTACTGGATCGGCTTCTGCACATGCGGGAGCAGTGCTTCGAGCTGCGGGAAAACCGACTCGGCAGACATCGCGGGACTTTCGTGAGCTGACTGGGTGTACCCCCGGCCGGAGGCTGGGGGCGGGTGACCATCAAGCCTAACGCGGCCGGGACACCCCTCCGCACGCTCAGAGCCCGAACGTCCCCCTCATCCCCTTCCACACGCCCGGCAGCTCCTCCTCCACCTCGGCCGCCCGCTGCTCCTCCCGGGCGTGGAGCAGGCCGTAGGTGAACGAGTTCTCCCCGGCGGCGTGCGCCTGCTCGGCCAGGTCCTTCAGGGCGGTCCGGCTCATCACGCTGTCCTGGTGCTCGCCGAGCAGGCTCTGGAGGTCCTTCAGCGACGACACCAGCTTGGACGCCGGCTTGCCGAACGCGGGGGCCGCCACCTCCGCCGCGTACCGCGCCCGCTTGGCCTTCTTGCGGGCCTCGTGCAGCGCCACGTCCCGATCGTGCCCGGCCGAGGTGTCGAGGGCCTGGTCGACCAGGCCGGCCAGCGTGTCGCAGGCCTTGTTCACGGCCTTGGTGAGCACCTTCGACGGCTTCCCGGCCGCCGCCGCGCGCAGCGGCGGGTCGGCGAGCAGGGCGTCCAGCGAGGTCAGCAGCGCGAGATAACGCTGCCCGTTCAGTACGTCGATGATCTGCCGTCGCGAGTCCCCGCCCCGCGCCTTCGACCAGGCGCGCAGCCGGTTGCGGACGGGCCCGGCGACCAGGTCGTGCGGCAGTTCCTCGATGACGCCGGTGATCCGCTCGGCCAGCACCTCCTGGTCGCGGCCCGCACCCAGCTCACCCGCCAGCCACTTCAGCTCGGCGCCGATCGGGTCGGTGACGGCCCGGTCGAGGACCTTGCGGTACGACTTGAAGGTGCTGCGCATCCGGCGGGTGGCGACCCGCATGCGGTGCACCGAGTCCTCCACGTCCCGGCGGACGGCGGGATCGAGCTCGACGACCACGTCGCGCTGGGCGCGTACATACGCCAGCACGTGGTCACCGGCGGTGACCGGCTCGGCCCGGTCCTCCTTGCGGGGCCGGCCCTTCCCGCCGGTCTCGGCCAGCGCCCTGGCCAGCTTCGACGGGGACTCGGAGGGGTGGATGCCGGCCTTGCGCAGCCGCTTCTCGACCTTGTCGAGGAATGCCGGGTCGCCGTCGTCGGCGAGTTCCACCTCGATCTCGGTCCACTCGGCCTTCCCACCGCCCCCGGTGAGCCGCTCGGCCCGCACGGCGTCCAGGGACACCTCGGCGAGCAGCTGCCCGTCGGCGTCCATGAGGTGGCGTACGTCGCGGGTCGAGCGCAGCCGGACCACGGGGGCCAGCTCGTCGTCGCGCACGCGGGAGCGGACCAGGGCGCCGAGTGTGGACGGCACGTGGTCGGAGAGCGGCGCGTGGATCTCGTCGCGGACGCCGGTGGTGACCGGGAGTTTCAGATGCCACCCGGCGTCCGAGCCGCCGGTGCGGCGGCGCAGGGTGATCGAGGCGGCTGCCAGTCGCTCGTCGACGGTGTCGTAGTAGGTGGCGTCCAGCTCGGCGACGCCCTGGTCGAGGACGGCCGCCACGCCGGCGACGCCGGTCAGGTCGGGCAGCCCGCTGTCGTCGGACTCGTACTTGCGCTCGATCTCACGCTTCGTATCCGCCATCCCCCGAATCTAATGGGATTCGGGGCATGACGGCAGGTGACCAGGGGGTTGAATGGGGAGAAACTTCACGCGGACATGGGTCTCTGCACCCGGATCGACTGCAACAGCCCGACGGCCACCCAGATCGCGAACATTGACGATCCTCCGTAGGACACGAACGGCAGTGGCAGACCGGTGACCGGCATGATCCCCAGGGTCATCCCGATGTTCTCGAAGGACTGGAAGGCGAACCAGGCCACGATGCCGGCCGCGACGATCGTGCCGTACAGCTCGGTCGTCTCCAGCGCGATCCGGCAGGCACGCCAGAGGACCACGCCCAGCAGAAGGATTATCAGGCCGCCTCCGAGGAAGCCGAGTTCCTCGCCCGCGACGGTGAACACGAAGTCCGTCTGCTGCTCCGGCACGAACTGCCCGGTGGTCTGCGAGCCCTGGAACAGGCCCGACCCGGTCAGTCCGCCCGAGCCGATGGCGATGCGCGCCTGGTTGGTGTTGTAGCCCACGCCTGCCGGGTCGAGGTCCGGGTTGGCGAACGCGGCGAAGCGGTTGATCTGGTAGTCGTCGAGGATGTGCAGCTGCCAGACCGCGATGGCGCCCATGGCACCGGCGCCGAGCAGCCCGAACACCCACCGGTTGGACGCGCCGGACGCGAGCAGCACTCCCAGCACGATCACCACCATCACCATGACCGACCCGAGGTCGGGCATGAGCATCACGATCAGCATCGGCACCGTGGCCAGGCCGAGCGCCTGCAGGACCGTGCGGTGGTCGGGGTACGGCTTGTCGCCCGCGTCCACCCTGGCCGCCAGCAGCATCGCCATGCCGAGGATGATCGTGACCTTCACGAACTCCGAGGGCTGGAGGGAGAAGCCGCCGCCGACCGCGATCCACGAGTGGGCGCCGTTGACCGTGGTGCCGAGCGGGGTCAGGACCAGCAGGACCAGGAAGACCGACGCTCCGTACAGGACCGGCACCGCGCCGCGCAGGGTGCGGTGGCCGAGCCAGACCGTGCCGATCATCAGTGCGAAGCCGATGCCGGTGTTCAGCAGGTGCCGGACCAGGAAGTAGTACGGATCGCCCTGGTTGATCTCGGTGCGGTTGCGGGTCGCCGAGAACACCAGCATCGCGCCGATCAGGGACAGCGTCAGGGCCGACAGCAGTATCGGCCAGTCGAGCCGCCGGGCCAGCGAGTCACGGGCGAACAGCCGGGTCCAGCCCGCGCGCTCGGGTCCGTATCCGGAGACCTGGAAGCTGTTCGCGCCCGTCATGTGAGCATCCTTCGGCTGAGCGACCCGCGGCGGCTGCGGCAGCCCTGGCGGCGCCGGCGGCGCCGGGTGTTCCGGTTGCCCTCGGGCGAGGGCGGCACGGTCGCCGCCGTCTGCACCTGCCCGCCCTCGTCCACCGGGGCCTTCTGGCTGGCCTGCTGGTCCTTCGCCGGGTCCTTGGAGACCTTCGGCGCGATGATCGAGCCGTCGGCCTGGATCTTCGGCAGGTTCTTCTGCGGGGTGGGCAGCAGGGCGTTCTTCTCGTTGATGGCGCCGTCGTCGGCGACGCCGTACAGCGCGTCGTAGATGTTGCGCACGGCCGGGCCCGAGGCGCCCGAGCCCGTACCACCCTGGGAGATGGTCATCACGATCGCGTAGTCGTCGGTGTAGGTCGCGAACCACGAGGTGGTCTGCTTGCCGTAGACCTCCGCCGTACCGGTCTTGGCGTGCATCGCGATCTTGTCCTGCGGCCAGCCGCCGAACCGCCACGCCGCCGTACCCCGGGTGGCCACACCCTCCAGGGCCTCGTCCATCTGGGCCAGCGTCTGCCGGGTGACCGGCAGCTTGCCGTGCGACTTGGGCTTGATCTCCGAGATCCGCTTGCCGTCGGGGCTGATGATCGCCTTGCCGACGGACGGGTCGTAGAGCGTGCCTCCGTTGGAGATGGCCGCGTAGATCGTCGCCATCTGAATCGGTGTCACCAGCGTGTCGCCCTGGCCGATGGAGTAGTTGATCTCGTCACCGGCGCGCATCTTGTTGCCTTCGAGGCAGTTCTCGTAGGAGATCCGCTGGACGTAGTCCCCGTCCTTCTTGCCCGTCTTGCACCAGGCGCCCTTGTTGGCCTCCCAGTACTGCTGCTTCCACTGGCGGTCGGGGACACGGCCGGTGACCTCGTTGGGCAGGTCGATGCCGGTCTCCTTGCCGAGGCCGAACTGGTGGGCGGCCTTGTAGAAGTGGTCCTTGGGCTGCCCCTTCTTGGGGTTGATGCCGCCGTCCTTCTTCCACTCGTTGTGCGCGAGCTGGTAGAAGACCGTGTCGCACGAGACCTCCAGGGCGCGGCCCAGGCTGATCGGGCCGTGGTTCTGCGACTCGAAGTTCTTGAAGACCTGGCCGCCGACCGAGTAGGCGCTGGAGCAGTTGTAGCGGCCGTCGAAGTCGTAGCCGGCCTGGACCGCGGCCGCGGTGGAGACCACCTTGAAGATCGAGCCCGGCGCTGCCTGACCCTGTATGGCCCGGTTGAGCAGCGGGTAGTTGGACTTCTTGCCGGTGAGCCGGGCGTAGTCCTTGGCGGAGATGCCGCCGACCCAGGCGTTGGGGTCGTAGGTCGGGTTGGACGCCATGGCGACGATCCGTCCCGTCTTGGCCTCCATCACCACCACCGCGCCGGAGTCGGCCTTGTACCGCTCGTTGGTGTTGCGGTCCCACTCCTTGCGGGCGGTCTTCATCGCCTCGTTCAGCTCGAACTCGGCGACCCGCTGGACGCGGGCGTCGATGCTGGTGACGAGGTTGGAGCCGGGCTGGGCGGCGTCCGCCTCGGCCTGGCCGATGACCCGGCCGAGGTTGTCGACCTCGTAGCGGGTGACGCCGGCCTTGCCGCGCAGCTCCTTGTCGTAGGTCCGCTCCAGGCCGCTGCGGCCGACCTGGTCGGAGCGCAGGAACGGCGAGTCGGTGTCCTGGGCCTGCTGGATCTCCTGGTCGGTGACCGGGGAGAGATAGCCGAGCACCTGGGCGCTGTTGGCCGCGCCGGGGCTCGCGTACCGGCGGACGGCCTGTGGCTCGGCGGTGATGCCGGGGAAGTCCTCGGCGCGCTCACGGATCTGCAGTGCCTGGCGCGGGGTGGCCTCGTCGGTGATGGGGATCGGCTGGTACGGCGAGCCGTTCCAGCACGGCTGCGGCGTCTTGGAGTCGCACAGCCGCACCTTCGCCATGACGTCCTTGGGCGTCATGCCCAGCACGCCCGCGAGCTTGGTGAGGACGCCCTTGCCGTCGTCCTTCATCTTCAGCAGGTCGGTGCGGGAGGCGGAGACCACCAGCCGTGTCTCGTTGTCGGCGAGGGCCACTCCGCGCGCGTCCAGGATGGAGCCGCGCACGGCGGGCTCGACGACCTGCTGGACGTGGTTGCCCGACGCCTCCTTGGCGTAGGCCTCGCCCTCGCGGATCTGGAGGTACCACAGCCGGCCGCCGAGGGTGGCCAGGAGGGAGAGGACGAGGATCTGGATGACGACGAGCCGGATCTGGACCCGTGGGGTCCGTCCGGTCTCGGGAATGTTGGTCACTGCGGTTGCCTCCCCCTCTCAGAGCGCGTACGCGTGTGCGGGTACGAGTGATGAACGGCCGACCCGCGAGGCCGGGTTCCTCCTGAGCTCCCCCGTTCGGGTGAACTGCCCTGCGCTCACAGCCGCTTGACCCCCTTGATGCGCCCGGCTCGGGCCACCCGCGCTCTGGCCGCCTTCACCTTCAGGCCCCCGAACCCGCCGCGCTGGCCGCCGATGCGCAGTCCGGTGCCGGAGGAGAGCCAGCCGGAGGAGATGTCCGTCGCCTTGGCCGACGAGCCGGTCTCCAGCGGGTTGTTGTCCGCGCGCCGGGCGAGCGCCATCAGGCCGGGCACGACGAAGGGCGCGAGCAGCAGGTCGTACAGGGCCGCCGTGAACAGCAGACCGGGTAGGCCGACATGGCGGGCGGCGGTGTCGCCGACGAGGGCGCCCACCCCGGCGTACAGCAGGGTGCTGCCGACCGCGGCGGCGACGACCACGGCCATCGGTCCGGTGGCCGACTTGAGCTGGCCGTTCTCCGGCTTGACCAGGCCCGCGAGGTAGCCGATGACGCAGAGCACCAGCGCGTAGCGGCCGGCGGCGTGGTCGGCGGGCGGGGCGAGGTCGGCGAGGAGTCCGGCGCCGAAGCCGATCAAGGCGCCGCCGACATGGCCGTAGACCAGGGCGAGGGCCAGCACGGTGAGCAGTACCAGGTCGGGGACGGCGCCCGGGAGGTGCAGCCGGGCGAGGACACTCACCTGGAGCACCAGGGCGACGACTACCAGTGTGGAGGAGAGCAGAATCCTGTTGAAGCGCATGGGTACAGCTCCCCCTACTGGTCTTCCTCTTGCTGGGACTGGCCGTCGTCGGGTGACGGACCGTCGGTCGCCGAGTCGCTGTCGGTCGCCGAGTCACCGTCGGTGGCCGAGTCGCCCTCGGCGGACGCGTCGGCGTTCTCCGCGCCCGGGGTCACGGTCACCGTCACGGTGGGCGTCGGCGTGGGCTTGGGCTTGGCCGGCAGCACCGTGTCGCGCGGGTCCCGCTCCGGGGTCTGGACGACGACGCCGACGATGTCGAGCTTGCTGAACCCGACGAACGGCGTGACGTACAGGGTGCGCGTCAGGCCGCCGCCGGAGGGGTCGACACGGGAGACCACGCCGACCGGGACGCCGGGCACGAACGGCCGGTCGGCCTGCGAGCCGAAGGTGACCAGGCGGTCGCCCTTCTTGATCTGCGCCTTGCCGTTGAGGAGTTCGACGCGCAGCGGGCGGTCGCCCTGGCCGGAGGCGAAGCCGAGTTCGTCGCTGCCTTCCATGCGGGTGCCGACGGTGAAGTCGGGGTCGCTGGCGAGCAGTACGGTCGCCGTGTTCGGGCCGACGGTGGTGACGCGGCCGACGAGGCCGTCGCCGTTGAGGACGGTCATGTCGCGCTTGATGCCGTCGTTGGCGCCGATGTCGATGGTGATGGTCCAGGAGAAGCCCTGGGCCGCTCCTATGGCGATGACCTCGGCGCCCTTGATGCCGTACTGGCCCTGGCCGGCGATCTTCAGCATCTTGTCGAGCTGCTTCAGGCGGCTGCGGTTGCGGTCGTCGCTGCCGAGTTTGGCCTTCAGGTCGGCGTTCTGCCGCTCCAGTTCGGCGAGCCGGTCGTGTCGCTCGCCGGAGTCACGGATCGCTGCGATCGCGTTGCCCACCGGGTCGACCGCGGACGACACGCCGTTCTCGATCGGGCCGAAGGCGGCGGCCGCGGCACCACGGGCACCGTCGACCGGTGAATCCTCCCCGCCGCGAATGTCCACCGTGATCAGCGCGAACGCGATGGCGACCAGCAGCACCAGGAGCAGCCGGCTCTCTCGTGTGTCCCTCACGTGCGGCGGCCGTGCCCTTCCTCATAGGAACCGGGAAATCGGGTCGGCCCGCTGGGAATCCGGACGGCGGATTCCCACGGGCTGTTTGTGGCAGCTTATGCCTCTATATCAACGATCCGCCGTACGAGAGGCGATGGTCTCGTACGGCGGAATCGAAGAGTTACCTCATCTGCGCGGTTGGGCGTCCAGAACCTGCTGCAGCGCCTCGAACTCCTCGACGCACTTGCCGGATCCGAGCGCCACGCTGTCCAGCGGGTCCTCGGCGATGTGGATCGGCATTCCGGTCTCCCGGCGCAGCCGCTCGTCCAGGCCGCGCAGCATCGCGCCACCGCCGGTCAGAACGATTCCGCGGTCCATGATGTCGCCGGACAGCTCCGGCGGGCACTTGTCGAGCGTCGTCTTCACCGCGTCCACGATCGCGTTGACGGGCTCCTCGATCGCCTTGCGCACTTCGGCGGCCGAGATGACGACGGTCTTGGGCAGCCCGGAGACGAGGTCCCGGCCGCGGATTTCGGTGTGCTCGTCGGAGTCGAGGTCGTACGCCGAACCGATCGTGATCTTGATCTGCTCGGCCGTGCGCTCACCCAGCAGGAGCGAGTACTCCTTCTTGATGTGCTGGATGATCGCGTTGTCCAGCTCGTCGCCCGCGACCCGGATGGACTGGGCGGTGACGATGCCGCCGAGGGAGATGACCGCGACCTCCGTGGTGCCGCCGCCGATGTCCACCACCATGTTGCCCGTGGCCTCGTGGACCGGCAGCCCGGAGCCGATGGCCGCCGCCATGGGCTCCTCGATGATGTGCACCTGACGGGCGCCGGCCTGGGACGACGCCTCGATGACGGCGCGGCGCTCGACGCCCGTGATGCCCGAGGGCACACAGACGACGACCCGCGGACGAGCCAGATAGCGCCGCTTGTGGATCTTCAGAATGAAGTAGCGGAGCATCCGCTCGGTGATCTCGAAGTCGGCGATCACGCCGTCCTTCAGCGGACGTACGGCAACGATGTTGCCGGGCGTGCGCCCGATCATCTTCTTCGCTTCGGCACCGACCGCGAGGATGCCACCGGTGTTGGTGTTGATCGCGACGACGGACGGCTCGTTGAGTACGATCCCGCGACCCCTGACGTACACCAGCGTGTTGGCGGTCCCGAGGTCGACAGCCATGTCACGGCCGATGAACGACATTGAGTTCCCCATCAGGATTCGTCTGGCCTTCCCACGGAGCTTTTGAGGGCTTTTCAGGTCGGCGAGGTGGGTGCTGTGACGTGAAGGCTTCCATGGTAGACGCGCCTTCCCGAACACTGCGCGAGGGTCTTCGCCATTGTCATCAGATGGCGCGCCGCCTCGCTTGTGGAGACGGGCCATCGGGGGCACTCGTTCCCCCGATCGGCACGGTTATGCGGCGGGACGGCCGGAAATGCGCGGCCGTCCCAGGTCAGGCGGTTTGAAAAGGTGACGGTCCCTCAGAAGGACGCGTGGTGAATTCGTTCCGCTTCCTCGGCGGCGTGTCAGGCGCGACCGGGGAAGAAGATCTTCACCTCGCGTTCGGCCGACTCCTCGGAGTCGGAGGCGTGGATCAGGTTCTCCCGCACGATGACGCCGTAGTCACCGCGGATCGAGCCGGGCGCGGCGGCGATCGGGTCGGTCGGGCCGGCCAGCGCGCGCACCCCCTCGATGACTCGCTCTCCCTCGACGATCAGCGCCACGACCGGGCCGGACGCCATGAACTGGACCAGCGGCTCGTAGAAGGGCTTGCCCTTGTGCTCGCCGTAGTGCTGCTCCAGGGTCTCCTGGTCCAGGGTGCGCAGCTCCAGCGCGGTGATCTGCCAGCCGGCCTTGCGCTCGATGCGGCTGATGATCTCGCCGGTCAGGCCACGACGGACGGCGTCGGGCTTGAGGAGGACGAGGGTGCGCTGGGTCACGACGGGGCTCCTTCTGGGGTCACGCGAGGTGCGGGGTGATGAGGCTACAGGGCCCGACCGGGCCTTCGTCACGCAGTGTCAGCCTGGGCGGCGAATCGGGCCTTGGCCTCGTCGATCTTCCTGCCGTAATGGACGGAAGCCCACCACAGCGCGGCGAACATCGCCCCCAGGAAGAACATCGTGGGGACGAAGAATCCGGAAGCGATGAGTCCGAGCTGGAGCGCCCAGCCCATGGCCACCCCGCCCGGCCGGGTCACCAGGCCGCACAGCACCAGGCACAGGAACATCGCGATGCCGCTGACCGTCCAGACCGTCGACATGGCCAGGTCGGGGTCCTTCATCGCGACCAGACCGGCGAAGCCGATGACGAAGACCTCGCCGATCAGGGTGGAAGCACAGAGCGTGCGCATCGTGGGTCAGCCCCTTCCCAGCAGCAGTCGGGCCTCGCCGACCGTGATGACGGATCCGGTGACGAGCACACCGCCGCCCGCGAACTCGCCCTCCTCCTCGGCCAGCGTGATCGCGGCCTCCAGCGCGTCCGGCAGCCGTGGCTCCACCTGCACCCGGTCCTCGCCGAACACCTCGACGGCGACGCCCGCCAACTCGTCGGCGTCCATCGCGCGGTGACTGGAGTTCTGGGTGACGACGACCTCCGCGAACACCGGCTCGAAGGCCTCCAGCAGCCCGCGTACGTCCTTCTCGCCACTGGCTCCGACGACCCCGATGAGCCGGCTGAACTGGAAGGCCTCACCGACCGCCTCGGCGACCGCCCGGGCGCCCGCCGGGTTGTGCGCGGCGTCGAGGACGACGGTCGGCGACCGCCGTACGACCTCCAGCCGGCCCGGCGAGGCGACGGCGGCGAAGGCCTTGCGCACCGTGTCGATGTACAGCGGCTCGGGCCGCTGCGCGCCGACACCGAAGAACGCCTCCACCGCGGCGAGCGCGACGGCGGCGTTGTGCGCCTGGTGCGCGCCGTGCAGTGGCAGGAACACGTCGGTGTACTCACCGCCGAGCCCGCGCAGCGTCAGCAGCTGCCCGCCGACGGCGACCTGCCGCGACACGACGCCGAACTCCAGCCCCTCGCGGGCCACGGTCGCGTCGACGTCCACGGCCTTCTTCAGCAGCACCTGGGCGGCGTCCACCGGCTGCTGGGCCATGATCACGGTGGCGCCGGACTTGATGATCCCGGCCTTCTCACCGGCGATCTCGCCGGGCGTGCCGCCGAGCCGGTCGGTGTGGTCGAGGTCGATCGGCGTCACGACGGCGACGTCGGAGTCGATGACGTTGGTGGCGTCCCAGCTCCCGCCCATGCCCACCTCGACCACGGCGACGTCCACGGGCGCGTCGGCGAAGGCGGCGTACGCCATGCCCGTCAGCACCTCGAAGAACGACAGCCGGTAGTCCTGCTGGGCGTCGACCATCTCGACGTAGGGCTTGATGTCCTGGTACGTCTCGATGAAGCGCTCGGCGGCGATCGGCGACCCGTCGAGGCTGATCCGCTCGGTGACGGACTGCACGTGGGGCGAGGTGTACCGGCCGGTCCGCAGCTCGAAGGCGCCCAGCAGGGCCTCGATCATGCGTGCGGTGGACGTCTTGCCGTTGGTGCCCGTGATGTGGATCGAGGGGTACGACCGCTGCGGCTCGCCCAGCACGTCCATCAGCGCGGAGATACGCGTGACGGACGGCTCCAGCTTGGTCTCGCCCCAGCGTGTCGCGAGCTCCGCCTCGACCTCCCGCAGCGCCTTGTCGGTCTCGGGGTCCTCGGGGCGCGCCGGTACGTCGGCCTCCGGCGGGCCGCCCTGTGTGCGCAGGGTCCGACTGCCGGCCTCGATCACCGCGAGGTCGGGGTCGCGCTCGGTCTCGGCGGCGATGATCTCGTCGAACGACTCACCGGGGTCGGTCTGGTCGCCGCTGTCGTGCGGGGGGAGCTCACTCACGGGGCCCAGTCTACGGAGAGGTGCCGACAGCGCGTGCGGTGGCTTGCGGCGCCTGCTCATCCGTGGGCCGGTGGTGTGGTGCGGGGCTGCGAGCCGCGGGGGCGCGGGTGGCCCGGCTCGTCGTCCGGGTGCGGGGCGTACGTGGTTGCTCGCGCGGTTCCCCGCGCCCCTGAAGGGCGTGAGGGTCCCCGACGCCGTAGAGATGCCTGGTACGGGGCTCGCGGCCCCTGGGGGCGTGAAGGCCCCGGTGCCGTACGGGCACCGGGGCCTTCACGCGGGTGATGACGTTCAGGCCTGCGGCAGACGCTCCAGCTGGGCCCGGATCCGCGCGATGTCCTCCTCGGACTTGGCCAGGCGGGTGCGGATCTTGTCCACGACCTGGTCCGGGGCCTTGGCGAGGAACGCCTCGTTGCCGAGCTTCGCCGTGGCTTGGGCCTTCTCCTTCTCGGCGGCGGCGAGGTCCTTGGCGAGCCGCTTGCGCTCCGCCGCGACATCGATCACGCCGGAGAGGTCCAGCGCGACCTCGACGCCCGCCACCGGCAGCGTCGCCGTCGCCGCGAAGCTCTCGCCCTCGGGCTGAAGCCGCAGCAGCTGGCGGACGGCCGGCTCGTGCGGGGCCAGCGCCGTGCCGTCCAGGCTCAGGCGCGCCGGCACTCGCTGGCCGGGCTGGAGACCCTGGTCGGCGCGGAAGCGGCGGACCTCGGTGATCACCGACTGGAGCGTCCCGATCTCCCGCTCGGCGGGCGCGTCACGGAAGCCGCTGTCCGCGGGCCACTGCGCGATGACGACGGATTCCCCGCCGGTCAGCGTGGTCCACAGCGTCTCCGTCACGAAGGGGACGACCGGGTGCAGCAGCCGCAGCGTGACGTCCAGGACCTCGCCCAGGACGCGCTTGCTGACCTCGGCCGCCTCGCCGCCCGCCTGGAAGGTGGTCTTGGACAGCTCGACGTACCAGTCGAAGACCTCGTCCCACGCGAAGTGGAACAGGGCGTCGGAGAGCTTCGCGAACTGGTAGTCCTCGTAGTACGCGTCGACCTCGGCGACCACCGAGTTCAGGCGGGAGAGGATCCAGCGGTCGGTCGAGGACATCGCCGACGCGTCGGGCAGCGGGCCGTCCACCGTCGCGCCGTTCATCAGCGCGAAGCGCGTGGCGTTCCAGATCTTGTTGGCGAAGTTGCGGGAGCCCTGGACCCAGTCCTCGCCGATCGGGACGTCGACACCCGGGTTGGCGCCGCGGGCGAGCGTGAAGCGCAGCGCGTCGGAGCCGTACTTGTCCATCCAGTCCAGCGGGTTGACCACGTTCCCGAAGGACTTGGACATCTTCTTGCCGTTCTGGTCACGGACCATGCCGTGCAGCGCGATGGTGTGGAACGGCGCGGTGCCGTCCATCGCGTACAGCCCGAACATCATCATCCGGGCGACCCAGAAGAAGAGGATGTCGTAGCCGGTGACCAGGACGGAGTTCGGGTAGAACTTCGCGAGCGACTCGGTCCGCCCGGGCCAGCCCAGCGTGGAGAACGGCCACAGGCCGGACGAGAACCAGGTGTCGAGGACGTCGGAGTCCTGACGCCAGCCCTCACCGCTCGGCGGCTCCTCGTCGGGGCCGACGCAGACGACCTCGCCCTGCGGGCCGTACCAGACCGGGATGCGGTGGCCCCACCACAACTGCCGTGAGATGCACCAGTCGTGAAGGTTGTCGACCCAGTCGAAGTACCGCTTCTCCATCTCCTGCGGGTGGATCCTGACCTTGCCGTCGCGGACCGCGTCACCGGCGGCCTTGGCGAGCGGGCCGACCTTGACCCACCACTGCATGGACAGCCGCGGCTCGATGGTGGTCTTGCAGCGCGAGCAGTGGCCGACGGAGTGGACGTAGGGCCGCTTCTCGGCGACGATCCGGCCGTCCGCGCGCAGCGCCGCGACGATGGCGGAGCGGGCCTCCAGCCGGTCCAGGCCCTGGAAGGGGCCGTGGGCGGTGATGACGGCGTGCTCGTCCATGACCGTGATGGCGGGCAGGTCGTGGCGCCGGCCGATCTCGAAGTCGTTCGGGTCGTGCGCCGGGGTCACCTTGACGGCGCCCGTGCCGAACTCTGGGTCGACGTGCTCGTCCGCAACGACCGGGATGGAACGGTCGGTCAGCGGCAGCCTGATGAGCTTGCCGACCAGGTGCTTGTAGCGCTCGTCCTCGGGGTGGACGGCGACGGCGGTGTCACCGAGCATCGTCTCGGCGCGGGTGGTGGCGACGACGATGGTCTCGTCCCCGTCGCCGTACTTCATGGAGACGAGCTCGCCGTCGTCGTCCTGGTACTCGACCTCGATGTCCGAGATGGCGGTCAGACAGCGGGGGCACCAGTTGATGATGCGCTCGGCGCGGTAGATCAGCTCGTCGTCGTGGAGCCGCTTGAAGATGGTCTGGACGGCCTGGGACAGGCCCTCGTCCATGGTGAAGCGCTCACGCGACCACGCGACGGCGTCACCGAGGCGGCGCATCTGCCCGGAGATCTGCCCGCCGGACTCGGCCTTCCACTGCCAGACGCGCTCGACGAACGCCTCACGGCCCAGGTCGTGCCGGGACTTGCCCTCCTTGGCCAGCTCCCGCTCGACGACGTTCTGCGTGGCGATGCCGGCGTGGTCCATGCCGGGCTGCCACAGCGTCTCGTAGCCCTGCATGCGCTTGCGGCGGGTCAGGGCGTCGATGAGCGTGTGCTCGAAGGCGTGCCCGAGGTGCAGACTGCCCGTGACGTTCGGCGGCGGGATGACGACGGTGTAGGGCGGCTTGTCGCTCTTCGCGTCCGCCTCGAAGTAACCCCGCTCCACCCAGCGCTCGTACAGCGGCCCCTCTACGTCGGCCGGCGCGTACTGGGTCGGCAGTTCGGTGTGGGGCGCTGGTGGCTGCTGCTGAGCGTTCTCGGTCACCCGCTCAGTTTAGGGGTGTCACCGGGTGGTCCCGAAACTCGATTCTTGTGTAACGGTGATGCCCCCGATGCGGTGCGTTTCCTGTGTCTGCGCCAGGATGTCGTGAACACATAAGCATCTGGAGGGGAACCCAGGAATGAGCTACAACCAGCCGGGCCCGTACGGCGGGCAGCCCCAGCAGCCCGGTCCGTACGGCCAGCCGGGTCCGTACGGCCAGCAGCCGCAGGCCCCCCAGCCCGGCTACGGCTACCCCCAGCAGCCCGGCCAGCCGCAGCCGGGGTACGGCTACCCGCAGCAGCCTCCGCAGGGCGTCCCGCCCCAGACCCCGCCCTACGGCCAGCAGCCGCCCTACGGCCAGGCCCCCTACGGCGCGCCGATGCCGCCGGCCCCGGGCGGCAAGAAGAAGACGGGCCTCATCATCGGCGCGGTGGCGGTCGTCGCCGCGATCGCGGTGGGCGCGTACTTCGTGATCGGCGGGGGCGGCGGCGCGGGCGTCGAGGACGACGGCGCGCACAAGGTGGCGACGCCGGAGACCGTGCTCTCCGACTACAAGCGGGTCTCCGACGACGGCGCGAGCGCCGGTGACGACTCCGTGGGCGAGCTGGAGAAGAGCGGCGTCAAGAACGCCAAGACGGTGCTCGGCATCTACTCGACGGCGGACCTGACCGGGTACGACCCCTCCGACCCGAGCACCGCGCCCGACCCGAGCGAGCTCGCCACGGCCAAGGGCCTCACGTTCGCCGGTGCCTACGGAGACATCGCGGACCCGGAAAAGGCCCTGGACACGTTCTTCGCCAACTTCAAGAAGTCGGCCGAGGAGGACACCTCCAGCGACCCGGGCACCCCCAGGACCGAGCTGGTCGGCGAGCCCGAGGAAGCCGACCTGGACGGCGCGTACATGAAGTGCCAGGCGGCCAAGGGCACCGACCAGGCGACCAAGAAGGAGAAGACCGACTGGTTCTGCGCCTGGGCCGACCACAGCACCATCGTCATGGTCTCCCCCGGTGACACCACCAAGGGCGTGACGAAGGACGTCGCGATCGACCTCACCTCGAAGCTTCGGCCCGAGATCCGCGTCAAGGCCTGACGCGGCAGCACATGGCAAGGGGCCCCGGTCGGTTGACCGGGGCCCGTTCTCGTGTGCTGCGTCGCGGGTTACGCGGACTTCTGCTCCCCCGGCCCCCGGCCCCGTGCGTCGCGCGGGATCAGGGTCGGGTTGACGTTGGAGTGGACGACGTCCGCCGTGACGACGACGCGGGCGACGTCCTTGCGGGACGGGACCTCGTACATCACGGACATCAGGACTTCCTCCATGATGGCGCGCAGGCCGCGGGCGCCGGTCTGGCGGAGGATGGCCTGGTCGGCGATGGCTTCGAGGGCCTCGCGCTCGAAGTCCAGCTCCACGCCGTCGAGTTCGAAGAGGCGCTGGTACTGCTTCATCAGGGCGTTGCGCGGCTCGACCAGGATCTTGAGGAGAGCCTCGCGGTCGAGGTTGTGCACCGAGGTGATGACCGGGAGGCGGCCGATGAACTCCGGGATCATGCCGAACTTGACCAGGTCCTCCGGCATGACGTCCTCGAACTGGTCCTTGGCCTCCAGCTCGCGCTTCGAGCGGATGGTCGCGCCGAAGCCGATGCCCTTGGCGCCCGCCCGGGACTCGATGATCTTCTCCAGTCCGGCGAAGGCGCCGCCCACGATGAACAGCACGTTCGTCGTGTCGATCTGGATGAACTCCTGGTGCGGGTGCTTGCGTCCGCCCTGCGGCGGCACGGAGGCCGTGGTGCCCTCCAGGATCTTCAGCAGGGCCTGCTGCACGCCCTCGCCGCTCACGTCCCTTGTGATGGACGGGTTTTCACTCTTCCGCGCGACCTTGTCGATCTCATCGATGTAGATGATCCCGGTCTCGGCCTTCTTGACGTCGTAGTCGGCCGCCTGGATCAGCTTCAGCAGGATGTTCTCGACGTCCTCGCCGACGTAGCCCGCCTCCGTGAGCGCCGTCGCGTCGGCGATGGCGAACGGGACGTTCAGCATGCGCGCCAGGGTCTGCGCGAGGAGGGTCTTGCCGGAGCCCGTGGGGCCCAGCAGCAGGATGTTGGACTTCGCCAACTCGATGGCGTCGTCGCGGCCTTGGGCGCCGCCGTTCTCCCCGGCCTGGACGCGCTTGTAGTGGTTGTAGACGGCGACGGAGAGGGCTTTCTTCGCCGCCTCCTGGCCGACCACGTACCCCTCGAGGAACTCGTAGATCTCGCGGGGCTTGGGCAGCTCCTCCCAGCGCACCTCGCTGGTCTCAGCGAGCTCTTCCTCGATGATCTCGTTGCAGAGATCGATGCACTCGTCGCAGATGTATACACCGGGGCCTGCGATGAGCTTCTTGACCTGCTTCTGGCTCTTGCCGCAGAACGAGCACTTGAGCAGATCGCCGCCGTCACCGATGCGTGCCACGGTGTGCTTCCCCTTCGCCTGGGAGACGACTGGACACCTGGTCCAGCGGCTCCTGGTGCTGCCTTATGTCCGACGGTACCTTGCCGAGCCCCCCGTTCGGGCCCCCCTTGGCACGGTTCACTTTGACGTGCACCTTGCCACGCACAGTGTCACACCGTGCCAAGGAGCGGCGTACATTACCCGATCCGCGTCAGCGGACCGTCGAGTTGTTCATCTTGCGCGTCGAGATGATCTGGTCGATCAGCCCGTACTCCAGCGCGTCCTCGGCGGTGAGGATCTTGTCGCGCTCGATGTCCTCACGGATCTTCTCGATCGACTGGGTCGAGTGCTTGGACAGCATCTCCTCCAGCTGCGAGCGCATCCGCAGGATCTCGTTCGCGGCGATCTCCAGGTCGGAGACCTGACCACGGCCGGTCTCGCTGTACGGCTGGTGGATCAGGACACGCGCGTTCGGAAGCGCCATGCGCTTGCCGGGCGTGCCGGCTGCCAGCAGCACGGCCGCGGCGGAGGCCGCCTGGCCCATGCAGACCGTCTGGACGTCCGGCTTCACGAACTGCATCGTGTCGTAGATCGCCGTCAGCGCGGTGAAGGAGCCGCCGGGGCTGTTGATGTAGACCGAGATGTCCCGGTCGGGGTCCATCGACTCCAGGCACAGCAGCTGCGCCATGACGTCGTTGGCGGAGGCGTCGTCGATCTGGACGCCGAGGAAGATCACGCGCTCCTCGAAGAGCTTCGCGTACGGGTCGTACTCACGAATGCCCTGGGAGGTGCGCTCCACGAAGCGCGGGATGACGTAGCGGGACTCGGCCTGGGGGCCGGTGTACTCGGCGTGCGTACGGTCGTAGAGGCCGCTGCCGGGGTAGTCGTTCACGGTGTCTCCTGAAAGGGGCTGGGGCGGTGGCTGGGGCGCTGGGCGGTATACGGACCCGGAAGGGCCGTAGAGGCCCTTAGGAGGCCGCCCCGGTGCCGCCGCCGCCCGGCATGCCGGCAGCCGTGGGGATGACGTCGTCGATGAGGCCGTACTGCTTGGCCTCGAAGGCGTCGAACCAGCGGTCGCGGTCCGAGTCACGGGTGATCTGCTCGACCGACTGGCCCGTGTGCTGGGAGGTCAGCTCGGCCATGCGCTTCTTGGTGTGCAGCAGCCGCTCGGCGTGGATCTTGATGTCCGAGGCCGAGCCGGCGAGGCCGGCGGACGGCTGGTGGATCAGGATCTCGGCGTTCGGCAGCGCGAAGCGCTTGCCGGGCGTGCCGGCGCTGAGCAGGAACTGACCCATCGAGGCAGCGAGGCCCATGGCGATGGTCACCACGTCGTTCTTGATGAACTGCATGGTGTCGTAGATCGCCATGCCGGCCGTGATCGAGCCGCCGGGGCTGTTGATGTAGAGGTAGATGTCCTTGTCCGGATCGGCGGCAAGGAGCAGCAGCTGTGCAGTGATCTTGTTGGCGATGTCGTCGTCGACCGGCTGGCCGAGGAAGATGATCCGCTCGCCGAGCAGCCGGTTGTAGACCTGGTCGCCGAGGCCGCCACCGATGGAGGGCTCGCCGGCGGCGGAGGGCATCAGATTCGTCACGTATCCACCTGCTCGTCTTGCGACGGCGCGGGGCCGTCTCACGTGTCGTATTCATGGACCCTAACGCGCGGGTCCCTTCGGGGAATCCCGGAGACGGGAGTGTTCGCCGGGGGCGTAGCGACGTGGGCCGACGTGGGCCGACGTGGGCCGAGGGGCGCCTGATGGCAAAAGGGCCCCGGGCGTGATCGTCCCGGGGCCCTCTCTACGGCTGTTTACGCCTCGTCGTCCTTCTTGTCACCCTCGGTGACCTCGCCGGACTGCTCGGCCTCGGCCTCGGCGGCCTCGTCCTCCTCGTCGTCCAGGTCGACGATCTCGCCGTTGGTGTCCTTGACCGTGGCGGCCTCGACGACGACCGCGAGGGCCTTGCCGCGGGCGACCTCGCCGACCAGGAGCGGAACCTGACCCTGCTCGACGACGGCCTGCGCGAACTGGTCGGGGGACATGCCGGAGGAGGCGGCGCGCCGCATCAGGTGCTCGGTGAGCTCCTCCTGGCTGACGTTGAGCTTCTCCTGCTTGACCAGCTCGTCGAGGACGAACTGGGTCTTGATGCCCTTGACCGCGGCCTCGCGGGTCTCGGTCTCGAACTCCTCGGCGGTCTTGTCCTGGATCTCCAGGTACTTGTCGAGGGTGAGGCCCATCTGGCCGAGCTGGTGATGCTCCAGGTTGTGCTTGCGGGTGTTGATCTCGTCCTCGAGGAGCTTCTCGGGGACGGGCACCTCGACGAGCTCCAGCAGCTTCTCCAGGACGCGCTCCTGGGCCTGCGTGGCCTGGTCGAACTGCTTCATGTTCTCCAGGCGCTTGCGGCTGTCGGCCTTCAGCTCGTCCAGCGTGTCGAACTCCGAGGCGAGCTGCGCGAACTCGTCGTCCAGCTCGGGCAGTTCACGCTTGGCGACCTGGGCGACCTTGACGGTGACCTCGGCCTCCTGGCCGGCCGCCGAGCCGCCCTTGAGCTCGGAGGTGAAGGTGGCCTCGCCACCGGCCTCCACGCCCGTCACGGCGTCGTCGATGCCGTCCAGCAGCTCACCGGAGCCGATGGTGTAGGAGACACCGCTCGCGATGCCGTCCTCCAGGACCTCGCCGTCGACCTTGGCCTCCAGGTCGATCGTCACGACGTCGCCGTCCTCGGCGGCGCGCTCCACCGGCGTGGTGGAGGCGAAGCGCTCGCGCAGCTGCTCGACCGACTTGTCGATGTCCTCCTCGGTGACCTCGACGGCGTCGACCTCGACCTCGATGCCGGAGTAGTCCGGGATCTCGATGGCCGGGCGGATGTCCACCTCGGCGGTGAAGGACAGCAGCTCGTTGTCCTTCAGCTCGGTGATGTCGACCTCGGGCTGGCCCAGCACGTTGAGCTCGGCCTCGTTGACCGCCTCCGTGTAGAACTTCGGAAGCGCGTCGTTGACGGCCTCCTCCAGCACGGCACCGCGGCCGAACCGCTGGTCGATGACCCGGGCGGGGATCTTGCCCTTGCGGAAACCCTTCACCGTGACCTGCTGGTTGATCTTCTTGTACGCCGCGTCGAGGCTGTCCTTGAGCTCCTCGAAGGGCACCTCGACAGTGAGCCGAACCCGGGTCGGGTTCAGGGTCTCCACGGCGCTCTTCACGGTTCGGTCTCCTTGTGGCTGACTTCTCGGGTTCTGCCGGCGCCCGACGGGCCCGGCGGATGTAGCCGCCCTGAGGACTATCAGTGATGAGACACACGGGCGTGCAGCTTGCATAGTAACGGCAGCGGCTACACGGCCCAAAAGGCGATCACGCGTGGTGATCGGGTGAGTGGTCGGGGTGGCGGGATTTGAACCCACGGCCTTCCGCTCCCAAAGCGGACGCGCTACCAAGCTGCGCCACACCCCGTCTGGTGCGACACGTAGGGTACATGCCCGCAGGCAGCGGAGCTGCCCCTTTCCCCGAGGGCGGTGCGATGTCGGCGTCCGGGCGGAACGGGGTGTGCGGTGAGGGCGGCCGACCCGCTACGATGCCTGCAGTGCCGCGGGCTACTGACCTGCGGCGCGTTGTGCGCGGGCGTAGCTCAATGGTAGAGCCCCAGTCTTCCAAACTGGCTACGCGGGTTCGATTCCCGTCGCCCGCTCTGTCGCCTCGGGGCCCGGCAGGAGGTTCACCCTCCTGCCGGGCCCCGAGGCGTTTCCGGACCGGCAGCCGGAAGCCGGTCGAGCCCGTCAGAAGCTGATCGAGTTGATCGTGTCCGCTATCGAGTCGAGAAAGCGGTTGATCGACGGGGCCATCCCGGTCGAGGCGAGGAAGAAGCCGAAGAGGATCGCCACTATGGCGGGTCCCGCCTTGATCGAGCCCCCTCGCATCATCACCACCAGGATGATCGCCAACAGCAGCACCACTGACAGTGAAATGGCCACAACTGATCACACCCTCGGTCGGTCCGCTCTCCCGGCCGGGGCCACGAGCCCGCGCGACCCCCGCCAGAACCATCGTGCCACCAACAGGCCTCCCCTATGCGGCGCGTGACGTAACCCCGACCACACCAGCGCCGCACCCCGGCGCGCTCCGCGCTGCCCCGAACGCCCACCGCGTGCGCCCCGTAAGGGAATTGACAAGCCGCCGTCGCGGGAATTCAACCTGATCGTTTCCACACCCACACAACGTCGCCCACAACGTGCACGGGGATATTTCCAATTGCCCGTTTTCTCGGTTTTCCGAGGTTTCTCAGCACCTAAAGAAAGGTGACCGACGACTGAACCCGGAATGACGTGGAGAGTTTTACGGGAGCCCACGGGCGGGGCTAGGGTGCCTCAGATGTTTCAGGCACAGGTCAAACAGCGCGATGCCTTCTTCGACAACGCCAAGTACCTGGCGATCGTCCTGGTGGCGGTGGCTCACGCATGGGAGCCGCTGAAGGGGGACAGCCGGATCCTGGAAGGCGCGTACCACGTTGTGTACGCGTTCCACATGCCGGCGTTCATCATCATCTCCGGCTACTTCTCGCGCAGTTTCGACATGCGCCCCGACCGGTTGAAAAGACTGGTCACCGGCGTCGCCGTGCCGTACATCATCTTCGAGACCGCCTATCCGCTCTTCAAGCGTGTCGTCGCCGATGACCCGGGTCAGGACATAAGTCTGCTCGACCCCTGGTATCTGACCTGGTTCCTGGTCGCGCTGTTCGTCTGGCGGCTCACCACTCCCCTGTGGAATCTGGTGCGTTGGCCGCTGCCCCTCGCGCTCGGTATCGCCATGCTGGCGTCCGTCTCCCCGTCGATCGGCGAGGACCTCGACCTCCAGCGGGTGCTCCAGTTCCTGCCGTACTTCGTGCTGGGCCTGTGCATGAAGCCGGAGCACTTCCAGATGGTTCGCCGGCGGTCGGTGCGGCTCCTGGCGGTCCCCGTGTTCACGGCCGCGCTGGCGGTCGGCTGGTGGACGGTGCCGCGGATGGGCACCGGGTGGTTCTTCCACCGGGACGCCGCCCAGCAGATGGGCGCGCCGTGGTGGGCGGGTCCGGTGATGGTGCTCGCGATGTTCGGCTGCTCGCTGCTGCTGACCGCCTGCTTCTTCGCCTGGGTGCCGGGCCGGCAGATGTGGTTCACGGCGCTCGGCGCGGGCACGCTCTACGGCTATCTGCTCCACGGCTTCCTGGTGAAGGCCGGTGACTACCGCGGCTGGTTCGAGCCCGACTGGCTGCACCGGCCGCTCGGCCAGATTCTCGTGAGCGCGCTCGCGGCCGCCGCCGTCACGCTGCTGTGCACCAAGCCCGTACAGCGCGCCTTCCGGTTCGCGATGGAGCCGAAGATGGCCTGGGCGTTCCGGCAGGACGCGGCGCAGGGGGCGCGGGAGCGGGAGAAGGCGGCGGAGAAGGCCGCCGCCGAGGCCACGGAGAAGTCCCTCGAGAAGGCCCCGCTGGGCTGAGAGCGATGGGCCGGGCCACCACCGCGCGTACGGCGGTGGTGGCCCGGCCCTTCGCTCAGAAGCGCGGAATCTTCAGGACGCGCCCTTCAGATGCCGCATGAGGCGTTCGAAGTCCTGCCAGCCCGACAGGTCCGAGGGGTCGCCGGGCAGCGGGTAGTACAGCGCCGGGCGGGTGCGCGGGCCGAGTTCACGCGGGCGCTCCGGCAGCGGGGTGCGCCGGGCCCGGTCGCCGGGCATCGTGCGGACCTCCTCGGCGCCCAGGACGAAGGCGTACGGCACGCCCGGGCCCTCGAATCGGGGCGGTACGGACAGGTCGCGGCGGGCCCGGCGGATCTGCACCAGCATGGACTGGAGGTCGTGCCGGGTGGCCAGGGCCTCCGCGGCGGCCGGGACGGCGCCCTCCGGCACCTCCTCGTGCGCGCCGTAGCCGAACGCCATGGTGACGTCCTCCTCGACACCGGCCTTGGTCCGGGTGATGCGCACGGTCGCGAGGCCCGGACGCTCGGGCGTGCCGACGACCACCAGCCAGGTCGGCGCCGGGGTCCGTTCATGGGCAACGTCGGTCAACTGCCGCAGCGACCAGGGCAGGTTGGCCGGCTCCTCGGTGCCCCAGCCGGACGGCGGTTCGCCGGTGATCGCCTGCCACACGGCCTCCACGGCGCCGCCGAGCACGAGGCGGTCGTCGGCCGGGTGGACGGTGCGGAAGGAGATGGCCAGCTGTCGTTCGCCGGTGTCGGCGATGCCCTCCCCGAAGGTGCGGGCGACCGGCGTGCGCGGGTCCTCGGGGGTCGCCTCCGGGGACTCGACGGTCACGAAGAGGCCGTTGTCCCAGCGCAGTACGGCCCCGGACAGGCCGTCGTAGTAGCCGTCCCGCTCGTCCTGCACCACCCAGCGCGAGGGCCAGCCCGGCAGGGCGTTCCGGACGGCCGGCGACATGCGGGTGCCCGCCGGGGTGACGATCTGCAGGCCGCGTCCGGCGTCCGCGGCGGCGCGGAAGGCGTCCGCGAGCCACGCGGTCATCGCCACGACGGGGCGGTCCTGGATGACGACGGCGACCTTGTCGGTGAGGACGTCGACGGCCGGCTGCGCGGCGGCCCGGGCCGGCACGACGCCGATGCCGTCCGTCCGGACCACGCCCATCGACCGCGCGGCCTCCCGGGGCCAGGCGGTGCCGCCGACGAGCGTGGCCAGCCGGGCGGCGAACGTCCCGGCGAGCTCCGCGGCCTCCTTGACGCCGGTGGTGGCGCGGGCCTCGGTCCACCAGTACGGCGTCTCGGGCTCACGCGCCCCGAGCAGCCGCTCGGCCTCGCCCCGGACCTGCACGAGCAGGGGTGCCTCGACGGAGACGAGCGGACGGCCCTGTTCGTCGCAGAGCCGCACCACGGCTCCGTCGCCCTCGGCGCCCACCAGCTTGTCGGGGCCGCCGGAGAGCAGGCCCGCGAGCACGCTCAGCGGGTCGGGCATCTTCTTCGTGAGGGCGATGACGTCCTTGGTCATGGGTTCACCTGGTCCCCGCGTAGACGGTCTGGATGAGGCGGGTGGCCTCGCCACGGCGCAGCAGGGTGCCCCGCCCCGGCGGCTGATGGCTGGCGTAGACGCCGGGGAAGAGCTGGCCCTCGCTGCGGTCGCCGGCCATCACCAGCGCCGAGGCGCCGGACTCGCGCAGGCTCTGCAGCATCGGCTCGTACAGGCCGCGGGAGGCGCCCGCGACCCGCCGGGTCAGGACGAAGTGCAGACCGATGTCGACGGCCGAGGGGATGTACGGCACGAAGGGCGCCAGCGGCTGCTGGCCGGCGGTGGTCAGGACGTCGTAGTCGTCGACGACGATCACGATCCGCGGGCCGGAGAAGCTGCCGGGCTCCAGGTCCGCGCCGTCGGAGCCCTCGTCGGGCAGCCGCTTCTCCAGTTCGGAGGCGATGCCGGCGGCGAGGCCCGCGCACAGCTTGGCGTTGTAGGCGTAGCCGCCCCGGTACTCCTCGGGGATGGTGCCGCGCAGGCCGCGGCGCGGGTCGAAGACGCCGAAGACCAGCTCGTCGTCGCCGTAACGCTCCATCAGGCCCTGGGTGATCACCTTGAGCAGGTTGGTCTTGCCGCACTCGCTGTCGCCCATGATCAGCAGGTGCTGGTCGTGGTGGAACAGGTCCAGCAGGACCGGGGCGAGCTGCGTCTGGTCCAGGCCGATGGGGACGCGGCGCGGCTCGGCGGCCGGCGTGGGCAGTTGCTGGGGTTCCAGGACGTGCGGCAGCACCCGCACCGGCTGGGCGACGTCGCCCGTCCAGGTGGCGCGGACCGTACGGGCGGTGCGCTCCAGGACGGCACCGAGGTCGGCGGTGTCGGCGAGGCCGTCGGTGCGGGGCAGCGCGACCTGGGCGAACAGCTTGCCGTCGGTGAGGACGCGGCCCTTCTCCTCGGGCGAGAGGGTCTGGGCGAGCTTGCGTTCGATGCTGGACTCGCTGGGGTCGTTCAGGCGCAGCTCGACGCGGGTGCCGAACTGGGACTGGGTGGCGATGCGCACGTCGTTCCAGCGGAGCATGCCGGCGACGACGTGGATGCCGTAGCCGCTGCCGCGCTTGAGGATGTCGGCGACGGCGTCGTCCAGTTCCTCGAAGTCGTCGCGCAGCGCGCCGAAGCCATCGATGAGCAGCACGATCTCCGTGGAGGCCAGCTCGGTGACACGGCCGCCGGCGCGCAGGGTGCGCAGCTGTTCGAGCGAGTCGACGGAGTGGATGCGGAAGAGCTCCTCCCGCTGGTCGAGCATGGCCCGCACCGAGTCGATGGTGCGCGCGGCACGCTCCCGGTCGGCGCGGCCGGCGATGCCGCCGACGTGCGGCAGCCCGGACAGCGCCTGAAGGCCGCCGCCGACCAGGTCGAGGCCGTAGATGCCGACCTCCTGCGGGGTGTGCGTCAGCGCCAGGGACAGCGCGAGGGTGCGCAGCAGGGTCGTCTTGCCGGACGCGGGGCCGCCGATGACGGCCGCGTGGCCGCCGGCCAGGGTGAGGTCCAGGTACCACTGGCCCTGCCACTGCTTGGTGGGGTCGTCGAGGACGCCGAGCGGCACCCGCAGCGGGCCGCCCCGCTTGGCCAGCTGCATGCCGCGCGGCCCGACCTCGACGGGTCCCGCGACCTTGTCGAGGGCGACCGCGGCGGGCAGCGGGGGCAGCCAGATCTGCCGTACCGCGCGAGCGCCGGCGCCTTCGAGCTGGTCGATCATCACGCCCATCTCGGTGGGCCCGGTTTCCCGGCGCCGCATCTGCGGCTGCGCCTCGGGCGCGGCGCCGGACTCCTCGCCGAGCGAGTTGTACGCCTCGTAGGCCAGGGCGAGCGGGCCGGTGTCCTCGGTCTCGCGCTGCACGGGGCCGCTGTAGGCACCGGAGACGTAGCTCGCCTTGAACCGCTCGTAGTGGCTGGTGTCGACCTTGAGGTAGCCGAAGCCGGGCAGCGGGGGCAGATGGAAGGCGTCCGTGGTGTCCAGCACGGTGCGGGACTCGTCGGCGGAGAAGGTGCGCAGGCCGAGCCGGTACGACAGGTAGGTGTCCAGGCCCTTGAGCTTGCCGCCCTCGATGCGCTGGCTGGACAGCAGCAGGTGCACGCCGATGGACCGGCCGATCCGGCCGATGGACAGGAACAGATCGATGAAGTCGGGCTTGGCGGTGAGGAGTTCACCGAACTCGTCGATCACCACGAACAGGTGCGGCAGCGGCTCCAGGTCGGGGCGCTTCTCGGCGCGCAGCGCGGCGTAGTGGCCGATGTCCGCGACGTTTCCGGCGTCCTTGAGCACCTGCTGGCGGCGCTTGACCTCACCGGCCAGGGAGGAGTGGACACGCTCGACGAGGCCTGCCTGGTTCTCCAGGTTGGTGATGACGCCGGCCACGTGCGGCAGGTCGGCGAAGGGCGCGAAGGTGGCACCGCCCTTGTAGTCGACGAGGACGAGGGCGAGGTCCTCGGGCGGGTGGGTGGCGACCAGCGCGAGCACGAGGGTGCGCAGCAGCTCGGACTTGCCGGAGCCGGTGGCGCCGACGCACAGGCCGTGCGGGCCCATGCCCAGCTCAGAGGACTCCTTCAGGTCGAGCAGGACGGGCTCGCGGGAGTCGCTGATGCCGATCGGCACACGCAGGAACGCCCGTTCGCCGCGCGGCGCCCACAGCCGGTCCAGTTCCAGGCGGGCCACGTCGTCGATGCCGAGCAGCTCGGCGAAGTCGACCGGGCCGGTCAGCGGGGCGTCGGCGCCCATGGAGTCGGCGGACAGCCGCAGCGGGGCCAGCATCCGGGCCAGGCCCTCGGCGAAGGCGGTGCCGACCTCGTCGACGGTGCCGTGGGCGCTGATCGGCTCGCTCTCGCGCAGGTCCTCGATGACGACGCGTTCGCCCTCGACGGTGATGCGGACGCCGACGCTGCCGGGCTCCTGCACCCGCTCGTCGAGCAGGTGGAGCACGCTGACGCCCATGTCGCGCAGGCCGACCGCGTCGTCGGGGCGCGGCAGGTCCACGGCGTCGTCGCCGTGCGCGTCGGCGACGACGATCAGCCGGGAGGACATGGCGAGGGCGTCCCGGCCGGACAGGCCGCGGCGCACCTCGGCCGCGTAGGAGGCGCGGCGGCGCAGCTCGGGACCGATCTGGCGGGCCAGTTGGGGCATGGAGGGGGCGATCCGGCGGGCGGCGACCGGCCCGTCGAACTGCTCGCCGTCGAGCAGGTGGGGCAGCCACTTGGCCCACTCCCAGTCGCCGATCCGGTCGCCGGGCGCGGCCAGCGCCATCGCCACGTCGTCGGGGGCGTGGGTGGCGGCGGCCTGCACGAGCAGGGCGCGGGCGACCCGGAGGGTGTCCTCGCGGCTGCCGATGACGCTGATGTTGCCGACCCGGTCGAGCGGGACGGTGAGCGGCAGTTCGGTGCCGGTGCCGAAGCGGGAGACCAGCGCGGAGGCCTCGTTGAGCATGAACTGGTCGGGCGGGGTGAGCACGGAGGAGCCCTGGTCGCCGACCTTCAGGTCGCGTACCGGCATCTCACCGGTGCCGACGCGCACGCGCAGGAAGTCGCCGTCCATGCGGCGCCGTTCCCACAGCCGGGCGGGGTCGCGCACGATGTCGTAGAGAGCGTCCGGCGGCGGGTTGAGCACCTGGGCGCGTTCCCGGCGTTCGCGCTCCTCCTTGGACAGTTCCTCCCGCAGGTCCTCCAGGTAGGCGAGGTAGGCCTCGCGCTGGGTGCGGCGGGTGCGCTGGGCCTTGCCGCGCTGGGAGAACACCAGGATCAGCGAGCCGATGATGGTGACCACGAGGATGATCGCGCCCAGCGCCGCGAACTGGCTGTTGCGCACGACCGTCATCATCACGACGGACGACATCACACCGGCGACGGGCAGCAGCGAGGTCGCGATCGAACCCGCCTTGCCGTCGGGCAGGTTGGGCGGGGCCTCTATGGTGCGCGACGCGGGGGCGGCCGGGGGACGGGTGGTCCGGGCCGGGCGGTGGATCAGTCGGGTGCTCATCGTCCTTGCCTCTGGGTTTTCCCTTCCGGGGAGCTCAACGGCGCTTCTGGGAGAGCTGGAAGACCTCCGCGGCGAGGGCGGCGGCGGCCTGCCGGGTGGCCCGCGCGAGCAGGTCGGTGCGGATGGTGCCGCCGGCCGCGAGATGCCGGTCGTACGGCAGGATCCGTACGCTCGCACCGGTGGCCTTCAGCGGTTCGGCGGCCTTGTCCAGGTCGACGCCCGCGTGCGGCACCGTCTCGGTGAGCACGACCACGGTCGAGGTGGTGATGTCCCGGGGCAGTCCGCGCATCCACTGGAGCACGGCGTGGGTGCTGGCGACGCCCTCCAGCGTGGCGGGCACGGTCAGCACGCGGGCCTGGGCGGCCGACAGCGCGGTACGGGCCACCTCGGCGGGCAGCGTCTCGCAGTCGACGACGGTCACCCCGAAGTAGCGGCGCAGCGACACCATGACGCGCTCGTAGGCCCGGGTGTCGAGCATGGCGCCGACCTGGCCCTGGCTGCCGGGCAGCAGCCAGGCGTTGTCGGGCAGTTGGACGAGGTAGCCGGTCACGTCGAGCAGCGACATCTGCGGCTCGACCACGTCGGCGAGGTCCCCCGTGGTCCAGCGCAGGCTCTCCGCGCCGAGCCGCAGCGGCAGGGAGCCGAGCGCCGGGTCGGCCTCGACGACGAGGACCGGGTCCTGCCGGTAGTGCGCGTAGGTGGTGCTGAGCAGGGCGGCGACCGTCGTCTTGCCGGAGCCGCCGCGGATGGAGGTGACCGCGATCTGCCGGCCGGTGGTGACGGCCTGCTGGAGCACCTCGGCGGTGGCGGTCGTCTCGGCGACCTCGCGCGCGGCGGAGGAGGAGACGGTACGGCGGACGGCGCGCAGGGCGCGGGTGCCGAACGGCTCGCCGCGGCGGGGCTTGAGGCCGGTGTCTGCGATCCGCCTGTCGACGGCCGGGCGGGAGTCGGGGGTGGCGCGGGAGGCCGGGGCACGGCGGACGGGCGCGGGCTGCGGCGCGGGGGCGGGCGCGGCCTGCTGCTGCGGGTGGGCGGCGTAGGCCTGTGTCTGGTCGGGGTACCGCTGGGAGGCGGTGGGCTGCTGCGGGCCCTGGTCGGGATGACCCTGCTGCGGGTAGCCGTAGGCGGCCTGCTGCTGGGAGGGGGCGTGAGGCGCCTGCTGCTGCGGGACGCCGGGGGCGGGCTGCTGCTGCGGGTAGCCGTAGGCGGGGCCCGGACCGGACTGCTGGGCCTGGGGGTGCGCCTGGGGGTAGCCGTACGCGGGGCCGGGGCCGGGGCCGGGATGGGGGGCCGGCTGCCCTGCCGACTGCTGCTGCGGCTGCTGCTGTTCCTGTTGTGGATGCGCCTGGTCCGGCTGCGCGCCGGACTGTTCCCCGGACCGGGCGCCCGGCTGCGCGGCACGCTGTCCGGCCGTGCCGGCCCTCAGGTCGCGCAGGACATCGCCCTGCCAGTTGTCCCCGCTCGGCATGTCGCCCTTTCTCTCCCGCGACGCTCCCGCTTCGTCGTCCCGCCCGGAGCGACGCGTGTCGGCGTCTGGTATTCGAAGCCTCAGAACTTGTTGAGCAGTTGCCCGTAGATGCCGAACACCCCGACGGCGAGCGGGAAGAGCCCGATCACACCGAGGGACTCGATCAGGTCGGCCAGGCGCCGCAGCCGCACCCGGACGTGCTCCGGCGGCTCGATCGCGAGGACCAGCAGCGGCAGCAGCGCCGCGGCGGCCAGCAGGACGAGCGCACCGGCGCCACCCGCCTGGTCCAGCCACAGCACCGCGAGCCGTACGACGAGCAGCGCCGCCGCCCCGAACAGCGCCACGACCTCGGCGACCAGCGGGAAGGCCCGCGCCCGGGACAGCAGGACCACCGCGGTGAGCGAGGCCAGGACCACCGACCACACGGCCGGGTCCTCCCCGGTGGTCAGCAGCCAGCCGCCGGCGGCGGCCGAGGCGGCGGTGACCACGGTGGCGAGGGCGAGGCCGCGGTGGGTGGCGGCGAGCGCGTTGCCGACCTCGTGCCGGCTGACCGAAGTGCCCGTGGAGCGGCGGTCGTCGAGCCCGGTGAGGCCGGAGGCCATCAGCGCGAGCCGGGGCAGCAGGCCGAGCAGCACCACGGAGAACACCGCCATCACGGCGCCGAGCCGCTCGGGCCGGTCCTGCACGGCGGCGACGGCCTCCCACACGACGGTGATGACGGCGGCCGCACCGGCTCCGATGAGTCCGCCGCGGCCGAGTGGTGAGAAGAAGGCGAGCAGGACGAGGGTGAGCACCAGAGCGGTGACGACCCCGGCCAGCCGGGCTGTGCCGGGCCAGTCGTAGGCGTCGGCCGTGGTCCACGCGGCGAGCACGCCGAGCCCGCCCGAGGCGAGCAGCAGGGCACTGGCGAGTCCCACGTTGCCGCCGCCGGTCTTCGCGACCACCGCACCGGCGATCAGGAAGACGGCGGTCACGGCGAGCAGCGCGGTCGCGACGGACTCCAGCCCGAACTCCCGGCGGGCCAGCACCGCCGCGGCCACGGCGAAGGCGAAGGTGGCCACACCCGCGCTGGCCCGGCGCGCGGCCGGACGCCAGCGCCAGCCGCGCAGGTCGAGGTCGTCGGCCACCTGGTCGGTGACGTCGTGCACGACCGGGGCGGGCGGTGCGGCATGGGCGCGCACCAGGCGCAGTACGGCGCCGTCCGGTACCTCGGCCGACGACAGCGTGGCCTCGTGCGGGAGCACCGAGCCGTCGGTGCTGATGAGTTGCCGGGTGGTCGGCCGGGTGGCGGCCCGGTCGTCCAGCAACTGCAGTATGTCGGGGAGCAGTTGGCCGATCGGCGTGTCCGAGGGCAGGACGATGTCGGCGCGTCGTCGCTCACCGACCAGGGTGACCCGGCTCAGTTGAGTCCGGGACGTCGTTGATGTGCTCACCACTCACCGGAACCTATCATCGCGTCGTTTCGGCCATCGGCGCCGGGCGACGTGCTCACGTCAGTCACGCACACCGCGTTCACTGCTTCTCCCCACCCTCTACGGCGGACTTGCTGGGCGACGGGTTGTACATCTGCTCCTGCTGCTGGCGCTGCTTCTCCTGCTCGGCCCGCTGCTTGGCGAGGGTGGACTGGACGAAGGACCAGCCGATGCAGCCGGCGCACAGTACGGCGGCGATGGCGATGCCCGCGAAGATCTTGCCGAGCCGCTCGTCGGCCGTGCGCCGGGCGCGCTGCGCGCCGAAGAGCAGCGCGTCGCGCATCCGGCGCCGGCGCACCGCCACCGACTCCAGCAGTTGGCTGTCGTAGTCCCGTGCCATTCAGTCGTCGTCCCGTGCCGTAGAGGTCGTGGTCGTTCGTCGTGCTCGTACGTCGTGGTCGTACGTCGTCGTGGTCGTACGTCGTCGCGGTCGTACGGCGTCGTACGTCCTCGTCTTTCGTCGTCGTTCGGTCGTGGGTCTGCGCGGTCGTCAGTCGTCGGGGGTGAGCCCGAGGAGGCCGCGCATGGTGGCGTACTTCTGCGTCAGCCGCCGCGCCGTGTGCTCGTCGAGCACGGCGAGGCGGTCCGGGTCGGCGTTGTGCGCGAGGTCCGCGGCCTTGACGAGCCGGGCCCCCGGCGTGGCGAGAATCCGGCGTGCGTACGCCTGCGGTTCCTCATCCGGCCGCTTGGTCACGGCCCGTACGACGTCCTTGGTGCGCTGCGGCAGCGCGGCCCGCGCCAGCCACTCTTCGCTCAGCGCTCCGTCCTCGACGGCGTCGTGCAGCCAGGCGGCGGCGACGAGGTCGTCCTCCCCGCCCCGGGCGCGCACCCCCTCGGCGACGGCCGACAGGTGCTCGGCGTACGGCCGTCCGGCCTTGTCCGTCTGCCCGGCGTGGGCGGTGCGGGCGACGGCCTCGACCTCGGTGAGACTCATCTCCTGCGGCATGCGGCTCCCCCTGACTACGCTTCCGCAACATAAGACATGGACGCGCCATGCGTACAGCCGGGGTGCGGCGGCCTCTCGCGGCTTTTCACACCCCTCCCGACAGCCCCGTCACGATCATGAAGAGCACCCACAGGGCCGGGACGAGAGCGACGTACGCCCGCGGCCGCCGGCGTACGGGCACGCCAGGATCGTGGCGCGGGCCGAGCGTCCCCGGCCCCGGGGCGGGGAGCCGCTTCACCCGACGCACGGCGAGGACGTTGCGGACCAGCGTCAACGGCGCGAAGACGAACAGCGAGAGGGGGCTCCACCAGCCGACGCAGAGGGTGTGCGTGGTGTAGGCCCGGTACACGGCCAGCCCACAGGTCATGCACACGGGCCCGCCCGACTTCTGGAACCCCATGAGGACGACGAGCCCACGGTGGGCACGGAAGGTGACGTCGGCGGCGGGGGAACCTCCGCAGAACCTGCACATGAGGAGGGAACCCTCGCGGTCGTCGGTGGGTTCCCGCCGGACGTCCACGTCCTCGCCGCCCCCTTGATCGAGCGGGTGTCCTTCGGCGTCCGGGGTGGGGACCCGGGCCATGTCCTCGATCGCGGCGACGTCGGCGGCGCCGGTGACGGGGCCGATGCCGGGTTCACGGCTGAGCAGGCTGAGCACTCCGCGCGGGGCGAGGCCGCGTCCGTGCAGCTCCCGCGCCCGGTCGTGCCACTGCGTCCCCGCCCGGAGGGAGTCGCCGCGGCCTGCCGGGCACTGCACCCAGCCGACGCCGGTGGCATCGCCCCAGACGTACCCGACGATTTCGCCGTCGGCAGCCGTCACGGTGACGTAGTGCACGAGATCGGGTGTGCCGGTCGGGCCGTGCGGCACGGATTCAGCCTCCAGCAGCCAGTTCCTTGAGTGCGGCCAGGGACGGGGCCTCGGTGCGGGAGCCCGGCACGACGTGGCTCTGTTCGTTGTCGTTCGCGCCCTGCGCCAGCTCCGCGAGCAGGGCCGTCGGGGCGAGCTCCCGGGCCTTTCCGCCGCGCAGCGCCCGCACCCACCGCCCACCGGCGTTGACGGCGTTGGGCGAAAGGCCCTGCGGCACCACCCAGCCGGCCGCTTCGTCCCTGTCGTTCGCCCACACGTACCCGATGACCGTCCCGGCCCGGTCGGCGACGCTCAGGTACGCGACCGGTCCGTCGGTGTCACGGTGGTACGTCGCGGGACCTGCCACCTGCTTCATCTGCAGGTCTTCCGCGAAACGCGAGTTGAGTGGTGGTTCGCTGCTCATGATGTCCACATTCCTGTACGTCTGCCCGATCCGCAAAGACGGCCCTGCCCCATCCGATCAAGGGCCGCTCAGTGCGACCTCGGCAGGACCTCCCCGTATGCGTGCCACTTGCCCGCCGAGTCCATGAAGACGCGCGTCACCTTGTACTGCGTGCCGCGCGCCAGCAGCAGTTCCCGCTCACCCTTGTTCGCGGAGATGTAGTCGATCCACAGAGCAGGCGTGCCCTTGGGCACCCGCCAGTGCATGACCACCGGCTGGTGCTCGAAGGCCGGGTCCTTGCCGAGCGACGTGGAAGTGTAGCCGTCGTCGCCGAAGGTCCTGCCCTGCATGTCGAGCGGCGAGTCCAGGTCGAGGTGGTCGATCCGGGTACCGCGCACGACCATGATGTCCTCGGGTACGGGGCGGGTGCCCATGACCCGGTCCATGTTGTCGACGATGTCCGTGACCGGCGGCCGCACCGCCCCGTCCCGCAGCTGGCCGTTGATCTGCGTGTAGTAGAAGTCGCTGTACTTGTTCAGCGCGTCCTTGGCGGCGGGGTCGAGCTGGTCGATGTAGTTGTTCCAGTACGCGTCGCCATACGCCTGCCCCGCGTGGTTGCTGGAGCTGGGGTACGGGTTCGTCCCCCGCTCCAGCTCCGCCGCGGCCACCGCGTGCCGCTCCGCGTCGGTGGCCAGGTTGTCGAAGTCGTCCGCCGACATGACCGGCTTGTACTCGAACGGCTCCCCCGCCCCGCTGCCCGGCACGTCCGCACCCTGATGGGCCGGGGTGCCCGGCACGTCGGTGCCGTGGTGTGCGGCGCCGTCCACGGCGTCGTCCCCGAGGCCCACGTGGTCGCCGAGGTCCGTGTGGTCCCCGGTGTGCGTGGGGTCGCCGGTGTGCGCCGCGTCGTCCGTGTGTCCGGCGCCGTGCGAGGCGTCGTCGGCGTGAGTGCCGCCCGGCAGGTCGTGGCCCGTGCCGTGCGGGGCGTCCGGGGTGTGGCCGCCGGGGCCGGGGACGTCGGGCCCGCCGGTGTGCGGCGTGGTCGGGATGTCGTGCACCGGGTTGGTCCCCGCGGTCTGGTGGTACCAGGGGGTGCCGCCGGGGTGACCACCGCCGGTGTGCGGTGCGGTGGCCGGCGTCTGGTCGTACGCCGACGGCGACGGCACGTGGTCGTAGGCGGACGGCGACGGCACGTGGCCGTACGGCGTCGCCGTGGGCGGCGGTCCGAACTGCCCGCCGGGGGCGTTGTGGTGCGCGGCGTTGTCGACCGTGTGCGGCATGCCGTCGCCCGCGTGCACGCCCGCGTACACCGGCGGCTGGCCGCTGCCCTGGATCGTCCAGTGGGCCGGGAGCGTCGGCGTGTTCGCGCCGTGCGGGACCGCCGGCCCGGTCTCGTGCGTGACCGGCGTCGTGTCGATGACGCCGTTGGGCGCGATGAGGTTGCCGTTCGGGTCCATCAGACGGCCGTCGGGCAGGTGGACGGAGCCGTCCGGGAGGGTGGGGATGTCGATGTTGCCGACGCCCTTCAGCGCCGCGCTGATGTCGCCGATCTTCGACAGGCCCGCGCCCGCGCCCTTGGCGATGTAGGTCATCGGGTCGAT
>NZ_JBHWJQ010000012.1:0-185022 GCF_042731435.1 Streptomyces sp. NPDC059861 | reverse complement strand
GTCCCGGCCCAGCCCGCGGCTCCGGTCCAGCCCGCCGCCCCGGCTCCCGCGCCGGCCGCCCAGGCTCCGGCTCCCGCCGCCGCCCCGGTCGCCGCGCAGGCCACCGACGAGGGCGCCTACGTCACCCCGCTGGTGCGCAAGCTCGCCGCCGAGAACGGCGTCGACCTGGCCACCGTCAAGGGCACCGGCGTCGGCGGCCGCATCCGCAAGCAGGACGTCCTGGCCGCCGCCGAAGCCGCCAAGGCCGCCGCGGCCGCCCCGGCTCCGGCCGCCGCCGCGGGCCCTGCCGCCGCGAAGAAGGCCCCCGTCCTGGAGGCCTCCCCGCTGCGTGGCCAGACCGTGAAGATGCCGCGGATCCGCAAGGTCATCGGCGACAACATGGTCAAGGCGCTGCACGAGCAGGCCCAGCTGTCGTCGGTCGTCGAGGTCGACGTGACCCGCGTGATGAAGCTGCGCGCCCGGGCCAAGGACGCGTTCGCGGCCCGCGAGGGCGTCAAGCTCTCGCCGATGCCGTTCTTCGTCAAGGCCGCGGCCCAGGCGCTGAAGGCCCACGCGCCGGTCAACGCCAAGATCAACGTGGCCGAGGGGACCATCACCTACTTCGACACCGAGAACATCGGTATCGCGGTGGACTCCGAGAAGGGCCTGATGACCCCGGTCATCAAGAACGCCGGTGACCTCAACATCGCCGGTATCGCCAAGGCCACGGCGGACCTCGCGGGCAAGGTCCGCGGGAACAAGATCACGCCGGACGAGCTCGCGGGCGCGACCTTCACCATCTCCAACACCGGTTCGCGCGGCGCGCTGTTCGACACGATCATCGTGCCGCCGGGTCAGGTCGCGATCCTCGGCATCGGCGCCACGGTCAAGCGCCCGGCCGTCATCGAGACGGAGGAGGGCACGGTCATCGGCGTCCGCGACATGACCTACCTGACCCTCTCCTACGACCACCGCCTGGTCGACGGCGCCGACGCGGCCCGTTACCTGACGGCGGTCAAGGCCATCCTGGAGGCCGGCGAGTTCGAGGTCGAGCTCGGCCTGTAGAACGCCCCAGCCGACACGGTGATGCCCTCGCCCGGAACTCTCCGGCGAGGGCATCGCCGTTTCTCGGGGGCGCGGGGAACCGCGCGGCCGGCCGCGCACATCCCGCAGCCACCGGGCAGCGGAACGCCCCGAGCCACAGGCGTGTGCGCCTCGTCTCACCTGCACCAAAGCGCCCCCGTGCGCCCCTCCCCCACGCGTGGACGGCCTTATTGTCTAAACGTCAAACGCGCCTTAAGGAGCTCCCATGACCGCGCCCGTCGTCCACTCGCTGCGCGAACAGATCCGCGAGCACATCCTGGAGGGGATCATCAGCGGGCGCTGGCAGCCGGGCGAGCGGATCGTGGAGCGCCGGATCGCCACCGAGCTGGAGGTCAGTCAGACGCCGGTCCGTGAGGCGCTGCGCGAGCTGGAGTCGCTGCGTCTGATCGAGTCCGCGCCCAACAAGGGCGTACGGGTGCGGAACCTGACCGCGGCGGACCTGGAGGAGAGCTACCCGGTCCGGGCCGGCCTGGAGGCGATCGCCGCCGAGCTGGCCGCGGAGCTGCTCGCCGAGGACTGCTCCGCGCTGGAGCCGCACGTCACCGCCCTGTACGAGGCCGACCGCAACGCGGACGGCACGGCCCAGGTGCGGCACACGGTCGGCTTCCACCGCGAGCTGGTCCGCGCCGCCGGCAACTCCGTGCTGCTGCACACCTGGGAGGGACTCGGCATCGAGGTGTTCACCGCCCTGTCGATCCGCTGGCTGGGGACGGTGCAGCAGTCGTACGCCGAAGAGCACGAGGAACTGGTCGCGGCCTTCCGGCGCCGGGATCCGCGGATCGCGGAGATCGTGAAGTCCCATGTCCTGGGGTGCGCGCCGAGGGCGTGAGCCCGTCATTACGCACCGTAATGTTGCCGTATGTCCGATGCGGCGCATGGTGTTCACGGCAAACCGCCCACGCGTGAGGAGAAGTGGGACCGCTTCCGGCAGTCGCCCTTCCTGCCCGCCACGGTCCTGGTACTGATCATCTCCGCGGCGGCGTGCCTCTTCGCCGGCTCGTACACGTACTCCATGGCGAACCCCACGCCGCACTCCATCCCGACGGCGGTGGTGGGGCAGTACGAGGTGGTACGGGGACGGACGTTCATCGAGGGCATGGAGCGGGCGCTGAACGCGTCCATGAAGCTGCGCGTCTACGGCACCGTGGCCGAGGCCCGCTCGGCGGTGGAGGAACAGGAGGTCTTCGCGATCCTCGACGTGCGCGAGGACGGACGGGCCGTCAGGTTCGACGTCTCGGGGGCGTCCGGGGCGTCCGTGGCGGAGGTGCTGGCCGAGGCGGCCGTCGCCGTGGGTCGGCAGACCGGGGTCGCGGTCACGTTGAAGGACATCAACCCCTTGCAGAAGGGCGATCCGCGCGGGCTGGCGATCTTCTACATCTCCCTGGCGGCCGTGATCATCGGGTTCGTGGGGTCGATCCAGCTGAGCGTTCACGCGCGGGAGCTCAATCCGCTGGAGCGGATCGCCTTCACCGTGACGTACGCGCTGATCGGCGGGTTCGGGATCGCGGCGGTGGTGGACTGGGGGCTCGGGGCGCTGGACCTGCCCTTCGGGGAGTCCTGGATGATCCTGGCGCTGACGATGCTCACGAGCGGGATGGTCTTCACCATGTTCAACACGCTCATGGGACGCTGGGCGATGCTGCCGACCTGGGGCCTGATGGTGCTGCTGGGCAACCCTTCCTCGGGCGGCGCGGTGTCCTGGGCGCTGCTGCCCTCCCTGCTGGGGGTGGTCGGGCGCTGGCTGCCGCCGGGCGCGTCGGTCAACGCGCAGCACACGGCGGTCTACTTCCCCGACCACCAGCACGCCTTCCCCTTCCTGGTGCTGTCCGGGTGGCTGCTGGTCTCCCTCGCGGTGTTCCTCAACTGGTCGCACCGGCATCCCGGCGGGCGGGTACGGAACCCGGCGCACGCCGGCCCTTGACGGCGGGTGACAACCGAGCGCCATGGCACTCGGACGCGCTCCCACCTGCACAAACCATGGGAAATCCCGGCACCGCGTGCCCACATCGGAGGCACCGCGTGCCGACTTTCTCGCGATCAAGAGGTTTTGGGGGGCAATCCTTTGATCGATCATCGATCAGGGAGTTACAGTTCCGGACGGGCTTCCACCAGAGCCTCACGCCCTGTCCTGCCAAAGACCAAGGGCACCCCCGAACCCTTACCGATGAGGGAACCCCCTTCGACTGAGGAAGGCGGCGACATGACCGACCCCCACGCCACCCAGCCGAGCGAGCTCGACCAGCTCCCGGACCGCGACCCGGAGGAGACCGCCGAATGGCGGGCCTCCCTGGACGCCGTCGCCAAGGCGGCCGGGCCGCACCGTGCCGCGTACCTGATGCGCCGCACGCTGGAACGCGCCGAGGGCACCGGCATCTCGCTGCCCAAGCTCCTGGAGACGGACTACGTCAACACCATCCCCACCGCCGCCGAGCCGTCCGTGCCCGGTGACGAGGAGATGGAGCGGAAGATCACCGCCTGGAACCGCTGGAACGCGGCCGCCATGGTGACCCGCGGCTCCAAATACGGCGTCGGCGGCCACATCGCCACCTTCGCCTCCGCGGCCTGGCTCTACGAGACGGGCTTCAACCACTTCTTCAAGGGCAAGGAGGCCGACGGGTCGGGCGACCAGCTCTACATCCAGGGCCACGCCTCCCCCGGCATCTACGCCCGCGCCTTCCTCGACGGCCGGCTCAGCGAGCACCACCTCGACAACTTCCGCCGCGAGGCCGGCGGCAACGGCCTGCCGTCGTACCCGCACCCCCGCCGCCTGCCCTGGCTGTGGGAGTTCCCGACGGTGTCGATGGGCCTCGGCCCGCTCTCCGCGATCTACCAGGCGCGGTTCAACCGCTACCTCACCAACCGCGGCATCAAGGACGTCTCCGCGTCCCACGTCTGGGCCTTCCTCGGTGACGGCGAGATGGACGAGCCGGAGTCGACGGCGGCGCTCGCGCTGGCCGCGCGTGAGGAGCTGGACAACCTCACCTTCGTCATCAACTGCAACCTGCAGCGCCTCGACGGCCCGGTCCGCGCCAACTTCAAGATCGTGCAGGAGCTGGAGGCCCAGTTCCGCGGCGCCGGCTGGAACGTCGTGAAGACGCTGTGGGGCTCGGCCTGGGACGAGCTGTTCCAGCTCGACACCACGGGCGCGCTCGTACGCCGCCTGCGCCAGGTACCCGACGCGCAGGTGCAGACGTACCAGACCCGCGACGCCGCCTACATCCGCCAGGACTTCTTCGGTGCCGACCCGGTGCTCGCCGAGATGGCGAAGCTGCTGAGCGACGACAAGATCCTGGACTGCTTCCACTTCTCCCGCGGTGGCCACGAGCCGCGCAAGGTCTACGCCGCGTACAAGGCCGCCGTCGAGCACAAGGGTGCGCCGACCGTGATCCTGGCCCAGACGGTCAAGGGCCACACCCTCGGTGCGGGCTTCGCGTCGAAGAACGCCAACCACCAGATGAAGAAGCTCTCGGTGGACGAGTTCAAGACGATGCGCGACCTGCTCGACCTGCCGATCGCGGACAGCGCGTTCGTCGACGGCGTGGTGCCCTACGCCCACCCGGGCACCGACTCCCCCGAGGTCCGCTACCTCCAGGAGCGCCGCGCCGCCCTCGGCGGCCTCGCCCCGGCCCGCCGGGTGCACCCGGTCGCCCCGCTGCCCGCACCCGCCGAGAAGGCCTTCGCCTCCTTCGACAAGGGCTCCGGCTCGCAGAACGTGGCGACGACCATGGCGTTCGTCCGCCTCGTCAAGGACCTGGTCCGCGACAAGGAGAGCGGAAAGCGCTGGGTGCCGATCGTCCCCGACGAGGCGCGCACCTTCGGCATGGAGTCGCTGTTCCCGTCGCTCGGCATCTACTCGCCCAAGGGCCAGACGTACGAACCGGTCGACCGCGACCAGCTGATGTACTACAAGGAGGCCAAGGACGGCCAGATCCTCAACGAGGGGATCACCGAGGCCGGTTCCATGGCCGACTTCATCGCCGCCTCGACGTCGTACGCGACGCACGGCGAGACGATGATCCCGTTCTACATCTTCTACTCGATGTTCGGCTGGCAGCGCACGGCCGACCAGATGTGGCAGCTCGGCGACCAGCTCGGCCGCGGCTTCCTCGTCGGCGCGACGGCCGGCCGTACGACGCTGACGGGCGAGGGCCTCCAGCACGCCGACGGCCACTCCCCGGTGATCGCGGCCACCAACCCGGCCGCCCTCAGCTACGACCCGGCGTTCGCGTACGAGATCGCGGTCATCGTCCGTGAGGGTCTGCGCCGGATGTACGGCGAGGCCAAGCCGGGCGAGGACCAGGACGTCTTCTACTACCTGACGGTCTACAACGAGCCGCTGCCGCAGCCCGCGAAGCCGCAGGGCCTCGGCATCGACGAGGGCATCGTCAAGGGCCTGTACCGCTTCAACACGGCGGAGTCGGCCGGCGTGACCGCGCCGGCGAACGCCCCGCGCATCCAGCTGCTCGGCTCCGGTACGGCGATCCACTGGGCGCTGAAGGCGCAGCGGCTGCTCGCCGAGGAGTGGGGCGTGGCCGCCGACGTGTGGTCCGCGACCTCCTGGAGCGAGCTGCGCCGGGACGCGCTGGAGGCCGACGCGGCGCTGCTGCGCGGCGAGGAGCGGGTGCCGTACGTACGGCAGGCGCTCCAGGGCGCCGAGGGCCCGGTCCTCGCCGTCTCCGACTACATGCGCCAGCTGCCGGACCAGATCGCGCAGTGGGTCGAGCAGGACTGGTCCTCGCTGGGCGCCGACGGCTTCGGTCTGTCCGACACCCGTGAGGCCGCCCGCCGCCACTTCGGCGTCGACGCGGAGTCCATCGTGGTCGCGGCCCTGGCCCAGCTCGCCCGGCGCGGCGAGGTCAAGGCGACGGCCGTGAAGGAGGCCCGCGAGAAGTACGGCCTGTGAGGGTCACACGCTCGCTCAAGGGGGTACGGCCGCCGCCGTGCCCCCTTCGCCGTCGGTGGCCCCCGGCATGATGGCCGTATGCGTGCTGCCCGGCTGATCAAGATGGTGCTGTTGCTCCAGTCCCGCCCCTCCATGACCGCCGCCGAGCTCGCCCGCGAGCTGGAGGTGTCCCAGCGGACCGTCACCCGGGACGCGCAGGCGCTGTCCGAGGCGGGGGTCCCGGTGTACGCCGACCGGGGGCGGGCCGGCGGGTACCGGCTGATCGGCGGCTACCGCACACGGCTGACCGGTCTGCACCGCGGTGAGGCCGAGGCCCTGTTCCTGTCCGGGGTGCCGGGGGCGCTGCGGGAGATGGGGCTGGAGGACGCCGCCTCGGCGGCCCGGCTGAAGGTGTCCGCCGCCCTGCTGCCGTCCCTGCGCGACGCGTCCCGTACGGCCGCGCAGCGCTTCCATCTGGACGCGCCGAACTGGTTCAAGGAGCCCCGCACACCTGAGCTGCTGCCCGTCGTCGCGGACGCGGTGTGGGACGACCGCCCGATCACCGCGCGGTACCGCCGGGGGGACGGCGAGGTGGAGCGGGAGCTGGAGCCGTACGGGCTCGTGCTCAAGGCGGGCGTCTGGTACCTGTGCGCGCGGGCGGTCCCGCAGGGGGCCTGGCGGGTCTACCGGATCGACCGGTTCACGGCCGTCGGCACCGGCGAGGAGCGGTTCGCGCGGGACGAGGAGTTCGATCTGCCCGCCTTCTGGGAGGAGCGGGCCGAGCAGTTCGCGCGGTCCCTCCTGCGCGCCCAGGTCGAGGTGCGGCTCTCGCCCGCCGGGGCGCGCGCCCTGCCGTACGCCGTCGATGCGCTCTCGGCCCGCGAGGCGCTGGACGACGCAGGCGCCCCGGATTCCGGCGGATGGGTGACGCTGACGCTGCCGGTGGAGTCCGAGGAGGTCGCCCACACACAGCTCACGGCGCTCGGGGCGGAGGTCGAGGTGCTGGCACCGGAGAGCCTGCGGGCCCGTTTCGCCGGTGACGCGGCCCGGCTGGCCCGGCTGTACGGCGCCTGACGCGGCCTTACCGCCGATAACAATCCACCGCACTCCGCGTGCGCCCCACCCGGGAAGGCACGATGCTTGACCCGTGATGGACGAGACGGAGTTCTGGGAGCTGATCGACGCCACCCGCGAGGCCGCCGAGGGCGACCCGGAGGAGCAGGCGGACCTCCTGGTGGAACGGCTCCTCCAGCAGGACCCCGACGAGGTCCTCGACTTCGCCCGTCACTTCGAGGCCCGCTACAACCGCGCGTACACCTGGGACCTGTGGGGTGCCGCCTGGGTGCTGCTCGACGGGGCCAGCGACGACGCCTTCGACTTCTTCCGGTGCTGGCTGATCGGCCAGGGCCGCGAGGTGTACGAGGGTGCCGTGCACGTCCCCGACTCGCTCGCCGACCTGCTGGACGAGTTCGACGAGGAGATCGACGGCGACGGCGAGGAGCTGGGCTACGCGGCCGACGAGGCCTACGAGCAGCTCACCGGGACCGTCGCCCCCGACCTCGGCATCGCGCCCGCCCCCGCGGAACCGGAGGGCACGCCGGTGGACTTCGAGAACGAGGCGGCGCTCGCGCAGCGGTACCCGCGGCTGTGGGACCGCTTCAAGGAGTGAGGCGGCCGGTCTTCGGGGCCCACGGGGAACTACCCGTGCGGCTGGTCCGCCGCGTGGTGCAGGGGTGCCGCGTTGGCCTGGTCGAGGGCGGACACGATGGCCGTGCGCGGGCCCAGGACGACGGTCGCGACCGCGCAGAGCACGGTCCAGGGCCCGCGCAGGGCCTCGCTCCACGTGCCGGTGTCGTCGCTCATGACCCCCGTCTCCGGTCGGCCGATGAGCGGAGCGGCGGGGCGCCGGCCGTCATGCGGCCCGCGCGGCGGCCGCGGCCTTCCTGTGGGGTTCACGAGGGGGCTCACGGGCGCCCCTGCAACCGGGCCGCCAGGCCCCTGATCTCGGGCAGCCGCGCCGTCAGGGCGGCGCCGGGGCAGCGGGTCATGTAGCCGTCGCCGTGACCGGCCAGGGTGGGCAGCACGGCGGAGGTGCCGGCGGCGAAGCGGCTGAGGCTGTTGCTGGAGACCAGGCGTACGGTCGCGCGCGGGTCGGTGCCCGACATGCCCAGCTTCCACGCGGACAGCGCGGCGATCGCGTCGGTCATCACCCGGGGCACCTCGGCGCCCGCGGTGAAGGTGCCGATGGCGGCGATGCCGGTGCTGCGGTGGTTGAAGCCGACGGTGTGGGCACCGGTGACCGGGTGGTCGACGCCGCCCGCGCGGCCCTCGTAGATGGTCCCGCAGCGGTCGACGAGGAAGTTGTAGCCGATGTCGTCGAAGTCGCGGGCGCCGGTCTGGCCGGCGTAGAGGTCGCGGATGATCTGCGGGACGTCCTCGCAGCGGTACGCGTTGGGCGTGTCCGTGTGGTGCACGAACACGGCGACGACGCTGTCGTCGTAGCGGGGCGGCGGCTGCTTGCCGGGGGCTTCGCCGGGGTCGGCCCAGACCGTCCGGGGGACGACGGCCGGCTTGGGGGCGGTGTGCGGGGCGGGTACGCGGGCGGCGAGCGCGTGGGTGTCGCGGGCGGCCGTCACCGACTGGTCCACGCCGTGGGCGCACAGCGCCAGGGCGGTCACCGCGGCGAGTCCGGGCAGACAGCCCGCGAGCACCACGGCGTTGCCGGGTATGTGCACGGCGCGCGGCCGTGCTCCCTGTCTTCTTCTCATGCCACGTTTCAGGACACGCATGGACCCACTGTCGGGCCGGTCCGGTCCGCCCGCGATGGGTGCTGTGCCACCTGGTGGAACCATCGTCCGGGTCGGTGACGTTTTTCGGGTACACGCACACGTGGCGGGTTCGCGGCCGGCACCACGGTCGTGGCTGATCACCGGACCCGTCCGGCGCGTACTAGGGCGTGCCGGGGCGCGTAGCCGCGCGCATTGACGGGGACTGGGGAAAGGCTGCTCCGTGGACCTGCTCGACATCGTGCTGGCGCTGGTGGTCCTGGCCTACGCCGGCTCCGGCTACCGGCGCGGGCTGGTGGCCGGCTGTGTCTCGCTCGCCGGGTTCGTCGGCGGCGCGGTGATCGGCGTGTGGATCCTGCCGTGGGTGATGGATCTGGTCTCGCCGGGGACGACGGCGGCGACGGTGACCGCGGTGCTCACGGTGCTGGTGCCGGCGGTGGTGGGGCACGAGCTGGCGGGGCGGCCGGCGCTGCGGCTGCGCCGGGAGCTGGAGCGGGGGCCGCTGCGGGTGGCCGACGGGGTGGGCGGGGCGGCGGCCAACTCGGTGGCGGTGCTGATCGTGGCATGGGTGGCGGCGAGCGTGCTGGCCGCGTCCTCCTCGCCGCTGCTGACGGGCGCGATCCGGGACTCACGGCTGCTGGGCGCAGTGCAGACCGCGATGCCGGACGCCACTCCGGCCTGGTTCTCGCGGGCCACGTCCGCGCTCACCGAGGCGGGTTTTCCGCAGGTGTTCAACCCCTTCGAGAACGAGTCGACCGCCGAGGTGGCCAGACCCTCCGGGGACAACGTCACGCAGAGCGCCACCGACGCCGCCAGGCGGAGCACGGTCAAGGTCGAGGGTGTGGCGGACGGACAGGGGCGTGAGGGCAGCGGGTTCGTGTACGCGGCCGAGCATGTGATGACCAACGCGCACGTGGTGGCGGGCATCGACGCACCGACCGTCCGGATCGGCGGGGTCGGGCCGTCGTACCAGGCCCGGGTGGTGCTGTTCGATCCGGACAAGGACGTGGCGGTGCTCCATGTGCCGGATCTGCCCGCTCCCGCCCTGGAGTTCGACGACGACGCCGACCGCGGGGACGCGGCGGTGGTCGCCGGCTATCCGCAGGACGGCGGGCTGGACCTGCAGGCCGCGACGGTCGCGAACCGGGTACGGGCGACGGGGCAGAACATCTACAACAACGAGAACGTCACCCGCGAGATCTACTCCATCCGCTCCACCGTCCGCCCCGGCAACTCCGGCGGCCCGCTGCTGACCACCGACGGCAAGGTGTTCGGCGTGGTCTTCGCCCGCTCCACGTCCGACGCGGAGACGGGGTACGTCCTGACGGCCGCGGAGGTCGCCGGCGACGCGGCACGGGCGGCGGAGGCGACGGTGCCGGTGGACACCGGCGAGCTGGTGACGTCGTGACGGCGGCGCCCGGCGGGGCGCCTCAGAGGGCGCGGCCCATCAGCACGTCGTCGACGTACTTCCCGTCGAGGAAGAACTCCTCCGGCAGCACGCCCTCCACCACGAAGCCCTCCGCCTCGTAGAGCCCCCGGGCCGGGGTGTTGTGCCCGAGGACCCGCAGGGTGAGCCGGCGCGCCCCCTGCCGCCGTGCCTCGTCCTGCACGGCCCGCAGCAGCGCCCGGCCGACCCCGCCGCCCCGCGCCTCGTCGGCGACGACCAGGCCCTGTATCTGCCGGACGTGGGAGTTGCTCTCCAGCGGCGTCGGCAGGCCCAGCCGGATGTAGCCGACGACCACTCCGGCGAGTTCGGCCACGAGATGGTCGCGCGGCCCGAAGCGGTCACCGAAGAAGGGTTCGTACGGCGGCCTGGGGCGGGGCTGTACGGAGTGCAGCGCGGACCAGCAGCGGCGGTCCAGCCACCCCAGCGTCTCCTCGTCGGTGTACCTGGCGTGACGTATGTACGGAACCGGCATGACGTCACTGTACGGCGGCCGTACCAGCGTCGGTGAGGCCGTTCCGCCCGGTCGACCGGGCAGGATGGGCGCATGGAGCGAATCGCGGTGGCCGGCGCCTCCGGCCTCATCGGAAGCGCCCTCGTGCGGTCCCTGACCGCCGAGGGGCACGAAGTGGTGCGTCTGGTGCGCCGGGAGCCCCGGGCGGCGGACGAGATCCGCTGGGACCCCGAGGGCGAGCATGTCGACGCGGCCGGGCTGGCGGGGTGCGACGCGGTGGTGAACCTCGCGGGCGCCGGCGTGGGCGACCGCCGCTGGACCGACGCGTACAAGGCGCGGATCCGTGACAGCCGGGTGCTCGGTACCGCGACGCTGGCCAGGGCCGTCGCCGGGCTGCCGGTGGAGCGGCGGCCGCGGGTCCTCGTCAGCGGCAGCGCGATCGGCTACTACGGGGACACCGGGGAGCGGACCGTCGACGAGGACGCGCCCTCGGGGAGGGGGTTCCTGCCGGAGCTGTGCGTGGAGTGGGAGTCGGCCGCGGCGCCCGCGCGCGACGCGGGGGTGCGGACGGTGTTCACCCGGACCGGGCTGGTGGTGTCCCGCGAGGGCGGCGCCTGGGGGCGGCTGTTCCCGCTGTTCCTGGCCGGGCTCGGCGGCCGGCTCGGGGACGGGCGGCAGTACTGGTCGTTCATCTCGCTGCACGACGAGGTCGCCGCGATCCGGCACCTCCTGGACCGGGAGGACCTGTGGGGGCCGTTCAACCTGACGGCCCCGGAGCCGCTGACGAACCGTGAGATCACCGCGGCGATGGGGCGGGTGCTGCGCCGGCCCACGCTGTTCGCGGTGCCGGCGCCGGTGCTGCGGGCCGCGCTGGGCGAGATGGCCGGGGATGTGCTGGGCAGTCAGCGAGCGGTGCCGAAGCGGCTGCTGGAGTCGGGGTTCGGCTTCGTGTTCCCGGGGATCGAGGGGGCGATCCGGGCGGCCGGGTGAGGTGTGCCGACGGGTCTGACCGTATGCGACCGCTGTGCGACCGTGCCCTGTTCATGCGCGACTGTCCTTGACCGGAGGCAGGCCTAACCTCGACCCGAACTCGGGTATCTCCGAGGCCGGTTGAGGGCATGACCTCTCCACCGGCCGCGTAACGTCGAGGAGGGGCACGTGCTTGAGCCCGCGTATCAGGCGGACGTCGTCGTCGTGGGAGCCGGGGTCGCCGGTCTCGCCGCGGCGCATCGGCTGACCGGTGCAGGAATCGCGACCACCGTGCTGGAGGCCGCCCCTTGTGTGGGCGGGCGGATGGCGACGGAGAAGGTCGACGGCTTCCGGCTCGACCGCATCGGGCAGCTCCTGTTCACGTCGTATCCCGAACTGCGCCTGACACCGGGGCTCGACGCGCTCGCGCTGCGCGCGTTCGCCCCCGGCGTCCTGCTGCACAGCGACGGGCGCCGGCAGCGTGCGGGCGCCCCGGCGGGCGGTGGGAGCGCAAGGGGCGCACTCCATGCGGTGCGCGCCCTTGCGAGCGCCCCCAGGGTGACGCCGCGGCCGGCCTCCGGGGCACGCGGGCCGGCGGGTGCTCCCCGGGCGGGTGCGCCGCTGGGCGGTGCGGTGGACCAGGCGCGGCTCGGGGCCGCGCTCGCCCGGATCGGCGCGATGCCGGTCGAACGGCTGCTGTCCCGCCCGGAGTCGCCCGCCGGACAGGCCCTCGCGACGCGCGGGCTGCCCGCCCGGACCATCGACGGCTTCCTGCGCCCGCTGCTCGCCGCGCTGCTGTGCGACCCGGAGCTGACCACGTCCAGCCGGTGCGCCGACCTCGCGCTCCGGGCGTTCGCGGCGGGGCGGATGTGTCTGCCGGAGGGGGGCGCGGAGGTGCTGCCGGAGCTGCTCGCGGGCGGGCTGCCACCGGGGTCGGTGCGGACCGGGGTGCGGGTCACCGGGGTGTCCACGACGTCGGTGAGCACGGCCGAGCATGGGGAGTTCCGGTGCCGGGCCGTGCTGGTGGCGACGGACGCGCGGACGGCGGCCGAGTTTCTGCCCGGGCTGCGGGTGCCGGACTTCCATCCGGTGACGGTGGTGCACCACACGACCGACGAGCCGCCGGAGACCGGCGCGTCGCTGCTGCTGGACGCCGACCGGGGTGGGCCGGTGGCGCACACGGCGGTGGTCAGCGCGGTCGATCCGGCGCGGGCGCCGGCGGGGCGGGCGCTGGTGTCGTCGACGGTCCTGGGGACGGCGCCGGGCGATGTCGACACGGCGGTGCGGATGCACCTGGCCCGGCTGTACGGCACGTCGACGGCGCGCTGGGAGACGCTGGCCGTGCAGCGCACCGCCGAGGCCGTCCCGGCGATGCGGCCGCCGCACGATCTGCGACGGCCGGTGCGGTTGCTGGCGGGCCTGTACGTGTGCGGCGACCACCGGGACACCAGCACGGTCCAGGGCGCCCTGCACTCGGGCCGCCGCGCGTCCACGGCGATCCTCACGGACCTCGGTGCGGCGGGCTCCCTGCACACAGCAGACCCCAACCCCACGGCCCACGCGGCCTGAACACCCCGGCCGGTCCGCCCGCGAGGGATCCACGGACACCTGGGCACCGCCACAAGGGGGCCTGCGGCCCGGGGGGCGGCGCCGTCGGGGCCCCCGGGGGCGGCGCGTGGAGGCGCCGTCCCCGGGGCCGCGGCGCGCGGGGCACCGCACCGAGGGCCGGGAGAGGTGCGGCGGGAGCGAAGCGCCGTCGCGTCGGCGTCGTTCAGTTCAGTGCCGCCACCTTGTCGCGGTAGCTTCGGGCCGGGGCCGCGTCCTTGTACGGCTCCAGGCGGCGTTCGAAGTCCTTGACGTACTCCACCGCCCGCACCGAGCGCATCTCCGCCGCCTGGCCGGCCGCCTCCGCGGCCAGTTGGCAGGCCTGGTCGAGTTCGCCGAGGCCGAGGCGGGCGGTGGCGAGGACGACACGGCAGAACAGCCGGCTGCGGGCCAGCCCGGCGGGCCGCAGCTGCAGCGACCGCTCGGCGTGCTGCGCGGCGGCGCGGAACTGCTGGAGGTCCCGGTGGCAGTGCCCGAACTCGTCGGCGAGCTGCCCCTCGTCGAAGAAGCGCGCCCAGTACGGCAGATCGTCCCCGGGCCGGGCCGTCTCCAGCGCGCGCTCGGCGCGGACGAGCGACGCGGTGCACGCCCGCACCTCCCCCAGCACCCCGTGCCCCCGCGCCTCGGCGGCGTGCAGCAGCGCCTGGACGACGGGCGGCGCGGAACCGCCCACTCCCTGCTGGGCCACCCTCGCCAGCTGCACGGCCTCCCGACCATGGCTGAGATAGACGGCCTGCCGGCTCATGGTGACCAGCACGTACGCCCCGTACGCCCGGTCCCCGGCGGCCTGCGACAGCCGCAGCGCCTGCACGAAGTACCGCTGCGCGAGCCCGTGCGCGGCGATGTCGTACGACGTCCAGCCGGCGAGCCGGGTGAGGTCGGCCGCGGCGGCGAACAGCCGGCGGCCGGTCTGCTCGCCGTAGGTGCCCCGCAGCATCGGTTCGAGTTCGTGCTCCAGGTAGCGCACCAGCGCCTGCCGGGCGTGGCCGCCGCCGTAGGCGTTGTCGAGGGTGCGGAACAGTTCGGCGACCGAGCGGAGCGCGGCGATGTCGCCGCCGGTGACCCGGTGACCGGGCCCGCGCTCGGCCCGGCCGCGCTGCTGGGGCACCGTGGGGCGGCCCTGGAGGGGCACCCGGGCCGGGGCGTCGCCCCGGGCGACCCGCTCGTCGGCCCGGCCGATCAGCCAGTCCCGGCTGGGGACGACCAGCCCGGCCGGCGTGAAGGCGATCTTGCGCAGCTCGGCATGGCTGCCGGAGTCCTTGCGCCACAGGCCGCTGACGATGTCGACGGCCTCCTCCGGACCGGCCGCGAACTCCAGACCCGCGTAGACCGGGGCGCAGGCGTCCAGGCCCAGGTCCTGGGCGGTGAGCCGGCGGCCGAGCCGGCGGGTGAACACCTCGGCGATGAGCGCCGGGGTCGTGCCTCGGGGCTGCTGCCCTCGCAGCCAGCGGGTGACGGACGTCTTGTCGTATCTGAGGTCGAGTCCGTGTTCGAGGCCGAGCTGGTCCACGCGACGGGCGAGACCTGCGTTGGAGAACCCCGCTTCTGCGATGAGCGCGGCGAGCTGGCGGTTGGGAGTGCGCTGCGCGGGTCGTTCCGTCATCTGCGGTGCGGTCTCCTGCCTTCGGGCTTTCGGCGGCCTTCGCCGCCGTGCTGCCCGGATTGCCTGTGAGCAGCCCTTATGGCCTCGTGAACGGCGCGAATGTAGCGGAGAGTGAGCAGCTGATCGCACACTTCGACGTTCATTCATCCGATCGTGTGAGGATTGCCACCAGCGCTGACGCACCCCCGGCAGTCGTACAGTGACGTAGGCGCTTTTCGTGCCTTACGACCTTCTAGGGAGGCGCTTGCCGTGAGTGAGTTGCGGTTCGTCCGTATGGGATTCGGTGCGGACGCCGTCGAGTACCAGGAGGCGTGGGACGAGCAGCGTCGCGTGCACGCGGCGCGGTTCGCCGACGAGATCCCCGACACCGTGCTGCTGCTGGAGCACCCGCCGGTGTACACCGCGGGCCGGCGCACGGCCGACAACGAGCGCCCCCTCGACGGCACCCCCGTCATCGACGTGGACCGCGGCGGCAAGATCACCTGGCACGGCCCGGGCCAGCTGGTGGGCTACCCGATCCAGAAGCTGCCGCGCCCGGTGGACGTCGTGGCGCACGTACGGCGGCTGGAAGAGGCACTGATCCGCACCTGCGCGGCGTTCGGCCTGGAGACCACCCGCGTCGAGGGCCGCAGCGGCGTCTGGGTCCTCGGCGACCCGGTCGAGCAGCGTCCGTCCCTCGGCGGCCTCTCCCTCGACTTCGACCCCCGCCTCCAGGACGACGAGTTCGACCCGCGCCTGAACGGCCCCGAGTACGCTCCCTCCAACGCCGGCCAGCGCCGCGAGGACCGCAAGATCGCCGCGATCGGCATCCGCGTCGCCAAGGGCGTCACCATGCACGGCTTCGCGCTCAACGTGAATCCGGACAACGCCTGGTTCGACCGCATCATCCCGTGCGGCATCCGCGACGCCGGCGTGACCTCCCTCGCCAACGAGCTCGGCCGCGACCTCACGATCGAGGACGTGACCCCGGTCGTCGAACGCCATCTGACGGACGTACTGGAGAACGCGGACCTGAGGCCGCGCGAGATCGAGAGGACGCCGGCAGCAGTCGGCCCGTCCGGCGTCTGAGACGAGGACGCGGGCCGGCAGCAGGGTCCGGGAACGGCAGCCCCAGCGAGGCCAGCACCCACGCCGGGCATTCAAATCAACGGGCGTACCCTTGAAGTCGCCGAAGAATCAATCGCTAGGGAGCCGGTCGTGTCCGCAGTCGCACCCGACGGACGCAAGATGCTGCGCCTGGAGGTCCGCAACAGCCAGACCCCCATCGAGCGCAAGCCCGAGTGGATCAAGACCCGGGCGAAAATGGGCCCCGAGTACACGAAGATGCAGAACCTCGTGAAGAGCGAGGGCCTGCACACGGTCTGCCAGGAAGCCGGCTGTCCCAACATCTACGAGTGCTGGGAGGACCGCGAGGCGACCTTCCTCATCGGCGGCGACCAGTGCACCCGGCGCTGCGACTTCTGCCAGATCGACACCGGCAAGCCCGAGGCGCTCGACCGCGACGAGCCCCGCCGCGTCGGCGAGTCCGTGGTCACCATGGACCTCAACTACGCCACCATCACCGGCGTCGCCCGCGACGACCTGGAGGACGGCGGCGCCTGGCTGTACGCCGAGACCGTGCGCCAGATCCACCAGCAGACCGCGGACCGCGCCGAGGGCCGCACCAAGGTCGAGCTGCTGGCCCCCGATTTCAACGCGGTCCCGGAGCAGCTGGCCGAGGTCTTCTCCTCCCGCCCCGAGGTCTTCGCGCACAACGTCGAGACGGTTCCCCGGATCTTCAAGCGGATCCGCCCCGGCTTCCGCTACGACCGCTCGCTGAAGGTCATCACCGCGGCCCGCGACCACGGCCTGGTCACCAAGTCCAACCTGATCCTCGGCATGGGTGAGACCCGCGAGGAGGTCGGCGACGCGCTCAGGCAGCTGCACGACGCCGGGTGCGAGCTGGTCACCATCACGCAGTACCTGCGCCCGTCGGTGCGCCACCACCCGGTGGAGCGCTGGGTGAAGCCGCAGGAGTTCGTGGAGCTCAAGGAGGAGGCCGAGCAGATCGGCTTCTCCGGTGTGATGTCCGGCCCGCTGGTGCGCTCCTCGTACCGCGCCGGGCGGCTGTACCAGATGGCCGTCGAGAAGCGCGGCACGTACATCGCGGCCCAGGCCGTCTGACACGGCGTCACACGCCTGCCCCGCACGGCGCGTGGCAGGCGTGTGAATTCCCGCACAAGCGCTACCCGTCAGTAGTGACCGATACGACGCGGTCCTGACCGTCCTCGCAGATGGGGACGTGCGTCAGGGCCGCGTTCGTGTGCGGGGGCTTCGCGTCAAGGCTTCATCGGTGTTTGACCGGTCGGTCACGCCCTGGTAACACCAATCAGTGACGCTGGACTCACACCACGTACACCCGCATCCGCAGCCTTTTCGAGGGGGGACCTCCACCATGCAGGCCGCGCCCGTTCGCGCCACCGCGATTCCGTCCTTCTCCACCGCCCTGCGCGCAGTGGAGTCGCTGCTGATGAGCAGCGGTCAGCGCACCGCGCGCCGCAACGCCTGGACCTCCGTGCTGGAGGACCGCCGCAGGGCCAAGGACCGGATCGAGGCGCAGCAGATCGTGGAGCAGGCCTTCGCCCCCGTCGCTCCTCAGTTGCACACTGCCGTCGAAGGCGCTTCGCGGGACACGTAGACTTCGTGGCATGGCGAGGAAGGAAACCGCAGCGGACGCTGCGAACCCCGGGCGACTGAAGCAGATCGCTCTGACCTACAAGATGACCCGCAAGGCCGACAAGAAGATCGGTCTTGTACTCGCGGCAGTCGGAATCGTCACCCTCGGTGTCTTCCTCGCGATCGGTTTCTTGATCGGTCACCCCATCTATCTCGGCATCCTGGGCCTGCTGCTCGCCTTCCTCGCGACGGCGATCGTCTTCGGGCGCCGGGCCGAGCGGGCGGCCTTCGGGCAGATGGAGGGCCAGCCGGGCGCAGCCGCGGCGGTGCTCGACAACATCGGCCGGGGCTGGTCGACAACCCCCGCGGTGGCGATGAACCGCAGCCAGGACGTGGTGCACCGGGCGGTCGGCAAGGCCGGCATCGTGCTGGTCGCCGAGGGCAATCCCAACCGGGTGAAGTCCCTGCTGGCCGCCGAGAAGAGGAAGATGAACCGGGTCGTCGCGGACGTGCCGGTGCACGACCTGATCGTCGGCACCGGCGAGGGCACGGTCGAGTTGAAGAAGCTGCGCACGACCATGCTGAAGCTGCCGCGCGTGCTCACCGGCCCGCAGGTGACCGCCACCACGGACCGGCTGCGCGCGATGGGCGACCTGATGAGCAACATGCCGCTGCCGAAGGGTCCGATGCCCAAGGGCATGCGGATGCCGAAGGGCGGGCCGAGGGCCCGCTGAGTCGCGGCGGCGCGACAGACGGATCACCGAGCCGGCGGCACCTGGGGTGCCGCCGGCTCAGCCGTACCATCCGCCCGGATGACACGCCACCGAACGGAGCATCCGGCCGGTAATGGGGTGATTCGCTCTTAGCCTTCCGAATGTGACAAAACGCCATATCACGTATCTCGCATGCGCGACCACGCTCTTCGGCGCGCTCATCGGTACCGCCCCGGCCTCCGCCACCCACCGCATCCACGTGGTGACGCCGGGCGAGTCGATCCAGAAGGTGGTCGACGCCGCACAGGCCGGCGACACGGTGCTCGTGCTCCCCGGCACCTACCACGAGAGCATCACGGTGCGGACGCCAGGACTGACCCTGCGGGGCATGGGCCAGCGCACGGTGATCAAGCCGGCCCCGAAGGCGCCGGGCACCAAGACGCCGCCCATCGGCTGCAAGGCGGCCGGGAACGGCATCTGCGTGATCGGGGCAAAGCACAAGGCCGTCCCGGACGTCACGATCGCCGACCTGAAGGTGACCGAGTTCCCCAAGGTCGGCCTGTACGCCCTGGGGACCGACCGTCTGACCGTGCAGCGGGTGACCGCCGAGGACAACGGGCAGTGGGGCATCTCCCAGGAGCACTCCACACGGGGCGTGTTCCGCCAGAACACCGCCCGGGGCAACGGTGACGCCGGTCTCTTCCTCGCCAACAACGTCAAGGCCGAAGTCGGCGCCATGGACAGCAAGGGCACGGTGATCGAGCGGAACCACCTGGCGGACAACCGCATCGGCCTCACCGTCCGCCGGATGCGGAACCTGGAAGTGGCGCACAACTACGTCACCGGCAACTGCACCGGCATGTTCCTCGTCGGCGACGAGAACAAGCCGAAGGCGGGTGCCCTGACCGTCAGCGACAACCGCGTCGAGCGGAACAACAAGTACTGCGCGAAGACCGCCCGGCTGCCCTTCCTGCAGGGCTCCGGCATCGTCCTGACCGGCGCCGAGAACAGCCTGGTCACGCGGAACACGGTCATCGGTCACGCGGGCACTTCGCCGCTGTCGGGCGGCATCGTGCTGTTCAAGAGCATGGTGGGCGTCACCAGCGAGCGGAACCGGATCACCGGCAACCGCCTGGAGGGCAACTCGCCGGCCGACCTGGTCAACCAGGAGGCCACCGCGAGCGCCAACGCCTTCGAGGCCAACACCTGCGGGGCCTCCAAGCCCACGGGGCTGTGCTGACCGGACCGACCTGCCCCACCCACGCAAGGAAGGAAGGCGGCACATGACCGCTCCATCCCCCGAGCTCTCGGCTCCTCCGCCACCGCCGCCGTCCATGCGGCTGAGAGAGCTCGTGTTCGGGGCGGCGTGTGCCGCCGCCGTCCGCGCGGCCGCCCGGCTGGGCATCGCCGACGCCCTCGCGGACTCCCCCATGACCGTGGAGGACCTCGCGGCCGCGGTGAAGACCGACCCGAAGCCGCTGCGCCGGCTGCTGCGCGCCCTGTCCTGCTACGGCGTCTTCGCCGAGGGGCCCGACGGAACGTTCGGCCACACCGAGATGTCCCGGCTGCTGCGCGAGGACGACCCGAACAGCCTGCGGTACATCTCGCTGTGGTGCACCGAGCCGTGGACCTGGGACGCCTGGCCCAAGCTCGACGAGGCCGTACGCACCGGCCGCAACGTCGTCGAGGACCTGTACGGCAAGGAGTTCTTCGTCTACCTGAACGAGGACGCCCCGGAGTCCGCCGACGTCTTCAACCGCGCGATGACGACCTCCAGCGAGCAGTCGGCGCGCGACGTCGCCGCACTGCTGGACCTGTCCGGCGCCTCGTCCGTGGCGGACCTCGGCGGCGGCCAGGGGCACGTGGTGGCCAGCCTGCTGGACAAGTACCCGTCGATGCGGGGCTACCTGCTCGATCTGCCGCGCGTGGTGGAGAACGCCGTGCCACGGCTGCGCCAGGGCGGCGACCTCGCCGACCGGACGCGCATCGTGCCCGGCGACGTCCGCGAGTCCGTCCCGGTCGAGGCCGACGTCTACGTCATCAAGAACATCCTGGAGTGGGACGACGGGTCCACGGCCAGGCTGCTGCGCAACGTCATCGAGGCCGGCGGCCCCGGCACCCGGGTCGTGGTCATCGAGAACCTCGTCGACGACAGCCCGTCGATGCGCTTCAGCACCGCCATGGACCTGCTGCTGCTCCTGAACGTCGGCGGCGCCAAGCACACCACCGCCAGCATGACGGCGCGGCTGACGGAGGCGGGCCTGACCGTCGGCGACGTCCGGCCGGTCAACCCCTACCTGCACGCCTTCGACTGCACGGTCGCCGGGTGAGCGGACCGCTTCCGGGGAACACCGGTGCCGGGCCCGCGTAGGACGCGGGCCCGGCACCGGTGGCCTGACGGGGGTGTTCAGGCGCGGGCGTCGCGCTCCCACAGGTAGAAGCGCTGGGCCATCGCGTCCTTCGGGGACCGCCAGGTCTCCGGGTCGTACGCGCTGACGTACGCGGAGAGGCGCTCACTGATCCCGACGAACTCGGGGTGCGAGGTGACCTTGGCGATGGCCGGTCCCGGCTCGCGCTCGGACTCGACGAGGTGCATGTACACGTCGCCGAACTGGAAGAGACTGCGCCGGACGACACCGATGAGGTGCGGCAGCTCTCCACGGTCGGACTCCGCGAACACCTTGGCGATGTCGGGCGCGGAACCGGGAGCCATCTTGGCGACGATCAGTGCCTGATGCACGGGTCTTCTCCTGTCCTCCGGCTCAGTCGGCCAGGGCCGGGGCGGACCGGTGACCGGCGGCCGCCTGCTGGATCTTGTCCCGGATCAGAGCCATCTGGATCTTGGAGTTCTTGTTGATGTTGTCGGTCATCCACGCGTCGTCGACCGGCGCGTCCGGCTTCATCGAGAAGTCCTGCGTCCAGACCATCCGGGTGCCGTCCGGGACCTCCTCGTACTCCCACCGGATGTTCATGTAGGCGAACGGGCCGGTCTCCACGCGACGGGCCTCGACGCTGAGGTGCTCGCGGTCGGCGTCCCGCTCCGAGACCCAGCTCCACACCTTGCCGTTCTCGTCCGGGTGCATGGTGAGCCGGAAGGTGGTGGTGTTCCCCTCCTTGGTGAGGATCTCGGCACTGGCGTACTCGCTGAACAGCTGCGGCCAGTTGGCGACGTCGTTGGTCATGTCCCAGACCAGGTCGACGGGCGCGGCGATGGTGATCTCGTTCTGGGTGTGTCCGGCCATGTCAGGCTCCCGCGGGAAGTGCGCTGTTGACGAGGTCGAGGAACTGGCGGGGCGTCTTGGAACGCTCCGCGTCGTTGGGCATCGGCGCCCCGTGCCGGTTCTCCAGCTCGCCGACGATGCCGAGCAGTCCGAGCGAGTCGATGCCGAGGGCGTCGAAGCCCGCGTCGTACCGCTGCTGGAGCTCCTCGGGAGAGACCGAGACTCCGGCGGCCTTCTTCATGAGCTCGGACAGCTCTTCCAGTGTGATGCGGTGACTCATAGCGATCCCTTCTCCTTTGCTGCAGGGCAGCTGGTGTGTTCGGCTCACCCGGCGCCGCCGCGTCGCAGCACGAGCGCCGAGTTCGACCCCATGAGGCCCCTGCTGAGGACCAGCGCCGTACGCAGCTCGGCAGCGCGGGCGCGGCCGGTCACGAGGTCGAGGTCGTGGCAGATGTCGAAGACGCCGGGGGTGGGCGGGATCACGCCGTGCTCCAGGGCCAGCACCGCCGCCGCGGTGTCCAGCACCGGCGCCGCGCAGTACCCGCGGCCGATCCCGGTCTTGGGCGCCGTGACGGGCACGCGCCGCCCGTGCGCACCGAGTGCGTCCGCGATGGCCAGTGCCTCCGCACGGTCGGCCTCCGGCACCCCGAGGGCGTCGGCGAAGACCACGTCGACCTCCTCCGGGGCACAGCCGGCCTCGTCCAGGGCACCCCGGATCGCCTGGGCGAGCCCGTCCCTGGACTCGGCCCAGCGGGAGGCGCCGGTGAAGGTCGCCGAGTGCCCGGCGACGAAGGCCCGGACCTCGGCACCGCGTTCGCGGGCCGAGCTCTCCGCCTCCACCACGAGCATCGCGCCGCCCTCGGCCGGCACGAACCCGCAGGCGGCCTCCGTGAACGGGCGGTACGCGCGGGTCGGGTCGGCGACGGTGCTCAGCTCCTGGTAGCCGACCTGGCAGACCACCGAGTACGGCGCCAGCGGCGCCTCGGTGGAACCGGCCACGATCACGTCGGTGCCGCGTCGCACCGCACGCGCCGCGTGCGCCAGGGCGTCCAGACCGCCGGCCTCGTCGGAGGCGACGACCGAGCAGGGGCCCTTGAGCTTGCGGCGGATGGAGATCTGGCCGGTGCTCGCGGCGTAGAACCAGGCGATGGACTGGTAGGGGCCGACGAACCGGCTGCCCTTGCCCCACAGCTGCTGCAGCTCGCGCTGGCCGAACTCACCGCCGCCGGACCCGGCGGCCGTGACCACACCGATGGAGTACGGCTCCTCAGAGGTGTCGGCCTGCCCGAGCCGTGCGTCCTCCAGCGCGAAGTCCGCGGCAGCCATGGCGAAGTGCGTGAACCGGTCGGTCTGGACGAGGAACCGCTCCTCGATCGTCGCCGCCGGGTCGAAGCCGCGGACCTCGCCGGCCACCTTCAGCGGAAGGTGCTCACAGCCCTCACGGGTGACCCGGTCGAGGACGTTGAGGCCTTCCTTGGTGGCCTTCCAGAAGGTGTCAATGGTGGTGCCGTTGGGCGCGACCACCCCGATGCCGGTGACGGCCGCGCGCCGATCGTGCGGTTCGCTCATCGTGTCCTCACTCCCTCGTTCGGGTCAGGACCACCGCCGACTGGAAGCCCCCGAACCCGCTGCCCACGGACAGGACGCTGGAGAGCTTCCGTTCGCGGGCGACACGCGGGACGTAGTCCAGGTCGCACTCGGGGTCGGGGGTCTCGTAGTTGGCGGTCGGCGGTACGACCTGCTTGGCGAGGGCCAGCACACAGGCGACCACCTCGATCGCCCCGATCGCCCCGAGTGAGTGCCCCACCATCGACTTGATGGAGCTCATGGGGGTGTCGTAGGCGTGCTGGCCGAGCGCCCGCTTCACGGCCGCCGTCTCGTGGCGGTCGTTCTGCCGGGTGCCGGATCCGTGTGCGTTGACGTAGTCGATCGCGGTCGGGTCCAGCCGGGCGTGGTCGAGTGCCAGATCTATCGCCCGGGCCATCTCCAGACCCTCGCTGGTCAGGCCGGTCATGTGGTAGGCGTTGCCGAAGGTGGCGTAGCCGCCCAGTTCGCAGTACACGTGGGCACCGCGGGCCCGTGCGTGTTCCAGTTCCTCCAGGACGAGCACGGCGCCGCCCTCGCCCATGACGAAGCCGTCACGGTTGTTGTCGAAGGGCCGGGAGGCGTGGGCCGGGTCGTCGTTGTTGGGTGACGTGGCCTTGATCGCGTCGAAGCAGGCCATGGTGATAGGGGAGATCGGGGAGTCCGAGGCACCCGCTATGCAGATGTCGGCCCGGCCCTCCTCGACCGTGTGGAAGGCGTACCCGACGGCGTCCAGGCCCGAGGTGCAGCCGGTGGAGACGGTCTGCACCGGACCTTGGGCGCCGAAACGTTCCGCCACCGCGGAGGCGACCGTACTGGGCGAGAACGCCCGGTGCAGATGCGCCTCCGCCTCCCTGTGGTCGACGTCCCAGCGCTCGCCGTGGTGACTGACCAGGACGTAGTCGTGCTCCAGCCGGGTGGTGCCGCCGACCGCGGTGCCCACGGACACCCCGATCCGCCACGGGTTCTCGCGGTTCAGGTCGAGACCGGAGTCCCGCACCGCCTCCGCACCGGCGACCAGAGCGAACTGTATGTACCGGTCCGCGCGCGCGACCTGTTCCTCGTCCAGGCCGTGCGCGGCCGGGTCGAAGTCGCACTCGGCGGCTATCTGCGACCGCAGTTCCGAGGGGTCGAAGAAGGTGATGCCCCGGGTCGCGGTCCGGCCGTTGGCCAGCAGGTCCCAGAAGGCCGGTACACCGATGCCGCCCGGGGCGACGATGCCTATGCCGGTCACCGCCACACGCCGGCTCATGACCGAACCTCACCTCGGTCGTGGGCGGCACCCGCGGAAGCGGGCTCCGTGACCACCGCGGCGGCCCCGATGACGTCCGTCTCCTCCGTGTCGACGTGCCCCAGGCTCGGGCGCGGGGCCAGCGGACCCAGGTGGAAGACGATGCGCGCCTCCACGTTGCCCACGTTCCGGAAGCGGTGACGCATGTGGGCGGGGATCATCAGACCCTGCTCCGGCCGGAGCGGGTGCGGTTCGCCGTCCAGGTCCACTTCCAGCTGACCGCAGACGACGTACACGAACTCCTCGGAGTACGGGTGGTAGTGCTCACCGATGCGGTCGCCGGGGTGCACGATGGCCACGCCCATGAAACCGCTGGTGGAGCCGACCGTTGTGGGGGTCAGCATGGCGCGCAGATCGCCGCCGCGCCGGGTGTTGGGCTCGACCTCGCTGAGGTCCACGATCTTCGGAAGGGGTTTGATCACGACGTTCCTCCGTGGGTGTGCTGCGCCTGATGGGGTCAGGCGTCCGGCGAGCGGCGGTCGGTGATGAGCTCCATGCCGGCGGTGTCGCCGTCCAGCAGGGACTTCAGCGGGGCCAGCGCCCCGGGCCTCGGCACGGCCGCTTCGACGCCCGCGCCGGGTCGTACGTCGACCAGGCGGACGACGGCGTCGTCGCGCTGGAAGACCGTGCTGCGCAGGACCGGGGTGCCCGGGTCCTCCGCCGCGTCCTCGTCCAGCCGGGCGAGCGCCTCGGCCAGCTGCATCCCGCAGCCCGGCCGGGCGGGGTAGTAGAGGGCGTGCCGCTCGCCCTCGTGCAGTTCGTCCGTGCTGACGTGGTGCACGGCGGGCAGGGCCGCCCGGGTGAAGAACACGCGCGCGGACTCGTCGCAGCTGAGGTCCCGCTCCTGCTCCAGGTACGGGTTGATGGCCTCCTCGACCGCCCTGACCTCGGGCTGCCGGGCGACGTGGCGCAGTGCCTGGAGCAGGTCGCCGCGGACCTCGATGGCCCGTACGACCCGGTTGCCGATCATGAACAGAGAGGTGCGGACCAGACGCGTGGTCTCGTCCACATGCGTCTCGGGGGAGTCGTAGTTCGCGAGGATCTTCGCGACCTCCGGCTCGCTGCCCGGCTTGACCGTGAAGGTCAGGGCGTGGCGGATCACGCCGTCGCCGATCCGGGGGGACATCTGCAGATGGCGCTCTGCCGGGTCGACCTTCGCCAGTCCGCGGCCCATCTCGCGCACGACGTGGAAGCGCAGCGAGCGGGTGTCGCGGATGCAGCTGTGCATCGGCTGCACCATCTGCACGTGCTCCTCGCTGTTCACCCAGGCGAGGAACGGCGGGGCACTCTCCCACTCACTGGTGATGAGCCATTGGGAGGGATTCTCGATGGACTGGCACAGTTGGTCGCTGATGTGGCCGGGCACCTTGGCCACCTGGTTGCACAGTTGCTCGTATGCCTCCAGGAACTGCTGCTGGGCACCGTCGTATACGTCGACCAGCAGGACGACCCTGAGAGGGGAGCCGTCGAACACGGACTGGGAGACCCGTTTCGACACCTGTCGCGTCAGCTGCTGCGAAACCTTTTCCGACGTAGTGGTCATGCTGCGGAATCTCCTTCTCTGGAGGCAGAGGCGAACGCCGCCGCCGATGACGCGACGTCAGCGCCTCTTGATCCTCTGCCGGTCCCCCGGAGTGCGCGACTCGCGTGAACCACGCGGGTGATAGATCACGCGGAGGCCCTTCGAGAGGGCATGAAAACTCCAACAACTTCCCCACCCCCACCACTGCCTCAGGAGTCCTTGATGCAGCAGAAAGCCGATCACCAGGTTTCCGTCCTCGTCGTGGGCGGCTCTCTGGTGGGCCTGTCCCTCTCCCTCTTCCTGGGCCGTCTGGGCGTGCGTCACATGCTCGTCGAGCGGCACGCCGGGACCTCGATCCACCCCCGCGGCCGCGGCAACAACGTGCGGACCATGGAGCTTTACCGGGTTGCCGGCGTCGAGCCGGACATCAGGACGGCGGCCTCCCTCCTCGCGGAGAACCACGGCATCATGCAGACCCCGACGCTCGTCGGGGACGCCGGCGAATGGCTGTTCAAGGAGATCGACCCGGGCGGCGGCCTCGCGAAGTTCAGCCCTTCGGGGTGGTGCCTGTGCAGCCAGAACGACCTGGAGCCGGTGCTCAGGAGGAACGCCGAGGCGCTCGGCGGCGACCTGAGGTACTTCCACGACCTGGAGTCGTTCGAGCAGGATGCCGAAGGGGTGACGGCGTACGTCCGTGACCGCGACAGCGACGAGCTGTACACCGTCCGCGCGGACTACCTGGTCGCGGCCGACGGCCCGCGCAGCCCCGTCAGAAACCGGCTCGGCATCGGGCAGAGCGGCCCGGGCGACCTCTTCGCCAACGTGAGCATCACCTTCCGGTCCAAGCTGCTCGCCGGCATCGTCGGCGACCGGCGCTTCATCTGCTGCTACCTCACGAACCCCGAGGCGGACGGCGCGCTGCTGCCCATCGACAACAAGGAGAACTGGGTCTTCCACGCCCCCTGGCACCCGGAACACGGCGAAACGCTGGAGGAGTTCACCGAGGAGCGGCTCCAGCGGCACATCAGGCAGGCGGTCGGCGCGCCCGACCTCGACGTGGAAATCACCGGAAGGGCGTCCTGGCGTGCGGCCGAACGGGTCGCCGACCGGTACGCCCACGACCGGGTCTTCCTCGCCGGCGACTCCGCCCACGAGATGTCCCCGACCGGCGCGTTCGGCTCCAACACCGGTATCCAGGACGCCCACAACCTGGCCTGGAAGCTGTCGGCCGTCCTCGAAGGCTGGGCCGGCCCCGGGCTGCTGGAGACCTACGACGCCGAGCGCCGGCCGGTCGCCATGGCCACCAGCGCCCGCGCCTCGACCCGCTCGGTGGAGCACAGCCACCCCGGCTTCGCCCCGGCCCCCGGCGTCGGTGGCGGCAAGCGCGGCGGCATCCTCAACATCGTCCTCGCCTACCGCTACCCGGAGGGCGCCGTCGTGGGCGCCGACCCGACCGAGCCGGTCGTGCCCGAGGGGATGCGCCTGACCGCGGAGCCGGGCAGCCGGTCCCCGCACATGTGGCTGCGCCGTGCGGGCGAGCGGGTCTCCACGCTCGACCTGTACGAGCGGTCACTGGTGCTGTTGTGCGACGCCGGTTCCGGCGCGGGCCAGGCCTGGCACGCCGCCGCCCGGCGCATCGCCGACGCGGACGGCGTACGGCTGGACGCCCACCGGATCGGTGCCGGAGCCGACGCCGAGCTGGCGCTCGAGACGGAGGACGACGACTGGGCGGCGACGCACGGCACGTCGGCCGACGGGGCGGTGCTGGTGCGTCCCGACGGATTCGTGGCCTGGCGCGCGTCCACGGGCGCGGCGGACCCGGAGGCCGAACTGCGCCGGGTCCTGGCGACGGTCCTGCACGGCAACTGATCCCTTCCGGCCCGCCCGCACGACGAAGGCCACCCGCACCGACCGGTGCGGGTGGCCTTCTGCTTGTCGGACGGGTGAACCTCTCGCTTCCCGGACGGCCGGAGCGGGTGCCTGCCGCCCGTCAGGCAGCCGGATGCACGGGTGTCGGATGCCAGACGCCAGACGTCAGATTCGTACCTCGACCGTGCGTGCGACCCGGTCGTGCAGGCCGCGGCCGTCGCGGTCCCAGATCAGGGCGGGGACGGCAAGGCAGAGGAGGACCGTGCGCAGCAGCGCGCGGCCGGGGTGGGCGGTGCCCGTGTCGAGGGCGATCACGCGCACGCCGAAGAGGCGCTTGCCAGGGGTGATGCCGATCGTGCCGACGGTCAGGACGCTCATGACGAAGAAGATCAGCAGGGCCCAGTTGCCGGTCGCCTGGCCGTAGCCGTCCGTGATCAAGCTGTATGCGATCATGAGGCACAGACCCCAGTCGACGGCCAGCGCGCCGAGCCGCCGGCCCGGGCGGGCGATCGATCCCGGCCCCTGCTCCGGCAGGCCGAGCTGCTCGCCCCGGTAGCCGAAGTCCGCACCGGCGTCCTCCATGGCCGCGCGGGGGCCGGAGAGCCATGATCCGATTGCTTGCCTCTTGTCCACCCGACAAAGGTACTGCGCCCGGATTTGACCAAGGTACGCCGGGGTGGGTCCGGGTTACGGTGGAACAGAGCCGGTTAACTTCTGCGAAACAAATGGGTCACGCCCGAGAAATGACGCGTCCCTAGGGTCGGGTCAGCATGTGCCACCGCACTGGCCGCACGAACGAACTACCACCCCGGCGGGACGGTCGGGAGTAGGAGGAGCTGGATGTTCCAGAACGCCGACGAGGCCAAGAAGTTCATCGCCGACGAGGACGTCAAGTTCATCGACGTCCGCTTCTGCGACCTGCCGGGCGTCATGCAGCACTTCACGATTCCGGCTGCGGCGTTCGACGCGGAGGAGGAGCTGGCCTTCGACGGATCCTCGATCCGCGGTTTCCAGGCCATCCACGAGTCCGACATGGCGCTGCGCGCCGATCTGTCCACCGCTCGCGTGGACCCGTTCCGCCGGGACAAGACGGTCAACATCAACTTCTTCATCCACGACCCGATCACCGGTGAGCAGTACTCCCGTGACCCGCGGAACGTGGCGAAGAAGGCCGAGGCCTACCTCGCCTCCACCGGTATCGCCGACACCGCCTTCTTCGGCCCGGAGGCCGAGTTCTACGTCTTCGACAGCGTCCGTTTCAAGACGTCGGAGAACGAGTCCTTCTACCACATCGACTCCGAGGCGGGCGCCTGGAACACCGGCGCGCTGGAGGACAACCGCGGTTACAAGGTCCGCTACAAGGGCGGGTACTTCCCGACCCCGCCGGTCGACCACTTCGCGGACCTGCGTGCCGAGATCTCCCTGGAGCTGGACCGGGCCGGCCTCCAGGTCGAGCGCCAGCACCACGAGGTGGGCACCGCCGGCCAGGCCGAGATCAACTACAAGTTCAACACGCTGCTCGCCGCCGCCGACGACCTCCAGCTCTTCAAGTACATCGTGAAGAACGTCGCCTGGCGCAACGGCAAGACCGCGACCTTCATGCCGAAGCCGATCTTCGGTGACAACGGCTCGGGCATGCACGTCCACCAGTCGCTGTGGAGCAACGGCGACCCGCTGTTCTACGACGAGCAGGGCTACGCCGGCCTGTCGGACACCGCCCGCTACTACATCGGCGGCATCCTCAAGCACGCTCCGTCGCTGCTCGCGTTCACCAACCCGACGGTGAACTCGTACCACCGCCTGGTGCCGGGCTTCGAGGCGCCGGTCAACCTGGTGTACTCGCAGCGCAACCGCTCGGCAGCGATGCGTATCCCGATCACGGGCTCCAACCCGAAGGCCAAGCGCGTCGAGTTCCGCGCCCCGGACTCCTCGGGCAACCCGTACCTGGCCTTCTCGGCCCTGCTCCTCGCGGGTCTGGACGGCATCAAGAACAAGATCGAGCCGGCCGAGCCGATCGACAAGGACCTGTACGAGCTGGCTCCCGAGGAGCACGCGGGCGTCTCGCAGGTCCCGACCTCCCTCGGCGCCGTCCTCGACCGCCTCGAGGCCGACCACGAGTTCCTCCTCCAGGGCGACGTCTTCACCCCCGACCTGATCGAGACGTGGATCGACTACAAGCGCACGAACGAGATCGCCCCGCTGCAGCTGCGTCCGCACCCGCACGAGTTCGAGCTGTACTTCGACGTGTGACAGGCGCCGAAGCGGGCCGCACCCACGTGTGAGCTGCGCTGACGTGTGAGACGCGGTGAGGGCCGCCACCTGGAGTGCTCCAGGTGGCGGCCCTCGTCAGTTCGCCCCGGACGGGGCAGCCGCTACCGACTCAGCGGACCACGATCACGACGGGGCCACCGCCGTATCCGCCGTATCCGCCATAGCCGCCATAGCCGCCATAGCCGCCATAGCCGCCGAAGCCGAAGTTGTTGTAGTAGCCGAAACGGTCGTTACCCCAGCCGCCGCGGTCGCGCCAGTCGTCCCCGCCCCAGTTCGCGGGCACGTTGGTGGTCGGGGTGGCTGCCGAAGCCGTGCCGGCTGCGCCGATGGCGGCGCCACTGGCCATCAGCACGCCGATGGCGGACATCGCGAAGAGACGCCGTGCGCGTGGTGCGTTCATGGAAAAGCCTTCCTTCCATCCCAGCGTGCGGAGCACGAGCCGGACGGATGGCCGCAGCCGCCGTCGAGAAGGTACGGCGCGGTCGTCGGTGTCGTCGCCTGACTGAGAGGCGTACGTATCAGCCGCGGTCCGTGTGGCATGTGGGCTGTCGGTTGGTGAGCAGGGTGTCGCCGTGAGGCGCGTCCCGGAGAGCAGCTCCCTCTCCAGGCTAAGCCCGCCACCGATCACACGGCATCCTCAGGCGCAAGACGTACTGGGCCGACCGGGCGCCGCCGCGGCGGCGGCTTCTCGGACTTCCCCTGATCGCCGTCCACAGGGGATCATCGATCCGGTGACCGATGTTCGAGAGAGGTATACGGGGATGTCCGAACAGGACGGCACGGAGCGGGAGTTCGACCTCAGATGGGCGGACGACGCCGAACACAAGGAGCCCTCGGCGCGGGCCAGGATGCTCGCCGCGCGCTGGAAGAACAACCCACCCGCTCCGGTGCCGTTCCGGGCCGCCCCTGAGCACCTGACCCGCCGCCGGTCCTCGTGGGTGTCGACGGTCGTGGTGCTCGGGTGCGTGGTCGCGTTGATCGTCCTGCTGGGCTACATCAACTTCCGGGCCCCTTACTAGAGCGCCGCTGAGCCGAACGCGGGACGGCGGCGCCGACCGCGGGCGCGCCGCTGAACGAGGCCCTGGACCTGGCCGATGCCGGTACCTGGACCCGCCTCGATGCCCGTGTGCGCGCCGTGGGCCGGTACCGGCAAGTGGGTGGGTGGAGGTCTTTGCCGGGGGGAGGGGTGGGGGCGACCGCTTCTTGGTGTGTGCGGGTGCACACTGGCAGTGGGCCCAGGCGATTGCTGGGGTCGTAGTGCGGGGTGATGCACATGCAGAGCCGATTCCGGAGCGACCGAAAGCTGACCGTGCGGATGACGGTCACGCTGTTCCTGCTCGGATTGTTGTACGTGGCGTTCGTCGCCGCGTTGATCGTGTTGCTGAAGTCCTGGGTGCTGGTCGTGGTGGTCGCGGCGGCGCTGCTGGGCGCCCAGTACTGGTTCTCCGACCGGGTCGCGCTCTACGCGATGCACGGGCGGGTCGTGGAACGCGAGGAGTACCCGGAGCTGCACGGTGTGGTCGACCGGCTGTGCACGGTCGCGGACATGCCCAAGCCGGTGGTCGCCGTGTCCGGCATGGACATGCCGAACGCGTTCGCGACCGGGCGCAACCCCGACCACGCGGTGGTCTGCGTGACCACCGGGCTGCTGCGGCGGCTGGAGCCGGCGGAGCTGGAGGGAGTGCTCGCGCACGAGCTGTCGCACGTGGCGCACAAGGACGTCGCCGTGATCACGGTCGCTTCGTTCCTCGGCGTGATCGCGGGGCTGATCGTGCGGTTCGCCTTCTACTCGCAGCTCTTCGGCGGCGGACGGCGCGACCAGAACACCGCAGTGATCTTCCTGGGGATCATGGGCGTCTCGGCCGCGGTGTACGCGATCAGCTTCCTGCTGATCCGGGCACTGTCGCGGTACCGGGAGCTGGCCGCCGACCGCGCGGCGGCGCTGCTGACCGGGCGGCCCTCCGCGCTGGCGTCCGCGCTCACCAAGGTGACCGGTGACATCGCGCGGATCCCGACGAAGGACCTGCGGACCGCGCAGGCCTTCAACGCCTTCTACTTCACGCCGGCGCTCGGCCGTGGGCCGGATCTCACGCGGCTGTTCTCCACCCACCCGAGCCTGGAGCAGCGCCTCGAACAGCTGGGGCGGATCTCCGCCGAGCTGGGCGAGGCGGCGACCCCCGGAAAGACGTGACCATGGGCCTGCTGGACATCCTGCTCGGTCGTACGCAGCCGGTCGCACCCGATCTCGACCGGCTGTTCGCGCTGCCCTCGGCGGCGGTGACGCTGGAGGCGGCGGCCTCCTTCACGCCGACCGGGCACGGCGCGGTGTGCTTCGCGACCGTCGAGGGGGCCGCGTTCGACCAGACGCACCGGGAGGTACGGGCGCTGCTGGACGCGGACACCGAGCGGACCGGGCCGCCGGTCGAGCTGGAGCGGGACGCGTACGGGTACTCCTGGCTGGTGTCCCGCCGCGACCCCGGCGAGCTGCCGCAGCTCGTCAACGATCTGCACGCGGTGAACAGCTCCATGGAGATCAACGGCTTCGGCCCGCAGCTGCTGTGCTCACTGGCGGGCTTCCATGACGACGCCGGGCGACGGCTGGCACTGGTCTACCTCTACAAGCGCGGCACCTTCTACCCGTTCGCGCCGCTGCCCGACGGGGGACAGCGGCGCGACAGCGCGCTGGAGCTCCAGGTCAAGGCCGCGCTGGCCGGTGATCTGCGGATGGAGGAGGACCTGGGGCGCTGGTTCCCGGTGTGGGGCGCCCCGGGGCTCTGACCCCGAGCCCGGGGCCGGGCTACTTGCTGGTCCGCTCCCGCTGCTGACGGCGGGACTCCAGCGGCCGCTCCCGGCGGTAGCGGCGCTCCCACTTGGCCTGCTGGTCACGGCGGTCGCGGTAGGCCTTGTAGCTCGTGGGCGCGGGCCCGGGCGACGAGGGGGTCGTAGGGGCGGAGGTCTTCGTGGACGCGTCGCGCCCGTACTGCACGTAGAGGAACAGCACGGCGACGGCGGCCAGCCAGTAGAGGTGGTTGCCGAATCCCAGGACGACCAGGACGACCGTCCCGGAGAAGATGATGGTGCCCATGACGGGACTCCCCGGGATGTGTGTTCTGCGGTGCGACGAGCGTAGCGCCCGGGGCATGGGGGCCCGCATCTCCTTTTCCGTGTGCGGGCGTGTGCGGACGGGGCGCCGTGAGTGAATGGCGCCATGAACGCCCTCTCACACTTCGCGGCCGACCACGACGGCGAACGGCTCGGCGCGGTGGCCGGCGGTGATCCGGACGCCCCGGTGGCGGCCGTCGTCATGCACGGCGCGGGCCGCAGCGACAAGGAACGACTGCTGCCGCTGCTGGGCGAGTTCGTGGCGCGGGGCTGCCGGGGAGTCGCGTTCGACTTCTCCGGGCACGGCGAAAGCACGGGGGAGCTGCGGGAGTCGAGCCTGCGACGCCGGTTCGACCAGGCCGTGGCGGTGATCGACGCGCGGGTCCCGGCGGACCGGGCGCTGATCCTGGTCGGCTTCAGCATGAGCGGACAGACGGTGGCGGACCTCGCCGCGCACTACGGCGACCGGGTGACCGCACTGGGGCTGTGCGCGCCCGCCGTCTACGCGGCAGAGGCATGGGACGTGCCGTTCGGGACGGGCGACGGCCCCTTCAGCGCCCTCATCCGGCGGCCGGGCAGCTGGCGCGGGTCACCCGCGCTGGACGCGCTGCGGGCGTACCGGGGGCGCGCGGTGCTCGCCGTGCCCGGCACGGACGCGGTGATCCCGGCGGCGGTGACGGAGGCGGTTCAGGCCGCCCTGTCCTGCCGGGCCCGGTACACGCGCTTCGAACTGCCCGCAGCGGACCACTCGCTGGGGCTGTGGTTCCTTGCGCACGGGGACGACCGGCGGGCCTTCGTCACGGCGCTGCTGAGCGAGGGGAGCGGCGGCGTCGCAGGTGGGGGGCCGTTGTCGGTGGGGGTCGGCAGGATGGGTGACAGGGCCTCGTCGTGAGCGGCGAGAGCGGTGTCGGCGGTGCGAGCGGTGTGGGCGGAACGGGTGGAGGCCGGGATGGGTGCTGCGGGATTGCCGTACATCGGGGTGGCCGAGCGGCGGGCTCGGCTGGCGGTGCGGCACCGGCTGGCGGTGGGGGCGCGCGCCGGGCGGCCGGAGGAGGTCGCCGAGTCGCTGGTCGCACTGCACGGTTCGGATCCCGCGACCGTGTATCTGGCGGTGGGAGCGCGGCTCACCAAGGCGGCGAGGGCGGTCGCCGAGACCGAGCGGGCGCTGTACGCGGACCGGACGCTGGTGCGGATGCACGGCATGCGGCACACCGTGTTCGTGTTCCCGACGGAGCTGACCGCCGTGGTGCACGCCTCCACGGGGCTCGCGGTGGCGGCGCGGGAGCGGGCCTCACTGGTCAAGGACATGGCGACAGCGGGGGCGCCGGACGCGGCCTGGCTGAAGGAGGTCGAGGAGTCGACGCTCGCCCTGCTGGCGCGGCGCGGGGAGGCCACGGCGGCCGAGCTGGCGCGGGACGAGCCGCGGTTGCGGGAGCAGTTCGCGTACGCCGTCGGGAAGAGCTATGAGGGCGTCCACACGGTGTCGACGCGGCTGCTGCGGGTGCTGGGTGTGGAGGGCAAGGTCGTCCGGGGGCGGCCGCTCGGCTCCTGGACGTCGAGCCAGTTCCGCTGGGCCCTGGCACCCGAGCATCCCGAACTGGACGTCGCCGGGGCGCAGGCCGCGCTGCTGCGGCGTTGGCTGACGGCCTGCGGGCCCGCGACCGAGGTCGACCTCAAGTGGTGGACGGGGTGGCGGGTGACGGAGGTGCGCAGGGCGCTGGCCGCGATCGGGGCGCGTGAGGTGCGACTGGACGAGGGCACGGGGTACGTCGTCGAGGGCGACCTCGAGCCGGTGCCCGGGCCCGTCGAACCGTGGGCCGCGCTGCTCCCCGCCCTCGACCCCACGGCGATGGGCTGCCAGAACCGCGACTGGTTCCTCTCCCCGGAGCTGCGCCCCGCCCTCTTCGACCGCAGCGGCAACGTCGGGCCGACGGTGTGGTGGGACGGCCGCGTGGTGGGTGCCTGGGCCCAGCGGGCCGACGGCGAGATCGTCTGGCGGGTACTGGAGGAGATGGGCCTGGGCCGGGAGGCACTCGCGGCCGTCGAGCGCGAGGCGGAGCGGCTCCGGGAGTGGGTGGGTGGTACGCGGATCACGCCGCGCTTCCGGACGCCGGTGGAGCGGGAGTTGGCGGCGGGCTGAGGGGTCCGCGCCGGGCGCCTCATGAAGTCACTCCGGGCAGATCTGCGCCGGGTGCCGACGTGGATCTCGGCACCCGGCGCCATCGCTCACCGGCTCACCGCGTGTACCGCATCAGCGCCCGCACCATGTGACACGTCGTGTCCGACGGCGGGTGGACGCCGATGAGGTCCGCGGTGCTGCGGATCGTCTCGTTGCGCGCCTGGTTCGGCATGTACACCCCCGAATCGAGCAGCGCTATCGCAAGGCGCATGGCCTTGAGCCGGCGGTTGTGCGAGATGTACCAATCGCGCGGACGCCCCGGCGGCAACGGCCGCTTCTCCACGGGTGCGCAGGGAAGGTCGAGCGGGACGGGGCGCTTGGCGGTGGACTGGGTCGGCAGCGGCTTCGGCTTCAGTGCGGCAGCGGGCACGGGCATCCTCCTGTCGCGGTCAGGGCGCCGGCCGGACACCCCGGCGACACCCTCGAACACTGCTTCTAGTTTAGTGCCTGGCACTGACATCCAGGGCGTCCAGGACGTCCAGTAAATCGCCTGCTCAGAAGGCAAATTGCCGCCGTGTCACACATGGTCTGCGAGAGATGTGTGAGACGGCGGCAGATTCGAACAGAGCCCTCCAGCGGACACAGCACAGCCCCGGCCGAAAAGGGTTTCCGGTCCCCCGTCGGACGGGCTGCCAAGCGGCCTCGCGTGCCTGCGCGTAGCGGAGCACCTGCTCCGGCGCCGTGATCAGCTCTACGCCGGTCATTTCGTCGGCGTCGTCGAAATGCGGCAGAGCGACCACGCGCGCGTCGAACAGCCAGAAGTCCTCGCGCGGCAGTTGCAGCTCGTCGGCCTTGCTGCGGGACAGGACGCGGATGTCCTCGCCGGCGCCCGCGTTGCGCGGGCGTTGTCGAGGAGGTACCGCTGGCCCTCGGTGGCGGCACGTCGAGGATCCGGGCCCGCTCGAACCGCTTGCCCAGCGCGGCCTGCTCGCGACGCTCGCGGCACCACGGGTCGTCCTCGTCCCAGTCGACGCGGCCCTCGGTGAGGAACTGGCGGTAGGTGTCCTGCTGCTCGTCCCACGCGTAGCGGTGGCGGGTCTCCAGTCGCCATGCGGAGTGGTGTCCTGCAGAAGGGCTTCAGCGACGGTCTCGACGGCTGTCCGAAGGTTGCCGCTCGCGGCCAGCTTCAGCTCAGCCCACAGCGGGCTCTCCAGGTCCGCCTCCGGGGCCTTGGCGATGCGCTCCAGAAGCACGGACTCTGCGTCTTCATACAGGCGCCGTACCTCAGTCGCGAGGTCCTCGGCCGCAGCTGGGGAGATCGCCATGTCACCCCCGGCCGGACGGATCCCCTAGGACGGAGCGGGGATCGTCGTGGTCTTCGTCGGCGCAGGGTCTGTTACCAGGAGGCTTTCCGGACCTTCGGACTCAAGGATGTCCAGGAGCGGCTGAGCGCAGTCCATGCCCGGGTCACACTCTTCGGACGGTGGCTCCCCTCCTCCATCTCCTTCATGTCCTTCATAGACGAGGCCGGCGGACCAGCGGAGAGTGACGGGAGTTTCATCCACCGTGAACTTCGCAACCCACGTCTGCTTTCTGGCGTCAACCGTTGCTCGTTGCACTTTCCACGAAGCGGGCCCAGCCTCATTTTTCTCGGTCTTTTGCTGCTGGCCGAACGCGTAGACCGTCCACCCGTCTTCGGGCACTTCGTAGTCCCCGGCCAGGGTCACGATCACCTTGCTGGGTGCCTGCACGTGGGTGATCGAGTTGATATGGACTCTGGAAAGACTCGTCACTGCGGGGGATCGCGTGTTGTCGGTGGTTCCTGTATCGCTGCGCCTGCCGTCTCCGCCATCGGGCAGGATCGCGACGACGATTGCGACCGCTCCCGCCACCAGGGCCGCCAACAGCGTCTGCCACCCATGAGAGGCAGCAAGAATTTTCCGCGCCCGACTTACCTGCGGATTGTCCGATGAGCCCGGCGAGGAAGGTGGATCCGAGTTCGTTGGTGAGGGTGACATGTGGACCCCTTATCGGGCTGCACTATCAGAATCCCTCCGAATGTTGCCGGGTGCACCCTGGAGATCTTCTGCGCCGCTCATCATCGGATCAGAGACAGCCCGGCCGGACTCGCCGAGGATCGCGTCGACCTCCGTCTGAATGCGGTCCTCGTCAGCTCCAATGCCATTGGGCCTTCACTGATGCCGTCCTGGAGCTCCACCTGCGGCGGCTCCAGGTCGAGGTCAGACTCGCGGAAGCACGGCCAGCACAGCGAGGTACGCGGCGGTGGTGTCCGCGATGCCAGGCCGCCAGTACAGGCCCTTACGTCCGGCGGTGCCGAGGCTGCGTGGCGGAGTAGCCGGCCTGCCGGACGGCCTGCTCTACAAGGGCTTGGGATGAAGGTCACGCCCGCGCCCGGCTGCGTGAGTGGAAGGTACTCGGCGCCCGACGCGCGGGTGCCTGGCCCCTGACCACAAGGGCTTTCGGGGGTGCCGTGACACACGGGGAAGACGAGTTTCCCGGGCCGTTCGGCGGCGTACCGTGCCGGCATGGAAATCTGGATCAACCCCGCCTGCTCCAAATGCCGCAGCGCCGTGAGTCTGCTCGACGCCGAGGGTGCCGAGTACACCGTCCGCCGCTATCTGGAGGACGTACCGACCGAGGACGAGATCCGCGACGTGCTCGACCGGTTGGGGCTGGAGCCGTGGGACATCACGCGGACCCAGGAGGCCGTGGCCAAGGAGCTCGGGCTCAAGGAGTGGCCGCGTGAGGCCGGTTCGCGCGACCGCTGGGTCACCGCCCTCGCCGGGCATCCCGAGCTCATCCAGCGGCCCATCATCACCGCGGACGACGGCACGGCGGTCGTCGGCCGCACCGACGAGGCCGTACGGGACGCGCTCTCCCGCTGACCCCCGCCACTGGCCGCCGTCGCCAACTCCCCTGTGACGCAGGTTACTTCAACCTATTCCCGTAACCACTGAGTAACCCCGTTCGGCATCTCGTACATAGCGGCGTACGCTCCCCTACCTGCCAGGAGGCGCGCATGTCGCGCAGGAGAACTCTCAGCACGAAGAAGAAGCTGGCCCTGCTGGTCAGCGCGGCCACGGTGGCGGGCGGCGGCGCCTTCGTCATGGCGAGCACGTCGAACGCCTCGCAGTCCGCGGCGAACTCGACGGCCTGCCAGGGCTTCGCCACCGCCCTCGGCAACAACCAGCGGTTCATCGCGGATCAGCGGGCCGCACCGGACGCGCAGTCCGCGGCCCGGATCGCCAACCGCGAGGCCGTCATCGCCCAGATCCAGCTTCAGCAGAAGGCGGCCGGGTGCGAGGTTGGGGAGTCGGCTCAGGACTCCCAGGCCGCGCAGCCCGGCCAGCAGGGCAACGGCGCGGGTCAGGGTGCGGGCCAGGGGGCCGGACAGGCAGGCGGCGGCGCCCAGGAGTCCGCGCCGCCCGCCGACCCCGCCGCCCCGGGTGACGGCGCGGGCGCCGCCGCCGGGGAGCAGGTCTGCAACGGCTCCACCGTGACGCTCTCCGGTGAGGCCGGTGCCCCGGCCGCGTCGAGCAACCAGTTCCCGGCCGGTACGAAGCTGAAGGTCACCAATCTGGACAACAACAAGTCCACGACGGTGGAGGTCACCTCGGTCTCCGGCAGCTGTGTCCTGCTCAACAACGCGGCCTTCGAACAGGTCCGTGAGCCCGGCAAGTTCCTGATCCGCCGGGCCGTGATCGAGAAGGTGGGGTGAGGCGCGACAGCCCAGGTAACCGCTGAGGCGGCGGCCCGCTCAGGGTCGCCCCCCGCGTAGGTGTCACAGGTCCTGCCGCTCGCGGCCACGAGCGGCAGGACCGGCGCGTCCGCGGCGCATCGCATACGAGCCGATCGCGCGCACCCGGCGGGCCTCACACGATGAGGTGGGCCGCGGCACCGCCAGGTAACACGGGGTTCACAATCGGGCAATGATCGGGAAATCGCCTGTTGACAGGCTTCCGGACATGCAGAACGCGGCGCCCAGGTGCCGTAGCGCCGCACCACCCGCAAGCGCGCCCAGACCCACCCCGAAGGAAGTGGCCCGTGACCTTCAAGGCTGAGTACATCTGGATCGACGGCACGCAGCCGACGGCCAAGCTTCGTTCCAAGACGAAGATCATGGCGGACTCGGACAAGGGTGCCGGCGGCGCGGAGCTTGCGATCTGGGGCTTCGACGGGTCCTCCACGAACCAGGCCGAGGGCCACGCCTCGGACTGTGTGCTCAAGCCGGTCTTCTCCTGCCCCGACCCGATCCGCGGCGGCGACGACATCCTGGTGCTGTGCGAGGTCCTCAACACGGACATGACCCCGCACCCGTCGAACACCCGCGCGGCGCTCACCGAGGTCGCCCAGAAGTTCGCCGCGCAGGAGCCGATCTTCGGCATCGAGCAGGAGTACACCTTCTTCGACGGCGCCCGCCCGCTCGGCTTTCCCGAGGGCGGCTTCCCGGCCCCGCAGGGCGGCTACTACTGCGGTGTCGGCGCCGACGAGATCTTCGGCCGTGACATCGTCGAGGCCCACCTGGAGAACTGCCTGAAGGCGGGCCTGGGCCTGTCCGGCATCAACGCCGAGGTCATGCCCGGCCAGTGGGAGTTCCAGGTCGGCCCGCTGTCCCCGCTGGAGGTCTCCGACCAGCTGTGGGTGGCCCGCTGGCTGCTCTACCGCACCGCCGAGGACTTCGGCGTCTCCGCCACCCTCGACCCCAAGCCGGTCAAGGGCGACTGGAACGGCGCCGGTGCGCACACCAACTTCTCCACAAAGGCGATGCGCGAGACCTACGACGCGATCATCACCGCGTGCGAGTCGCTCGGCGAGGGCTCCAAGCCGCTCGACCACGTCAAGAACTACGGCGCCGGCATCGACGACCGGCTGACCGGCCTGCACGAGACCGCCCCGTGGGACAAGTACTCCTACGGCGTCTCCGACCGCGGCGCCTCGGTCCGTATCCCGTGGCAGGTGGAGAAGGACGGCAAGGGGTACATCGAGGACCGCCGCCCGAACGCCAACGTCGACCCCTACGTGGTGACCCGGCTGCTGGTCGACACCTGCTGCTCCGCCCTGGAGAAGGCCGGCCAGGTCTGATCCGTCCGCGCCTCCGTGGCGGCTCCGCCGCGGTCGCCTTCGCAGCTCCGTCAGGGGGCGCCCGCCGAACCGGTGGGCGCCCCCTGACGCGTTCCTGGGTACGGACCTCACGGATGCCGAGGAAGGGTCCGAGGGGTGGGAAGAGGGTCGGGTTCCCGGCGAGGGTCTGCTTCAATGGGATCCATGGTCGGCTTCCAGAAGTTCTCCGCGACGGGTCGCCATGACCTCGAGCCCTTCTGGCCCTCCCGTCAGCACCACGACTTCGACCGGGTGTGTTGCCGCGCGACGACCGCGCCGGCCGTCTGACGCCGTACACACCGGCCTTCGGCCAGCGCGACACGAGCACCTCCCCCTGACGGACCTCTCGCGCGAGAAGAGCTGACCTCCCATGGCGACCCCTGGTTCTGTGCCCCGTTCCGTGTCCCGTCCCCTCTCCCCCGCCCCGACCCCCGCTGCTCCGGCTCCCCGGGACTCCCGGCACCGGCTGCGAGCCGTCGACCCGGACGAGGTGAGAGGGGTCGCGGACCTCCTCCCGCCGGGCGCCACGTGGCTGCCCGCGCCGCAGGAGACACTGCCCTCCCTCCCGGGCCGGCCTCCGATGGTCGGGTACCTGGTGCTGGTCCCCGCCGACCAGCAGCCGCCCTTCCCACCGGTGCCGGTGACCGGCCCCGCGACAGCGGCGGACCTCATGGAGACCGGCACGGACACCGTCACCGCCCCCCTCATCCGTGTCGACCCCCAGCGCCGCACCGCCGAGGTGGCCGGGCGGGAACTCGACCTCACCTACCTGGAGTTCGAGCTGCTCGCCCACCTGGTGGCGCACCCGCACCGGGTGCACACCCGCGACCAGCTCGTCACCACGGTGTGGGGCTACGGGCACGTCGGCGACGGCCGCACGGTCGACGTCCACATCGCCCGCCTCCGCCGCAAGCTGGGCGCGGAACACCGGCGGGCGATCCTCACGGTCCGCCGGGTGGGCTACAAGTACGCGCCGCCGGCCCGGGGCTGACGGCCCGGCGCACCGTCCGCGTCTGCCCTCGGCAGATCCCGCTTCCCCCGTGCACGGTCCCCGGGGCAGAGTCGCCCCATGAGACTGCTGATACTGGGTGGTACGGAGTTCGCGGGGCGGGCCGTCGTGGAGGCAGCCCTCGGGCGGGGCTGGGACGTCACCGTCTTCCACCGGGGCAGGCACGCGGCCCCGCCGGGTGTCCGCGAAGTGCTGGGCGACCGCACCGCGCCACAGGGTCCAGACGGACCCGGCGGGCTCGGCGGACTGGCTGACGGCGACTGGGACGCCGTCGTCGACACCTGGTCGGCGGCGCCGCGGGCGGTAAGGGACTCGGCGCGGCTGCTGCGGGGCCGCGCCGGGCGGTACGTGTACGTGTCGAGCTGCTCGGTGTACGCCTGGGCCCCGCCCGCAGGGTACACCGAGGACGCGCCGCTCGTCGAGGGCGCCGAGGCCGGCGCGGACCACACCGACTACGCCCGCGACAAACGGGGCGGTGAGCTGGCCGTCGTGGAGTCCTTCGGCGCGGAGCGCTCGCTGCTGGTGCGGGCCGGGCTGCTGCTCGGGCCGTACGAGAACGTCGGCCGCCTGCCCTGGTGGCTGACCCGGATCGCCCGTGGCGGGCCGGTGCTGGCGCCGGGGCCGCGCGAGCTGCCGGTGCAGTTCGTCGACGTCCGTGACCTCGCCGAGTGGATCCTGGACGGGGTGGAGGGGGAGCGCTGCGGCCCGTACAACCTGACCGGTCCCCGCGGGCACACCACCATGGGTGAGCTGCTTGACGCGTGCGTGCGGGTGACCGGCGCCGCGGCCGAACTGCGCTGGACCGCGCCCGAGGTGGTGCTGGGGGCGGGGATCGAGCCGTGGAGCGGGTTGCCGGTGTGGGTGCCACCGGGCAGCGAGCTGCACGACGCCCTGCACAGTGCGGACGTGTCCCGCGCGCTGGCCGCCGGGCTGCGCTGCCGCCCGGCCGGCGAGACCGTGACCGACACCTGGCGCTGGCTGCGGCAGATCGGCGGAACGGCCCCCCACCGCCCGGACCGGCCACCGGTAGGCCTCGACCCGGAAACGGAGCGGAAGGTGTTGGCGGGCGACGGGGTGTAGGCCGGGAGGTGGATTCGTGGGTGAGGGTGTATCTGGGTACACCTCCCGGCCGGGGGGCTCGGACCAGTGACCGTCGTGCTCGGCTCCTCCAGACTGGCGCCATGACCATCGAGACCAGCGACATCCGTGGCGGCACCGAAGGGATCGGGCAGGGGGGCGCGGTCGTGCGGGCCGCGGTGCGCGGGCTGGCGCTGGCCCTCGTGTCCCTGCCGGGCGCGGTGCTCTGCTTCACCCTCTCCCTCGTGTCCATCGCGCTGATACCGATCGGCGTCGGCATCGTCACCACCCCCGGGGTCCTCACCGGCGTGCGGGCGTTCGCGGACTGGCGGCGGGTGCTGGCGGCCGAGTGGGGCGGCGTGCGGATCCCGCCGGCGTACCGGCCGCTGCCGAAGGACGCCAATCCGTGGGCCCGCACCTTCGGGATGCTGGGCGATCCGGCGACCTGGCGGGATCTGCGGTGGCTGCCGGTGGACATGACGGCGGGGTTCGTGACCGCGCTGCTGCCGGCCGCGCTGTTCCTCTATCCGCTGGAGGGGTTCGCCCTCGCGATCGGGCTGTGGCGGGTCTTCCCGGACGGCTACTGGTACGGGTTCGTGCCGGTGACCGGCCAGGCCTCCGCGTTCGGCGCCGCGGCCCTGGCCGCCGTACTGCTGCTGTTCGGACATCACTTCGCGCCCCGCCTGCTGACCGCGCACTTCGCGCTCACCCGGGCCGTCCTCGGCTCCCAGCAGGGCGAACTGGCCGAGCGGGTGCGGGTGCTGACCGAGACCCGGCAGGTCGCCGTGGACTCCTCGGCCGCCGAGCTGCGCCGTATCGAGCGGGATCTGCACGACGGCGCGCAGGCCCGGCTCGTCGCGATGGGCATGGACCTGGGGACCGTCGAGATGCTGCTGGACAAGGACCCGGCCAAGGCGAAGGAGCTGCTCGCCGCGGCCCGCCGGTCCTCCGCCGAAGCCCTGGCGGAGCTGCGCGACCTGGTGTGCGGCATCCATCCGCCGGTGCTCGCCGAGAGGGGGCTCGGGGACGCGGTGCGGGCGCTGGCACTGCGGCTGCCGGTCGCCACGGAGGTCACGGTGGAACTGGAGGGGCGCGCGCAGCCACCGGTGGAGTCGGCGGCGTACTTCGCCGTCAGCGAGGTGCTCACCAACGCCGTCAAGCACGCGGACGCCGACCGGATCTGGATCGACGTGCACCACGCCGACGGGATGCTGCGGATCGCGGTGACCGACAACGGCAAGGGCGGCGCGGTGATCGGGGCGGGTTCGGGGCTGGCGGGTGTGGAGCGGCGGCTCGGTACATTCGACGGCGTCCTGGCCGTCAGCTCTCCGGCGGGCGGCCCCACCATGGTCACCCTGGAGCTCCCGTGCGCGTTGTCCTAGCCGAAGACCTGTTCCTGCTGCGCGACGGGCTGGTCCGGCTGCTCGAGGCCTACGACTTCGAGATCGCGGCGGCCGTGGAGAGCGGGCCCGAGCTGGACCGGGCGCTGGCCGAGCTGAAGCCGGACGTGGCGGTGGTGGACGTCCGGCTGCCGCCCACGCTCACCGACGAGGGCCTGCAGTGCGCGCTGCGGGCCCGCCGGGACCGGCCCGGGCTGCCGGTGCTGGTGCTCTCGCAGCACGTGGAGCAGCTGTACGCCCGCGAGCTGCTCGCCGACGGCAGCGGCGGGGTGGGCTACCTCCTGAAGGACCGGGTGTTCGACGCGGACCAGTTCGTGGACGCCGTACGACGGGTCGCGGCGGGCGGCACGGCGATGGACCCGCAGGTCATCCAGCAGTTGCTGGCCCGGCGGGCGGCCGACGACCGGCCGCTCGGCCGGCTGACGCCGCGCGAGCGGGAGGTGCTGGAGCTGATGGCGCAGGGCCGGTCCAACGCGGCGATCGCCGCGCATCTGGTGGTGACGGAACGGGCGATCGCCAAGCACACCTCCAACATCTTCGCCAAACTGGGCCTGGAGGTGTCGGACGACGACAACCGCCGCGTGCTGGCGGTTCTCGCGTATCTCGACCACGGTCACTGAAAGCGGACGCGCTCATTCACTCGCCGTGGACGGCCGACAACTCCTGGTTCTCCACGGGCCGTTGGCTGCACGGAGTCCTCACGAACTTCTCAACTATTTCCGGGACGGCTGAACACCCGTGGGACGCGCCGCGTATCTGAGGGAGCCGCTTCACTCCTGTCGGGCGCCTCGATGCTGCCCCGCAAGGAAGTCAGAGGAGTTCCATGGGACGCAACACACGAAAACGCCGTACGCCGCTGGCCACCAAGGCCATTGCCGCATCGGCGGCCCTAGCGCTCGGTGGGGGCGGGCTTGTCTGGGCCAACTTCTATGCCTCGGCCCACGAGGACGACGGCTGGTCGAACCGGACGAAGGCGACCGCGGCCCAGGTGGCCACGATCGACTGCCCCGACGTCGGCCAGGAGATCTCCGAGGTGCCGGACCAGGCCCGTGGGGAGGTGGACGGCGAACTCGCGACGCTCGACCAGCAGATCACCGAGGCCTACCAGCGGCTCGCGGCCACGCGGGACGCGCAGGTGAGGGACGGGAGCTACGTCCAGAACACCATCCTCGGCCCGCTCAAGGACCGGCGGCAGGTGATCATCGACCGCATCCAGCTGGAGATCAACCGGGCCGGTGGCAGCGCCTCCGAGCAGCTGGACAACCTGTCCCCCTGCACCGGAAAGCCCGCCGAGACCACCGACGGCCAGCAGGGTGACGGTCAGCAGGGCGACGGCCAGAACGGCGACGGCCAGCAGGACGGCGGGGATCAGAACGGCGACGGCCAGCAGGACGGCGACCAGAACGGCGACGGCCAGCAGGACGGCGGGGACCAGGACCAGGGCGGCGACGGCCAGGAAGGCGACGGCCAGCAGGGCAACGGCGGCCAGGCCGGCAACGGTCCGGTGGCCGCGGACTTCCAGGACATCACCACCGTCCAGCCGAACTCCCGCAACCTTCCGAACGGGCTCGCCGCGAACGGCAGGGGCGGTTCGAGGGGCAGCTTCACCACGAAGTGCGGCACGAACTCGAACGACAACCACAACACCGACAACGTGATCGTCGCCCCGGGTGTCACCAACGGCGCCCACCACCTGCACGACTACGTCGGCAACCAGAACAACGACGCGTTCGCGAGCGACGAGGACCTGGCGGCGGCCGACACCACCTGCCAGAACCAGGGCGACAGGTCGTCGTACTTCTGGCCGGTGCTGCGTCTGCAGGACGGTTCGCAGGACTTCGACCAGAACGACGCCGGCGGCGGCACCGAGGGCAACGTGGGCCAGATCCTGGAGCCCAAGGCCGCCGAGCTCAAGTTCGTCGGCAACAGGACCAGCCGGGTCGTCGCGATGCCGCGGGCCCTGCGCATCATCACCGGTGACGCCAAGGCCTTCGTCAACGGCCTCGCGAACGCCAACACCGCCTGGACCTGCACCGGCTTCGAGGACCGCCAGCTGACGGACAAGTACCCGCTCTGCCCCGACGGCAGCGACGTGGTGCGGCTGTCCAAGTTCCAGAGCTGCTGGGACGGCCAGAACATCGACAGCGCCAACCACCGCACGCACGTGGCGTTCGTCCAGGGCAACGGGGCCTGCCCGAACGGCTTCCAGGCGATCCCCCAGCTCCAGGTCCGCCTGGTGTACGAGGTTCCGACGCCGACCATCGAGAACGGGGTGGTTCAGAACCCCTTCGCGGTGGACACCTTCCCGGAGCAGTTGCACAAGCCGATCACCGACCACAACGACTTCATCAACTTCTTCTCCCAGAGGACGATGAGCAAGATGGTCAACTGCATCAACAGCGGCCGTAAGTGCCAGTGACGCGCCGGTAGCACCACGGGAACCGGCGGCGGGAATGTCCCGCCGCCGGTTTCCGTGTGTGCGAAAGGTCAGTGACCGGCGTGCGTGGCCCCGCCGGACTTCTCGTGCACGGAGTGGTCGGTGCCCTCCTCGATGTCCCCGCCGAGTGTGGACTGCAACGCCCGCACCACCGGGGTGTCACCCACGGCGACCCACTTGCGGCCGACCAGGTAGTGACCGCCGTAGTCCTTCGCCCCATTGATCCACTCCCGCTGACCCCGGTCCGTGGCGAAGGTCGCGAGGACGAACTTGCCGTCGGTGTTCTTGCAGATGGCCTGCCGGATCTCGTCCGCGTCGGTCTGCATGTTCGGGTCGCATTTCACCTCCGCGGCGAGCTGCTCCAGGCTGCCGGTCGCCGTCTCCGGTACGGCCGCCTGGTCGCCGTCGGAGCCGCAGCCCGCCAGCGCCAGCGCGGCACCGCTCAGGGCCAGCATCGGTCGGGTCAGCCTCATCTGTTCCTCCGGTCGGTCTTGGAGCGGACGCACCTGCGCCTCAGTTCGATACGGCTGCGGCGGGCGCTGTGCTCAATGAGGCCGCCCTACCCGTTCGTCAACCCGCGGAGCCCACTCACCTGTGTGGCGGTGACCAACCGTCGATTCGCTCGTTCTGCTGAACGTGCAGTCACAGGATGTCGCCCCGCACCCCACGTCTTCCGCTTCCGACCCGGTCGTCGACGTCGAGCAGGCCGAGGCCGCGCTCGTCGAGCACTATCCGCGGCTGGTCCGTCTCGCCTACCTGGTGCTGCCGCCCGCCCTGGGCCGCAACCGGCGGGTGCTCACCGCGCACGCCCTCACCCAGCGCGCGCTGCCCCGCGGCCGCGCCGCGGCGTCGGTCATCCCGGCCCAGTCCACCGGCCGCGACGGCGATCCGGGCTACGCCTTCGTCCGGCTCCAGGTGCTGCGTACGGCACTGGAGGCGGGCCTGCCGCTGCGGCGCAAGGCGTGGCCCAAGCGGTCGCAGCTGCCGCCGCTGCTCCCCCAGGTGTGGGGCCTGCGGCTGTTCCCGCGCTCGGGCGGCGCCGACGAACTCGCGCTGGACCAGCACCTGTCCGCGCTCTCCGCGGCCGCCCGCGCCGCCTACGTCCTGCGCGGCCTGGAACGGCTCCCCGACAGCGACGTCCACCACATCCTGCGCACGGCGGGTGTCGCCGACCCGGACGCCGCGCTCCAGGAGGCCGACGGCGTCCCCGTGCAGTACACGCTGCTCGACTCCCCCGAGTTCGACCCCTGCTCGCTGCAGGCCCGGCCCACCGATCTGATGCGCCGCCGCCAGCATCTGAAGGCCGCGCTCGCCGCCGCCGCGGCCGTCGCCGTGTGCGGGGCACTGCTCGCACTGCCGGGCGACGGCTGGGGCCCGGACGGTGCCGCCGCTCCGCCGTACGCGCAGAACCCTGCGGCCCAGGCCGCCCTCGACCCCGGCAGGCTGCTGAAGGTCTCCCCCGTCGCCTGGCGGTCCGCCACCCGCGCGGACTTCTCCGTCTGGCCCGCCCGCGGTGATCTCACCACCGACAGCACGCTGCTGCGCCGGGCGCTCGCCGTCTGGGCCCGCCCCGGCGAGACGGTCCAGGTCTCGGCGACCCCCGGCACCCCGTCCGGCGGTCCGGCCGGACCGCCGCAGCTGCTGTACGCCGGGCACGTCGACAACGCCCGCGTGGTGATCTTCTACGACGGTCTGCGCATCGCCCGCTACGCCGAGCCGAAGGACGGCACGGCGGGCGCCGCCCTCGACTTCGCCCGTGCCGACGGCGCGAGCCGGGTGGAGGCGAGCGCGGTGGTGCTGAACCGGACCGACGGCAACGTCCGCTACCTGACGGCGCCGTGGGTGAGCAAGGCGGCCGAGCGGGACCTGATGAAGCCGGCCGCCGGCGCCATGGACCTCGCCGTCTCGGGCGGCATGACCGCACCGCTGGCCAGCCCCGCCACCCAGTCCGGCACCTGCACCTCCTGGAACGTCCTCCAGGTCACCGACGACTCCGGCACGCGGCTGATGACCGACCTCGGCGAACTGGTCCCGGCCCGCCTCACCAACGGCCGCCCGGGCGCGCCGCACGACGCGGCGGGTGCGGAGGCGCTGCGCAGCTGGGCGCCGCTCGGCTGCTCGCTGGGCGGCCTGCGCGGACAGGGCGTACGGTCGGTGAACGCCTGGCAGTACGCCGAGCAGCCGCTGCCCGACGCGAGCGGCACGGCCGCGTGGGTGTGCACGCGCGGGGAGACCTGGCGGGGCGGCGGCGAGCGGGTGCTGGCGCAGTTCCACACACCGGGCGGGACGTACGGGGCGGTGGCCGCGAAGGCCGAGAACGTGGCGGCGTGCGGGGCCCGCGATCCGCAGGTGCTGGCCGGAGTGCTGTGGAAGTCCGAGGCCGGGTCCTGGTACCTGCTGGCGGCGGGCAGCCGGGACACCGCGTCGATCAGTGCCACGGGCGGAGTGCGGCAGACCGCCCAGGGCAACCTCCTGGCCGCGAAGGCGAAGCAGGGCGCCGAGGCAGGTCTGAAGGGGACCCTGACCGACGGCCGGACGATCAACGGCCTTCGCTAGCTGACACGGGCGTCAACAAGTCGCCCGCCCCGTGGAGTCCGAGCGGGTCCCGCTCAAGGCGCGGAACGTGTCCTTCTCCTGGGAGGACACGCCGGGGGCGTCGTACAACTGCGGCTCGAAGGGCACGACTTGCCGCGCCGGGGCCCGGGGCGCATCTGGACCTGGTGCTGCCGTCGGGGCTGGTGCGGCAGCACTCCCCCTGTGCGGGGACCCGGAGGACACCTCGTCGCACCCCGTCGCCACCCGGCTGGTGGCGGCGGGTGCTGGAGGGCGAGGTCGACCACCGGGACGAGTCGCTGACCGACGGGGAGCGGGGCGACTTGATGCCGATCTGGGCGCCGGGGGCACGAAGTGAGAGACTTGTGCTGAATATGTGAACGGTTCGGCAGGGCACTTGGATCAGTCCTGTCCGTTCGAGGCCGGATCCGATCGGTAAGGTGTCCGTATGTCTACCGGGGTTCGCCGCAGGATGGGTGTCGAGGAGCGGCGGCAGCAGTTGATCGGCGTCGCCCTCGAACTGTTCAGCCGCCGCTCGCCCGACGAGGTCTCCATCGACGAGATAGCGTCCGCCGCGGGCATCTCGCGCCCGCTGGTCTACCACTACTTCCCCGGGAAACTCAGCCTCTACGAGGCCGCGTTGCAGCGGGCGGCGGACGATCTGGCGGGCCGGTTCGTCGAACCGCACGAGGGTCCCCTCGGTGCCCGGCTGCGGCGGGTGATGCACCGCTTCTTCGACTTCGTGGACGACCACGGCCCCGGTTTCTCGGCGTTGATGCGGGGCGGCCCGGCGGGCGGCTCGTCGCGGACCAACGCGCTCATCGACGCGGTGCGGCAGGCGGCGTACGAGCAGATCATGTCGCATCTGGGCGTCACGGACCCGCCCGCGCGGCTGGAACTGGTCGTTCGCTCCTGGATCTCGCTGGCCGAGTCCACGGCGCTGATCTGGCTGGACGGCCGGCGCATTCCGCGCGAGGAGCTGGAGTCCCAGCTCGTCAACGACTTCGCCGCGCTGGCCGCGGTGAGCGCGACCTATGACGAGGAGACGGCGACGCTGATCCGCCAGGTCCTGAAGAACGAGCCGATGGACGGCCCCTTCACCGACCTGGCCGCCCGCCTGATCGCCCTGGCCTCCTAGCTCTCGAACTTGCGGTACGAAGGGTCGAGGTCGCGTACCTCGGCGGAGGCGTGCAGGGTGCGGCTCGCGGCCGGCTTCACGTGCTGCCGCAGGAGTTCCAGTACGGCCTCGGTCAGCCGCGCCTTGGTGTCGTCGCTGCGGCCGGCCAGCAGTCCGACCGTGACGTGCACGACGGCGTGCCCCTCGGTTTCGTCCCCGACCGTGGTGACCTCGGTCGGGCGGAACTGCGTCTTGCACGCCGGCGGCTTCGCGGCGGCGATCTCCACTACCGCGGTGTGCAGGGCCCGCGCGAACGCGGGCCGGTCGAAGTCGTCCGCCAGGCTCGCGGAGTGGTCGACGGTGATCTGCGGCATGGGTGCTCCTGTTCTGCGTGGGACAGGAGCACCCTAGCCGCAGCGTCGCGTCAGCCCGTCCGGGTGAAGACGGCCACCGTCCGGCCCGGTACGGCGAACGTGCCGCCGTCGGGCTCGTACGACGCTCCCCTGACCACCGCGTCGGCGCCCTCGGCCTGCACCGGGTGCAGTCGGTAGCCGCTCCCGGCGAGCGCGGCGATGCGCTGCTCCTGGCGCTGCGGCGTCGCGTTGAACACGACGACCAGGTCGCCGAGGAGCATGGTGATCACGCCGGGCGTCTCGCCGGTGCCGGACAGCGGGAAGGAGAGCTGCTCCTGGACCTCCCCGGCCGTGCGGAGGGAGAAGGCCCGCTCCGTCGTACGGATCCTCAGCAGATCCCGGTACGCCGCCGAGGCCCCCTCGATCTGGGCGCACCCGACGCCGACCGAGCCCAGCAGCGGCTTGGCGTACGGCCACTTCGGCGCGTTGTCGGCGGCCGGCGGCAGCCCGCGGCCGAAGCCGTTGCCGTCGGCGCAGTTCCAGTGGATGGCGTTGAACCAGTCACCGCTGTCGTAGGAGTTGCGGTCCAGCGACTTGGAACGCAGCAGGTCGGTGCCCGCCTGGGAGAGGGACGGGCCCTGCGAGAGGGTGGCCGTGGCCATGGCGAGGACCTGCATCCGGGCCCGGTCGGCCGCGCCGGTGCCGGCCGGCAGCTTGAAGGCGAGCGCGTCGAACAGGGTTTCGTTGTCGTGGGCGTCCGCGTAGGCGAGGGCATCGCCGGGTGCCGCCGCGTATCCGGCGGGCCGGCCGTTGTAGTCCACCTCGGAGCCCTTGACCTGCCTGCCGCTGGTGTCGGTGAAGCGGTACCCGGCGAGATTGCCGGCGAGCCCGACCTTGATGAGGTCCTGGTAGTGCAGGAGGCGGGCCTTCTGCTCGGCCGGAGTGCCGTTGCTTGCGGAGGAGTTGGGCTCCGTGTAGAGACCGGACGCGAAGCCCTGGACGCCGGGGTCCTCGTCGAAGGGGCCGCCGCCGCGGACGGCGTCACGGGCCCGGTCGGAGAAGGTGGCGATCCCGGTGCCGGCCATGTTCTCCTGCGTGGCCTGCTCGAAGCGGGCGTCGTCGGCGATCTCCCCGAAGTTCCAGCCCTCGCCGTACAGGATGATCTTCTTGCCGTCGACGCCGTCCTTCTCCGGCGTCAGCGCGTCGAGGGCCTTGCGGACGGCGAGGATGTTGGCCTTCGGGTGGTGGCCCATGAGGTCGAAGCGGAAGCCGTCCACCTTGTACTGCTTGGCCCAGGTGACGATCGAGTCGACGACCAGCTTTCCCATCATGGCGTTCTCGGGGGCGGTGTTGGCGCAGCAGGTGCTGTTCGCGACCGAGCCGTCCGCGAGGAGCCGCTGGTAGTAGCCGGGCACGATCCGGTCGAGGACCGAGGTGCCGGCCTGGCCACTGGCGGCCGTGTGGTTGTAGACGACGTCCATGACGACCCGCAGGCCGTCGTCGTTGAGCGCCTTGACCATCCTGCGGAACTCGACGGTACGGGCCGTGCCGTCCGGGTCGGTGGCGTAGGAGCCCTCCGGGACCGTGTAGTGGAGGGGATCGTAGCCCCAGTTGTAGGCGTCCTTCGCGGCGATCGCGGCGACGCACTCCTGCTGCCGCTCGGAGTCCGCCGGGAACGAGGCGAGGTCGCATTCGACGCTCGCCTGGTCGGACTTCTTCTCGGGGATGGTGGCGATGTCGAAGGCGGGCAGGAGGTGGACGTACGAGGTGCCGGACTCGGCGAGGCGGCGCAGGTGCCTGCTGCCGTCGCTCGACTTGTCGGTGAAGGCGAGATAGGTGCCGCGGTGCCCGGCCGTCCTGTCCTCGACGGAGAAGTCCCGGATGTGCAGCTCCTGGATCTGCGCGTCCCTCAGCGGGACGGCCTCGGGCTTGCGCAGTGCCGTCCACCCGGCGGGCGTGAGGGAACGGTCGCCGAGGTCGGCGAGCAGGCTGCGCCGGGAGTCGGCGGTGAGGGCGAGCGAGTAGGGGTCGGTGACCTTGTTGGTGACGATTTCGCGGACGCTGGGGGCCCAGACCTTCACGACGTAGCGGTAGGGCTTGTTCTTCCAGGACGCGGCACCGGTGACGGACCAGACGCCGGTGGTGGCGTCGCGCCGCATCGGCTTGAGCGAGCCGTCCAGTTCGAGGGAGACGGTCTGCGCCGTGGGCGCCCAGACGGACAGCGTCGGCCGGCCCTTGTGGAACGTCGGGCCGAGCGTCGCCTTCGTCGCGTCGTACAGATCGTCGAGCACACCGGCGATCTGGACGCCGGTGGCGGCGAGCACGGCGCCGTTCGCGGCGCGCTGGGCGGCGACGAGCTGGCCGCGCAGGGCGTCACGGACCCGGTCGCGGTCCCGTGGGTCGACGGACCAGGCCGTGTGGTCCTTCAGATGGGGGAACTTCGCCTTCTGGGCGTCGGTGAGGGCGGTCCTGGACAACCGGAGCCACTGCGCGTCGCCACTGAGCGTGCCGTTCTCCGCCTTGATCGCACCGTCGCGCGAGAAGAGCAGCTGGGTCGACGCGGCCGCGTCGGAGCCGTTCCAGACGACCGTGTTCCGGTCGATCCAGATCGCCTTGGACGTCGTCAGGTCGAGCGCGGCGGCGCTGCCCGCCGGCTGCGGCAGCAGGTACTTCTCCCGGCCGTTCAAGAGCCACACCTCGTGGCCGTTCGCCTTGAGGTCCAGCGACTGGTCGGTGGGGAGGTCCTTCTCGTCGCCCTTGTGGATGATGTAGCTGAGGCTGGTGGCACCCTCGGTGAGCGGTACCTCGAAGACCGCGCCATAGGAGTCAGTCTTCACCGGCATCAGGGGCTTCGACCAGTCGGTGGGCTGTGCGGCGCCCGTCCAGACGTGCAGTCCCCAGCCGTCGTAGGCGCCGTCGGCGCGGTGGTAGTGGAGCACCGCCTTGGACTTGTCCTGGGCCGGGTACTCCGGACGCTCGGTGCGGACGGTCTCCTTGCCCTGCTCGATCCAGACCTCGCCGGTCTTGGTCAGGTCGATGGTGCGGTCGGCGGCGACGTCCTTGTCGCCGTCCTTGTCGATGACGAGGAAGCCGACGCTGGAGGCGCCGGGCTTGAGCTTGACGTAGGCGAAGGCACCGTAGGCGTCGCGGCCGGTGAAGGGGTGGCTGTCCGGCCAGGTGGTCGACTCGCCGTCGGCGAGGTCGCCCCAGGCGTACAGGCCCCAGTCGGCGTAGTTCCCGTCGGGGCGGTTGTAGTGGACGATCGCGTGGTCGCGCGAGGTGGCGGCGGGGGGCTGCTCGGTGGCCGGGGTGCCGGTGGTGCCGGTCGCCGTGGCGCTCGCCGTGCGGCCCTTGGAGTCGACGACGACCGCCTTGTAGCGCAGGGCGGTGCCGGGTTCGACGTCCTTGCCGATCGTGTGGGTGACCTTGTAGGGGGCGTGGTCGGCGGAGCCGAGGGTGCGCCACTTGCCGTTGCCGGTCTGGGCGGCGAAGACGACGCGGTTGCGGGCGCCGCCGTCGACGCCGGCGGTGAGCTCGACGGTGCCGGTGGCGCCGGGGGGCGGGGCCTGAAGGGTGATCGCCGGTTCGGTGGCGGGGGCGGCGGGCCGGCCGGCCGCCTTCAGGACGATCGCCGAACCGGGCGGGACGGTGACGGTGAGCTTTCCGTCGGCGCCCGCCTCGACGGAGGCCCTGGTGCCGTGGAGTGCGACGAACGTGGTGGCCGGGGTGTCGGTCGGGAAGGTGGCGGTCTTCGCCTCGTCGGCGTTGTTGAAGGCGACGACGTACTCCGTGCCGCTCTTCGCGTCCGTGCGGGAGACGGCGTAGACGCCGGGGCCGTCGGCCGCGTAGCGCTCGGTCTGGACGCCGTCGGCGAGGGCGGGGTGGGCCTTGCGGAGCCCCGCGAGAGCACTGATCTGCCGGTAGAGCGGTGCTCCGGCGTCGTAGGCGTCGTCGGCGTGCGTACGGTCCGTGCCGAGCTGGTCGTCGTCGAGGTAGTCGGCGGTGGTGGAGGCGAACATCGTCTGGCGGGCGTCCTTGTCGCCGCCCGCGCCGGTGAAGCCCTGCTCGTCGCCGTAGTAGATCACCGGGTTGCCACGGCTGAGGAACATCAGCTCGTTGGCGAGCCTGGCCTTCCGCACCAGCTCGGCGTCGGTCGCGTCCGGGTCGTCCTGCTTCAGGAACGTGCCGATGCGGCCCATGTCATGGTTGCCGAGGAAGGTGACCTGCTCGTAGGCGTTGGCCGTGCCGGTCGTGTACTTGTAGTCGTCACCGAAGACCGAGGCGAGCCGCTTCGCGCTGCCGCCCTGGGAGGCGTAGGCGCGGGCCGCGTCCTGGAAGGGGAAGTCGAGCGTGGAGTCGAGGCGGCCCTGGGTGACGTACGGCGAGGTCACCGACGTGTCGGCCGAGTAGACCTCGCCGAACATGAAGAAGTCGTCGCGTCCCCGCTGGGCCGCGTAGGAGTCGAGGGCGGTGGCCCACTGGGTCCAGAACTCCATGTTGACGTGCTTCACGGTGTCGATCCGGAAGCCGTCGATGTCGAAGTCCCGCACCCAGCGCTGGTAGATCCTCTCCATGCCCTCGACGACCTCGGGACGCTCCGTCCACAGGTCGTCCAGGCCCACGAAGTCGCCGTAGGTGGCGGACTCGCCGGCCCACGTGGAGTCACCGCGGTTGTGGTACATGGCCGGGTCGTTGAGCCAGGACGGGACCTTCACGTTCCGCTTGGCGCCGGGGACGACGGGTGTGCGGGGGAAGGAGTCCCGGTCGACGGCGGGGAAGTCCCGCTTACCGTCGGCATGGTCGGCGTCGTCGAAGGGCCTGCCGTCCTTGGTGAGGTACGGGAAGGCGCCCTTGGAGAGATAGTCGTAGGACTTCTCCTCGTGGTCGACGACGTCGGCGGTGTGGTTGGTGATGACGTCGAAGAAGACCTTCATGCCCTTGGCGTGGGCCTTGTCGATCAGGGTTTCGAGGTCCTCGTTGCTGCCGAAGTGCGGGTCGACCTGGGTGAAGTCGGTGATCCAGTAACCGTGGTAACCGGCGGAGGCGTTGCTGCCCTCGCCCTGCACCGGCTGGTTCTTGAAGATCGGGGCCAGCCAGATGGCGGTGGTGCCGAGGTCCTTGATGTAGTCGAGCTTGCGGGTCAGGCCCTTGAGGTCGCCGCCCTGGTAGAAGCCCTTGTCGGTGGGGTCGTAGCCGGTCGTGAGGCGTGAACCGGTCAGTCCGCCCCGGTCGTTGCCCTTGTCCCCGTTGGCGAAACGGTCCGGCAGCACGAAGTAGAACTGCTCGCGGGTGAGGTCGTGCCGGGCGGGCTCGGCGGCGAGCCTCGCGTCCGACGGCGGTGGGGGCGGGGTGGCCGCCCGGGCGGCGAGGGGCTGGACGAGCGCTGCGGCGAGCGCGGCCACGGTGACGGCCACGACCCGTCCGGCATGGGCGGTACGGCGCCTGCGGGGCGCCGGCCAACTCGATATCACGAGCGTGAACTCCTTGGGATGGCGGCTCTGTTGGGTCCGACCCCTGCGCCGCGGCACGGCATCGTCGCCGGGCGCCCGGCGCGACCGTATCGCTCACGAAAGGTTTACAGCAAGAGTGTTGAAACGCTTAGCAAGAAGTTTCAGCGAGACCCTCGGCAGTGGCCTCCGTCGTGGCCGGCTCGGTCAGCGCAGGTCCAGACGCATGAGGACGCGGGGATGACCGGCCAGGACCGAGGTGGTGCCGGCGGCGTGGGTGAAGCCGGCGCGTTCGAAGTTCTTGCGGAGGCCGGCGTACGCCATCGTCAGGTCGACGCGGGCGTCGCCGTTGTCGAGGGGGGTAGGCCTCGATCGCCGGTGCGCCGTGAGCACGGGCGAAGTCGACCGCGCCCGCGACGAGGGCGTGTTCCGGTGGCTCAGGCACCAGCAGACGTCGGCGCCGGGCGACTTGGGACCGAAGCACGGCGGCGACGTCCTCGAGGACCGAGGCCGGGCGAACTTCGATGGCCATGGCATCACGATGTCACGGCGCCCCCACTCACGCCGCTCCTCACCCGGGTCAGGCGGAGACCGTGGCGGCGGGCGGGGTCCAGCGGCGGGTGCGGGGCACCGCGCCGGAGACTCCGTAGTCCTTCCTGAGCTGTTCGGGGATGGCGTAGTGCATGACCCGTCCGCGGGTGAGGGAGGACAGCTCCAGGATCGTGGTGAGGTGGCCGAGGCGGTCCAGGGCCCAGGCGCCGAGCGGTGAGCGGTCCTCGATCGTCTCCAGGACACCGAGCAGATGGGGCACGGCCCGCACGACGGTGTCCCACGGGGTGCGCGGCACCTGGAGCCAGTCGGCGCAGGTGTCGCCGACGAGATGGCGGATGAGGGCGGAGACGATCGGGTCGAAGAGGGTGCCGGGCACGACCTCCTCGTAGAGGTCGATCAACTGCCGGGTCAGATGCGCGCCCTCCTCGGACGGCCCCATGTGGCGCACCATGTACAGATCGAGGAACCGGCGGGCATCCTCCGGAGTCCTCGGTACGGCGTCCTGGTCGACGCCGAGCATGGCGCCGACGACGCGCCAGGCGTAGTAGTAGGCCTCCGCGCCCTCCACCGACATGTGGACGCCGAGGCGGTGCAGGCTGTCCAGCACCAGCAGGGAGAAGAACATCTGCCCGCCGATCATGTCCTCCTGGCAGATCGGCGTTCCGAGCGCGCCGACGTCCCACCGGTCCTCGCGCACCAGGTGATGGCGGATGGCGGCATGCAGGAGGCGGACCTTCTGCGCGGCGGGGATGAAGCGGCTGCCGGCCTCGAAGGCGCCGGGCTGCATCAGATGGACGGTGAACTGGCCGGTCTCCGCCATCCGTTTGGAGGGGTACTCCAGCCCGTGCGTGGCCGACAGCAGCCGCGCCACGTGCGGGACGACGTAGCAGGCGGGCATGGAGGCGAAGGACAGGGCGGTGGAGATGTGGACGTTGTTGTCGAGGAAGAACAGCCGGGCCTTCTCCATCTCCCCCCAGTCGACCCAGGCCGGCGGGGTACTCGTGGCCTGAAGGTACTCCCGGGCGACGGCGGGCAGCCCGTCCGGCAGCGGGGCGCCGGCGGTGGAGACATAGCGCATCAGGGTGTTGAACTTGCCCACCTCCCCGCGCTCGAAGAGCGTGGCGACGGTGGCGTCGGCCAGCTCGTCCCCGGCCCGCCGCAGGGCGTTCATCGATGCCTCGGTGCAGTCCATGGCAGGGCTCCTGGAGTTCAGAACGGGCGGACCGCGGCCGAGTGCGCCAGCTCGGTCAGGGCGGCGGCGGCGTGCGGCGGGACATCCAGCTCGTGGAGGGCGCCGAGGGCTTCCTCGACCCGTGCGGTGATCATGTTCTCGACCCGGTCGGGGGCCTTCAGCCGGCGCATCACCTCACGCACGGCGTGCAGGCCGTCCTCGTCCAGGTCACGCCGGCCCAGCAGGGCGCGCAGCCGCTCCCGGTCGGCGTCCCGGGCGAGGCGCCAGGTCTCCGCCAGCAGGGCGGTGGGCCGGTGGCCGCGTACGTCGTCGGCGCCCGCCTTGCCGGTCCGCTCGGGGTCTCCGAACAGGCCCAGCAAATCGTCCCGCAGCTGGAACGCCTCGCCCAGCGGCAGGCCGTAGGCGGAGCAGCCCTCGCGCAGCCGCTCGCCCGCACCGCCCAGCGCGCCGCCGATCAGCAGGGGCTGTTCGACGGTGTACTTGGCGGTCTTGTACCGGATCACCTTCAGCGACGCCTCGGTGTCCGGTTCGGCTCCGGTCCGCAGGATCTCCAGGCACTCCCCGGCGATCAGCTCCCGGGCCAGCACCGACCACAACGGCCGGGCCCGCGCGAGGTACGCGGCGGGCAGTCCGCTGGTGGTGAACAGCTGACCGGCCAGGCCCATCAGCAGATCCCCGACCAGCATCGCGAGCGACCTGGCGGCGGCGACAGCGCGTGGGCGACGGCGTACCGCGCCGCGCAGGGCGATGTGCGCGGTGGGCCGGCCGTGCCGCAGGGGGCTGTCGTCGATGAGGTCGTCGTGGACGACGGCGGCGGCGTGCACCAGCTCCATGGAGGCCGCGGCCCGCACCAGCGCGTCGCTGTCCGGCTGGCCCGCCGCGCGCCAGCCCCAGTAGCAGAACGCGGCCCGCAGCCGCTTGCCGTCGGCGACCACCGCCTCCAGCTGATCGGCCACGGGGCCGAGGGCCGGATCGATCGCCGCGAGCCGCCCGGCCTCCTCGGCGACGAACAGGTGCAGCACCTCGTCGACGCGGGCCTTGAACGCCGCCGGCTCCCACCGGTCAGACGTCATCGGCGGGCCGTCGCTTCAGGGCCTGCCGGGCGAGGATCTCCAGATGGGCCGGCGGCACGGCCGCGCACCGGTCCAGCGCCAGGCGTCCCCGCGCCATCAGGTCGTTCCCGGCCTCGGTCGCCAGCTCGGCGCCGTCCGATCGGCGCAACAGGCCCCGTACGGTGCCCAGGGCGGCCCCCATCGTGCTCACCGCCAGATCGGCCAGCCCGGCCACCAGGAGGACCGCCCGGTCCTCGGGGCCCCCGCCTCGTCCCGCATGCTGCGTCATGCCACTCCCCACCCCAGCACTTCGCGCGGCGCCGGTCACGCGCCACCCCTCCCAGCTTCACGAGAGGCCGGGAGCGGGAGAGGGGAAACTCACGATCGGGTGAGCGGATCGCTCGACCGTACGGATCGCCGGCGCACGGTGAGGGGCGGCCGGTGGACACCGGCCGCCCCTCACCTCACCTCATGTCACCTCAGCAACTGGGCTTGCCCGCGTGGATCGCGAGCGCCGTGTTGCCGCCCAGGGTCGCGGTGAGCTGGCCGGAGCCGTTCACCGTCACCGTCGTGTTGTTCTGGACGTTGCAGTACGTCCCCGCCGGCAGCGACGTCTGGTACGTGCGGGTCAGCGAACCCGGCTCGTGGTTGATCGCCACGAAGCCCTTGCTGCCCCGGCCGAAGGCGATCGCGTCGCCGCCGTTGTCCCACCAGTTCGTCACCGACTGGCCCCGGGTGGCGTTGCGGAAGGCGACCATGCGCTGGATCTCGGGCCAGGCGTGCTGGCACTTCCAGCCGTTCTGCCAGCAGGCGTCGACCCGTCCGCCGTTCGGCGGTCCGGCGTCGTGGTCGGTGAACTCGTAGCCGGAGTTGATGTCGGGCGCCCCGTAGGGCCAGGCCAGCATGAAAACGTTGGCGAGGGTGTAGTTGGCGTTGTCCTTGTAGCTGAGCGTGGAGCCGTTGCGCTCGGTGTCGTGGTTGTCGACGAAGACACCGGAGACGCCGCTGCTCATGTAGCCCCAGCCCTCGCCGTAGTTCTTGAGGTAGGCGAGGTTCTCGTTGTTGAAGACGCGCTTGAGGTCGTAGGCGTAACGGAACTCCTGGACGTCGCCGTTGCCGGTGTACTCCGTCGGCTGGACCGCCTCCCCGCTGCCGAAGATGACCTCCTGCTTCCAGTGGACGGAGGGATTGCTCAGCCGGGACTTGATGTCGGCCAGGTCGGCCGTCGGCATGTGCTTGGCCGCGTCGATGCGGAAGCCGTCGACGCCGAGGGAGAGCAGGTCGTTCATGTAGCGGGCGAGGGCGGAGCGGACGTACTCCTCGCCGGTGTCCAGGTCGGCGAGGCCGACCAGTTCGCAGTGCTGGACGTTCCAGCGGTCCTGGTAGTTGGAGATCTGCCCGGTGCAGTCGTCGAAGTCGAAGGGCGAGTACAGGCCCGGGTAGTCGTACTTCGTGTACGACGAGCCGCCGGTGCCCGTGCCGTTGCCCGCCGCCATGTGGTTGACGACCGTGTCGACGACCACCTTCACGCCGGCCGCGTGGCAGGTGTCGACCATGTTCCGGAAGGCCGTGCGGTCGCCGAGCCGCCCGGCGATCCGGTAGCTGACCGGCTGGTACGAGGTCCACCACTGAGAGCCTTGTATGTGCTCGGCGGGCGGGGACACCTGCACGTAGCCGTACCCGGCGGGGCCGAGGGTGCTGGTGCACTCGCGGGCGACCGAGGCGAAGTTCCACTCGAACAGGACGGCGGTGACGTCCTTGGTGCCGGGCGGGGACGCCTGCGCTTCAGTCGGGTGCATGACAAGGGCGGAAGCGGTGGCGGCGGCTGCGAGGGCGGCCGCCCAGGGGAGGGTTCTGCGTGCCATGTGGGGTTCCTTCACCGTTGAAGGCTCTTGCTGAAAACTTTCAACCACCTTGCGGTGACGGAGATGTTAAAGGCCCGCCGCCCGAAAGGGCAGCGGGCCGTCGCAAGTTGGATGAAAATCTTGCGAGAGGGCTTTCAGGGAGCCGACGGCCTCAGGAGGCCGTCGTCCACCAGACCGTGGTGTCGGCCGGCACCTTCACCTCGTCGTGCGCCTCGTCCACCGCACCGCTGGTGAGCAGCAGCCGGCCGTAGGCCGGAGTCGTCACCGACTCCCCACCGGTGTTGGCGACGCACACGAACTCCCCGCGCCTGAAGGCGAGCACGCCCTCCGGCGCCTTGAGCCACTCGACCGCCTCCCCCGCGCCGAGGTCGGCCTGCGCACGGCGCGCGGCGAGCGCGGCCCGGTACAGCTCCAGCGTCGAACCGGCCACCCCCTCCTGCGCCGCCACGCTCAGCTCGCCCCACTCCCGCGGCTGCGGCAGCCAGCTGCCCCCGCTGCCGAATCCGTACGACGACCCGGTGCGCGTCCACGGGATCGGCACCCGGCAGCCGTCGCGGAAGCCGTCCTGCCCCGCGCCGCGGAAGTACGCCGGGTCCTGGCGCACCTCGTCCGGCAGGTCGACGACGTCCGGGAGGCCCAGCTCCTCGCCCTGGTAGATGTACGCCGACCCGGGCAGCGCCAGCATCAGCAGCGTGGCCGCCCGGGCCCGCCGCAGGCCCAGGTCCCGGTCGCCGGCCTCGCGGATCTGGGTGCCGAGGCCGGGCGGGTTGGCGAAGCGGGTGGCGTGCCGGGTGACGTCGTGGTTGGACAGCACCCAGGTGGCGGGGGCCCCGACCGGGCGCATCGCCTCCAGGGTGCGGTCGATGACCGTCCGCAGCTCCTTCGCGTCCCAGTCCGTGCTCAGGTACTGGAAGTTGAAGGCTTGGTGCAGCTCGTCGGGGCGGACGTAGTGCGCGGTGCGCTCGACGGTCGGCGTCCAGGCCTCGGCGACGAAGATCCGCTCGCCCGCGTACTCGTCGAGAACCAGTCGCCACTGCCGGTAGATCTCGTGCACCCCGTCCTGGTCGAAGAACGGCATGACATCGTTGCCCAGCAGTTTCAGCTGGTCGTGGTCGCCGAGGTCCGGCAGGCCGTCCGCCTTGACCAGGCCGTGCGCCACGTCGATGCGGAAGCCGTCCACGCCCATGTCGAGCCAGAAGCGCAGGATGGAGCGGAACTCGTCGCCGACCGCCGGGTGGTCCCAGTTGAAGTCGGGCTGCTCGGGCGCGAAGAGGTGCAGGTACCACTCGCCGGGCGTGCCGTCCGGCTCGGTCACCCGCGTCCAGGCGGGGCCGCCGAAGATGGACTCCCAGTCGTTGGGCGGCAGTTCGCCGTTCTTCCCCTCGCCGGGGCGGAAGTGGTAGCGCTCGCGCAGCGGGGAGCCGGGGCCCTCCGAGACGGCGCGCTTGAACCACTCGTGCTGGTCGGAGGAGTGGTTGGGCACCAGGTCGACGATGACGCGCAGGCCCAGTCCGTGCGCGTCGCGGATCAGCGCGTCGGCGTCCAGGAGGTTGCCGAACATGGGGTCGACGGCGCGGTAGTCGGCGACGTCGTATCCGGCGTCGGCCTGCGGGGAGGCGTAGAAGGGACTCAGCCACACGGCGTCCACGCCGAGGTCGCGCAGATACGGGAGGCGGGAGCGTACGCCTTCCAGGTCACCCATGCCGTCGCCGTTGCTGTCGGCGAAGCTGCGCGGATAGACCTGGTAGATCACCGCGTCCCGCCACCAGTCGCGGCGCTTGGCGACGGTGGCGACGGCGGAGTTCGGTGCCGGGTCGGCAGTGTGCTGGCTCATGGCGTCCTTGATGTGTAACCGACTTGAGGTCATGGAGGCGTGGGTACGGCGGCGAGGGCGGGGTGGGGTGACGAGGCGGCCGCGGTGCCGGCGGGGTCGGAGAGGCACCGCGGCCGCCACCCGCGCCGGCCAGGGCGCGGGGGTCTCGAGGTGAGGGGCGTCAGCCCTTCGTGCCACCTGCGGTGAGACCGGTCACCAGGTTCTTCTGCACGAGGTAGAAGAACGCCGAGACCGGTATCGCGATCAGTACGGCGGTGGCGGCCATCAGGTTGCGCTGGGCGTCGTGCTCGCTGACGAAGCTCTGCAGACCGACCGCGAACGTGTACTTCTCGTCGTCCAGAAGGAACGTGGTGGCGAAGGCGACCTCGCCGAACGCGGTGATGAAGCTGTAGAACGCCGCCACCGCGAGGCCCGGCCGGGCGAGCGGAAGGATCAGCCGCAGGAAGGTGCCGAACGGGGAGAGTCCGTCGACGCGTCCCGCCTCGTCGATCTCGAAGGGGATGGTGTCGAAGTACCCCTTGAGCAGCCATGCGCAGTACGGCACGGCGGTCGAGCAGTAGACGAGGATCAGGCCGAGGTAGGTGTCGATGAGCTGGAGCTCCGACAGGATCTGGTACATCGGCACGATCAGCACGGCGATCGGGAACATCTGGGTGACCAGCAGCACCCACATGAACTTCCGGTAGCCGGGGAAGCGCATCCGGGACACCGCGTAGCCGGTGGTGGCGGCGATGATCACACCGATGAACGTGGTGCCCAGCGAGACGACGAGCGAGCTCTTCAGCCAGTCGAAGAAGTTCGTCTCGGTCAGGACGAACGAGTAGTTGTCGAAGGTCATCTTCCCCCAGATGCGCCCGGGGTGCAGATAGTCGTCCTTGTCCGGGCCGAGGGACAGGTAGACCAGCCAGGCGATCGGGAACAGCGCGATCAGGCTGGCGACGATCAGCATGCCGTGCGAGGCGAGGGTCCCGAGGAGGCCGGGCTCGCCGCGCCGGCGCGTCCGGCGCGCCGGGGCGGGAGAGGGGGCCTGGTCCGCGGCGGCGGACTTCTGAACGGTCGTGGTGCTCATGGGGACTCCTGCCTCAGATCGCGAGCTGCTGGTCATTGCGGTTCAGCCAGCGGCGGTAGACGGAGGTGAAGACGATCAGGATGGCCAGCAGCAGGATGCCGTAGGCGGCGGACTGTGCGAAGTCGCGTGGCTGCTGTCCGAAGCCCAGGTAGTACGCCCAGGTGACGAGAATCTGGGCATCCGGCGCAGTGGTGCCGAACAACAGGAAGATCACCGCGAACTGGTTGAAGGTCCAGATCACACCGAGCAGCACGACGGTGGAGCTGACCGAGCGCAGGCCCGGCAGGGTGACGTACCGGAAGCGCTGCCAGGCGCTCGCGCCGTCCATCTCCGCGGCCTCGTAGAGCGTGGAGTCTATGGACTGCAGGCCGCCGAGGAGCGAGACCATCATGAACGGCACACCGCACCAGGTGTTGACCATGATCGCGGCGAACCGCTGCCAGAAGGTGTCCTCCAGCCACAGCGGGGCCGGCAGGTGCAGGCTCTCCAGGGCGGAGTTGATGATGCCGCCGTCGGCGAGCATGAAGCGCCAGCCGAAGACGGTGACGAAGGTGGGCACGGCCCAGGGCAGGACCATGATCAGCCGGTAGAAGGTGCGGCCGCGCAGCTTCTGGTTGAGCAGCAGGGCCAGGCCGAGGCCGATCGAGAAGTGCAGCCCCACACAGGTTGCCGTCCACACGATCGTCCAGATGAAGTGCGACCAGAAGCGGTCGTACGCGGTCTCACCCCACAGGATGTCCGCGTAGTTGTCGAAGCCGATGAACTTGTAGGTGGCCTCGATCTCGTTGACGCCGATCGTGCGCGCCGTGTTGAGGCTGTTGGCGTCCGTGAGCGTCAGGTAGAGACCGTACGCCAGCGGATACAGCACCAGGACGCCGAGCACGACGATCACGGGGGCGATCATCGCGTAGGCGTACCAGTGCTTCTGGTAGCTGCGCCTCAGGCGCTGGACGGCGACTGTCATGGTTCGACAACCTTCGTATGGGTCTGCGGTTCAAGGGGCATGACGCACAGGCCGGTGGCCGCCGGGTCCGTCCCCCCCTGGGGCAGGCGGACCCGGCGGCCACGCGGTGGTCACTTGGCGAAGTCCGGCACCAGCTTGGCGATCGCGGTCTCGGCGTTGCTCAGCCCCTCGTCCAGGGACTCCTTGCCGCCGGCGACCTTGGGCAGCTCCGTGTCGAGCGGGCCCCACAGCGAGCTGTACTCCGGCAGCGCCGGGCGCGGCTGGGCGGCGGCGAGGACGCCCTGGTAGCCGGCGATGCCCGGGTCGGCCTTGACCTCGGCCGTGTAGGCGTCGTCGCGGGTCGGCAGCGTGGAGTTCTTCAGGGCGATGGTCTCCTGGGCCTTCGCCGAGGTCATGAAGTTCACGAACTTCAGCGCGGCCTTCTGGTGGGCCTCGTCGGAGCCGGCGTACACGGAGAGGTTGTGGCCGCCGGTCGGGGCGCCCGCCTTGCCGGTGGAGCCGGCCGGGACGGTGGCGATGCCCAGGTTCTCCTTGTCCTTGAACGCGGAGCCCTTGTAGAAGTTCGTGATCTCCCAGGGACCCTGGATGATCGCGGCGACCTTGCCGTTGACGAACGCGTCCTGGATGTGGGCGTAGGCGTCGGCGGTGGTGTCGGCCTTGTGCAGGCCCTTGCCCTCGAAGAGGCCCAGCCAGGTCTCGTAGGCCTTCTGCGCCTCGGGCGACTTGACCGTGACCTTCTTGGCGTCGGCGTCGACGGTGTCGGTGCCCTCGCCGTGGAGGAACGACTGGGCGTAGTAGGCCTGGGTGGAGCCCCAGTAGCCGTCCACTCCGGTCTTCGTCTTGATGGTGGCGGCGGCCTTCTTCAGGTCGTCCCAGGTCTTGGGGGCCTCGACGCCGGCCTCGGCGAACAGCTCCTTGTTGTAGACCAGCGCCAGCGTGTCCGTGGTGAAGGGCACGCCGTAGGTCTTGCCCTCGAACTTGGCCTGCTCGATCAGGCTGGACTGGAACTTGTCCTGCTCGGCGAGGGCGTCCGTGCCGTCCAGCGGCAGGAAGTAGCCCTTCTTGGCGAAGGCGGGCGTCCAGCCGACCTCGGCGCGCAGGATGTCCGGGGCGCCCTTGGAGCCGGCGGCCGTGTCGAACTTGTTCTGGGCCTGGTCGAAGGGCACGTTGACGTACTTGACCTTGATGTCCTTGTTGGCGGCCTCGAACTCCTTGACCAAGGCCTGGTACGTCGGTGCCTCGTTGGTGGCGTTGGAGGTGTCCCACCAGGTGATGGTGACCGGGCCGTCGGCCGAGTCGCCGCTGTCGTCTCCGCCGCAGGCCGTCGCCGCGAGGGCGAGGGACGCCACCAGCGCGGTGGCCGCTATGCCACGCCGCATGAGTTCTCCTTGAGGGTGAAAGCCCGTGTTACCAGGGGTGGTCCCGTCCACCGCCCCTGTCGACTTACCGACTGCGCCGTTGCCGCCGCCGGGCGACCGTGAACGTAACAGCGATGTAAGCGTTGCGAAAGACCTTGCAGAAAAAAAGTGCAAGGGCTCACTGAAGTTATCCGCGCGTGACCTGCCGTCGACCACTGTGAGACCGTTGTTCTACGGGGTTGAGCGGGCACGGACCGTGTTGTGCAAGACTCTGCAAGCTCTTGCCATCCGTTACCCGAAGGGACGCCATGCCGCAGCAACCCGCAGCGCGCCGGTCAACCGCCCGCACCCGGCGTCCGATTGGTGTGCAAGGCGACATACGGCCGGTACAGTCCAGTGCCGTGACCACACGGCTTGCCGACATCGCTGCTCAGGCGGGGGTGAGCGAAGCGACCGTCAGCCGCGTCCTCAACGGGAAGCCCGGCGTCGCCTCCACCACCCGCCAGTCCGTGCTGGCCGCACTCGACGTGCTCGGCTACGAGCGCCCGGTGCGGCTGCGCCAGCGCAGCGCGGGTCTGGTCGGCCTGATCACCCCGGAGCTGGAGAACCCGATATTCCCGGCCCTGGCGCAGGTCATCGGCCAGGCGCTGACCCGTCAGGGCTACACCCCGGTGCTGGCCACCCAGACTCCCGGTGGCTCCACCGAGGACGAGCTGACCGAGATGCTGGTCGACCGCGGCGTGGCCGGCATCATCTACGTCTCGGGGCTGCACGCCGACACCACCGCCGACATGCAGCGCTACGAGCAGCTGCGCGCGCAGGGCGTGCCCTTCGTGCTGGTGGACGGCTTCTCCCCGAAGGTGCAGGCGCCCTTCATCTCGCCCGACGACCGGGCGGCGATGACCCTGGCGGTCACCCACCTCGTCTCCCTCGGCCACACCCGGATCGGGCTGGCCCTCGGCCCGAAACGGTTCGTCCCCGTGCAGCGCAAGATCGAGGGCTTCGTCCGGGCGGTGCAGGACCAGCTCGGCCTGAGCCAGGAGACCGTCGAGACGGAGCTCGTCCAGCACTCGCTGTACACCCTGGAGGGCGGCCAGGCCGCCGCCTCGGCTCTCATCGCCCGGGACTGCACAGCGGTGGTGTGCGCCAGCGACATGATGGCCCTCGGCGCCATACGCGCGGCCCGCCAGCGGGGCCTGGAGGTCCCCACGGACATCTCCGTCGTGGGCTTCGACGACTCCCCGCTGATCGCCTTCACCGACCCGCCGCTCACGACCGTCCGCAAGCCGGTCCCGGCCATGGGTCAGGCAGCGGTGCGTACGTTGCTGGAGGAGGTCGGCGGGACGCCCGCGCCGCACAGCGAGTTCGTGTTCATGCCGGAGCTCGTGGTGCGCGGTTCCACCGCTTCGGCCCCTGGGGAGAGGAATCGTCCTTAGGTCGGAGAACCGCCGCCGCGCCTGGTACGCCGGGACGAGGCGGACGCCTCCCGCAGCCGTAGAACGGGCGTGCTGAACCCCACCAGGGGATGATCGGACCGGGACGGCTTTTCTGGCAGACTCTGTGCCCATGGGTGAGACGACCGTGACGACACCGGAAGGCCGGGAAGAGGCCGTTCCGCAACCCGTCGCGGACGACACGGGGGCGGGTTTCCTGCGCCGGCTGCGGGCTCCGCGCCGGCCTCGGCTGTGGTTCGAGATCCTGTTGATCGCGGTGAGTTACTGGACCTACTCCCTGATCCGCAACGCGGTTCCGGAGCAGAAGGCCGAGGCGCTGCGCAACGCCGACTGGATCTGGAAGGCCGAGCAGCAGCTGGGCATCGCTGTCGAGCAGTCCGTCAACCACGCCGTGAACTCGGTGACTTGGCTCATCGTCGGCATGAACTACTACTACGCGACACTGCACTTCATCGTCACCCTCGGTGTCCTCGTGTGGCTCTACCGAGGCCATCCCGGGCGCTACGCGGCGACCCGCACGGTGCTCTTCGCGACGACCGGTGTGGCGCTCGTCGGTTACTACCTGTATCCGCTCGCCCCGCCTCGGCTGATGAACGGCGGCCACTTCGTCGACACGGTCATGGTCCATCAGACGTGGGGGTCGATGGCCTCCGGCGACCTCAAGACCATGTCCAACCAGTACGCCGCGATGCCGTCCATGCACATCGGCTGGTCCCTGTGGTGCGGGCTGACGATCTTCGCGCTGGCGACCGTGCCGTGGGTCCGGGTGCTGGGCCTGCTCTACCCGACGCTCACTCTCGTCGTCATCGTCGCCACCGCCAACCACTTCTGGCTGGACGCGGTCGGCGGCATGCTCTGTCTCGCCTTCGGCTACGGCGTGACACGCGCGTGGTACGGAAGGCTGCCGCACGCGCTGCCGCGTGTGGCCCCGCACGGCAGGCCACTGGTGCCGAGGCAGGCGTAGCGGGGGGCGGTACCGCCCAGCTCCCCGCCACCCCCTACCCCTCGTAGAACAGCGAGTCCACCACGGCCCGGGCCCGCCGGGCCGTACGCCGGTACGCGTCGAGCATGTCGCCCACGTGGCCCGGCCCGTATCCCAGGTAGCGCCCCACCGCCGCCAGCTCCCTCGCGTGCGAGGGGAAGGTGTCCCCGGCCCGGCCGCGCACCAGCATCACCGCGTTGCGGACGCGGGTCGCGAGCACCCACGCCTCGTCCAGGGTCCCGGCGTCCTCCGCGGAGATCAGCCCGGCCTCCCGCGCCGCCCGCAGGGCCTCGCGGGTCCGGGTGGTGCGCAGACCCGGCACCTCGTAGCCGTGCCGCAGTTGCATCAGTTGGACGGTCCACTCCACGTCGGACAGCCCGCCCGGACCGATCTTGGTGTGCAGCTTGGGGTCGGCGCCCCGGGGCAGCCGCTCCGACTCCATGCGGGCCTTCAGCCTCCGGATCTCGCGTACGGCCTCGTCCCCGAGCCCCTGCTCCGGGTAGCGCAGCGGATCGATCAGCTCGACGAAGCGGCGGCCCAGGTCCTCGTCGCCGGCGACCGGTTCGGCGCGGAGCAGGGCCTGCGACTCCCAGACCAGGGACCAGCGGCGGTAGTACGCCTCGTACGATTTCAGGGTGCGCACCAGCGGTCCGGACTTGCCCTCCGGGCGCAGATCGGCGTCGATCAGCAGCGGCGGATCGGCGCTCGGCAGTTGCAGCAGCCGGCGCATCTCGGAGACGACCCGGTTCGCGGCGTCGGACGCCTCCCGCTCGTCGGCGCCCTCCTGGGGCTCGTGCACGAACAGCACGTCCGCGTCGGAGCCGTAGCCCAGCTCGTGCCCGCCGAACCGCCCCATTCCGATCATGGTGAACCGGGTCGGCAGGGTGTCGCCCCAGCCGTCCCGCACGACCGCCCGCAAGGTGCCCGCCAGGGTCGCCGCCGTCAGGTCGGACACGGCCCCGCCGACCAGGTCCACCAGCGCGCCCTGGTCGGCCCCGGTGGGGTGGGCCTCGGTGCCGTAGGAGCCGACGATGTCCGCGGCGGCCGTCCGGAACAGCTCCCGGCGGCGTACGCCGCGCGCCGCCGCGACCGCCTGCTCGCCGCCGTCGGCGCGGCCGACCGCCGCGAGGATCTCCTGCTCCAGCTGGGCACGCGGGCGGGGCTCCAGACCCCCGCCGTCCCCGTCGCCCAGCAGGGCCACGGCCTCCGGGGCGCGCATCAGCAGGTCGGGGGCGAGCCGTCCGGCGGAGAGCACGCGGGCGAGGTTCTCCGCCGCCGCGCCCTCGTCGCGCAGCAGCCGCAGATACCAGGGCGTCTTGCCCAGCGCGTCCGAGACGTTGCGGAAGTTGAGCAGTCCGGCGTCGGGGTCGGCGGAGTCCGCGAACCAGCCGAGGAGGACCGGCAGCAGGGTGCGCTGGATCGCCGCCTTGCGGCTGACGCCGGACGCCAGTGCCTCCAGATGCCGCAGCGCCGCCGCCGGGTCGGCGTACCCGAGCGCGACGAGCCGCTCGCGCGCCGCCTCGGCGCTCAACCGGGTCTCGCCCGGGGCGAGTTGGGCGACCGCGTCGAGCAGCGGCCGGTAGAAGAGCTTCTCGTGCAGCCGGCGTACGACGGCGGCGTGCCGCTTCCACTCGCGGTTCAGCTCGGCGACCGGATCGGCGCGCAGGCCCAGGGAGCGGCCGAGGCGCCGCTGGTCGGCCTCGGCCTCGGGGACGAGGTGGGTGCGGCGCAGCCGGGAGAGCTGGATGCGGTGCTCCATGGAGCGCAGGAAGCGGTAGGCGTCCTCCAGCTGCGTGGCGTCGGCGCGGCCGACGTACCCGCCCGACGCCAGCGCCCGCAGGGCCTTGAGGGTGGAGCCGCTGTGCAGGGAGGTGTCCGCCCGCCCGTGCACCAACTGCAGGAGCTGCACGGCGAATTCGACGTCGCGCAGCCCGCCCGGGCCGAGCTTCAGTTCGCGCTCGACCTCGGCGACCGGGATGTTCTCGACCACCCGGCGCCGCATCTTCTGCACATCGGCGACGAAGTTCTCGCGCTCGGCGGCCTGCCACACCAGGGGGCCGACGGCGGCGACGTACTCCTCGCCGAGTTCGAGGTCGCCGGCGACCGGCCGGGCCTTGAGCAGGGCCTGGAACTCCCAGGTCTTGGCCCAGCGCTGGTAGTAGGCGAGGTGGCTGCTGAGCGTGCGCACCAGCGGACCGTTTCTGCCCTCGGGGCGGAGGTTGGCGTCGACGGGCCAGATGGAGCCCTCGACGGTGGTCTCCGAACAGATCCGCATCATGTGGGAGGCGAGCCGGGTGGCGGCCCGGAGCGCCTTGCCCTCGTCGGCACCCTCGACGCCCTCCCCGACGAAGATGACGTCCACGTCGGAGACGTAATTCAGCTCGTGCCCCCCGCACTTGCCCATCGCGATCACCGCGAGCCGGCACATCGCGGCGTCGCCGGGCGCGTCGGACGAGGCCAGGGCGAGGGCGCGGCGCAGGGTCGCGGTGGCCAGGTCGGCGAGCTCGGCCGCGGTCTCCTCGACGTCGATCGTGCCGCACACGTCGCGGGCGGCGATGGAGAGCAGACAGCGCCGGTAGGCGACGCGCAGCGCGACCGGGTCGGCCGCCTCGGCGAGCCCCCGCTCGAACTCCGCGACCCCCCGGTGCAGATCGCGCGGTTCGTACGTGACCAGCGCCTGCCAGTCGCCGGAGTGCCGGGCGAGGTGGTCGGCGAGGGCGGCGGAGGCGCCGAGCACCCCGAGGAGCCGGTCGCGCAGCGGCTTGGAGGCGGTGAGGGTGTCGAGCAGTTCGCGGCGCGCGGTGGGGTCGGGCTGCGCCTCCAGCAGCCGCACCACGCCGTGCAGGGCGAGGTCGGGGTCGGCGGTGTTGCCCAGCGCCTCCAGCAGCACCGGATCGTCGCGGACGGCGTCGAGCCCGGCGCTGTCCAGCAGCCGCTCGGCGCCGGACGGGTCGGTGAAGCCGTGCCGCAGCAGCCGCGTGAAGGTACTGCTTCTGCGCCCCGGCGTCATCCTTCGCCCTCCCGTCGGGATCAACGTGGTACGAGCCGAGCCTAACCGGCCCGCCGGTGACAGGCGCCGATTAGTTCGGCCGCCGTACGGGGTCTGCACTGCCGCAGGCACATCCACGGCAGGAGGCAGCTCATGACCGGCAGGCGACCCCGGACCCGGCTCGACACCCGGTACAGCGACGGGACGGCCACCGCGACGCCCTGGCCGGAGGCCGAGGCACTGCTCAGGGACGCGGAGCTGTTCTGGATCTCGACGGTACGTCCGGACGGGCGGCCGCATGTGACGCCGCTGCCCGCGGTCTGGTCGGGCGGCGCGCTGCACTTCTGCACCGGACCTCAGGAGCGCAAGGCCCGCAATCTGGCGGGGAACGCGCATGTCGTCCTGACCACCGGCACCAACACCTGGGACAAGGGCTACGACCTGGTGGTCGAGGGCGAGGCCGTCCGCGTGCGGGACGAGGGCCGGCTGCGCGAGCTGGCGGCGGCCTGGGAGGCGAAGTACGGCGAGTTCTGGCACTTCGAGGTACGGAACGGCTGCTTCCACCATGGGCCGGGTCACGCTTATGTGTTCTCGGTGGCGCCGCGTACGGTTTTCGGCTTCGGTAAGGGTGAGCCGTTCAGCCAGACGCGTTGGCGATTCGACCTGGAGGAGCACTGATGGACTTCACTCTCGAAGTGATCCCGCTGCCGGTGAGCGACATCGACCGGGCCCGCGACTTCTACCGGGACAGGGTCGGCTTCCACGTCGACATCGACCAGGAGGTCATGCCGGGCATGCGGATCGTCCAGCTGACTCCCCCAGGCTCCGGCTGCTCGATCGCCCTCGGCGACAGCATCTGGGACATGACCCAGGGCCAGACGAAGCCCGAGCCCGGCTCCTACCAGGGCCTCCAGCTCTGTGTCGCCGACATCAAGGCGGCCCGATCGGAACTGGTCGAGCGGGGCCTGGAGATCTCCGAACCCGTGCAGTACGCCCCCGACGACGGCGCCACGTTCATGTACTTCAAGGACCCCGACGGCAACGGCTGGTCCGTCCAGGAGTACCGCCAACGCGCCACGGCCCCGCTGCACAAGGTCCTTCGGGACCTGGCGGCCGGTCAGGGGTGACGCCGGGCCGCCTCGCGCGGCCGGAATGACGGCAGCCCGCCGACGGGGGATGATCGGCGGGCTGCCCGTGGTGCGGCGGTGGCTCAGTGGACGGAGTGCTCCTCCAGCGGGAACGTTCCGCCGACGACGTCCTCGGCGAACGCCTTCGCCGCGTTCCCCATCACCTCACGCAGGTCGGCGTACTGCTTCACGAACTTCGGCACCCGCCCGGCGGTCAGCCCGAGCATGTCGGTCCACACCAGCACCTGCGCGTCGGTCTCCGCGCCCGCGCCGATCCCGACCGTCGGGATCTGCAGCGTGCGCGTCACCTCGGCGGCCAGCTCCGCCGGCACCAGCTCCAGCACCACCGCGAACGCCCCTGCGTCCTGCACGGCCTTGGCGTCCCGCAGCAACTGCTGCGCCGCCTCCTCGCCACGCCCCTGCACCCGGTAGCCCATGGCGTTGACGGACTGCGGGGTGAGGCCGATGTGGGCCATGACCGGGATGCCGGAGTCGACCAGCAGGCGGATCTGCTCGTGCGACCGCTCACCGCCCTCCAGCTTCACGGCCTGCACGCCGGCCTCCTTCACCAGCCGGGTGGCCGAGCGCAGCGCCTGCACCGGCCCCTCCTGGTAGGACCCGAACGGCAGGTCGCCGACGATCAGAGGGCGCGTGGTTCCCCGTACGACCGCGGCGGAGAGCATGGTCATCTCGTCGAGGGTGACGGGCACGGTGCTCTCGTACCCGAGGTGGCAGTTGCCCGCCGAGTCGCCGACGAGGATCACCGGGATACCGGCCTCGTCGAAGACGGACGCGGTCATCGCGTCGTACGCGGTGAGCATGGGCCACTTCTCGCCGCGCTCCTTGGCGAGGGCGATGTCACGAACCGTGATACGGCGGGTGCCCTTCCCCCCGTACAGCGCCTTGCTGCCGTCGGAGGACTTCTGCGGTGCGCTCTGGGCAGCCGAAAGCTGCGTCATGGCAACGGCTCCTTACGTCATCTCGAGGCGCCCTGACGGCGTCCCCGGACCGGTTCCATGGTGGCACCTCGTGCCAGGGACGGCTAGGGGGGCCCGCGTCACGTACGGCGGGCACCGCACGTAAGGATCGCACCAGGGACAGGTAAAGACTTTTCGATACGGCACCGTCTCGTATCGTAAATCCCTAGGCTCGTCGGCATGACCACTCCCGCCGTTCCCGGCACCCGTGTCCCGGAAGCGGTGCACCGGCGCCGCTGGGCCATACTCGGCGTGCTCATGCTGAGCCTGCTGATCGTGGTGCTCGACAACTCGATCCTCAACGTCGCCGTCAAGACGATCTCGACCCCCGCGCCGACCGGGCTGGGCGCCACCCAGAGCGAGCTGGAGTGGGCGATCAACGCCTACACCCTGGTCTTCGCGGGCCTGCTGTTCAGCGCCGGTCTGCTCGGTGACCGGCTGGGCCGCAAGAAGATCCTGCTCGGCGGGCTCGTGATGTTCGGCATCGGCTCCGCGCTCGCCGCCTTCTCCGGCTCACCGGGTGAACTCATCACCTACCGCGCGGTGATGGGCTTCGGCGCGGCCTTCGTCATGCCGGCCACGCTCGCCGTCCTCATGAACGTCTTCGAGCGGGACGAGCAGCCCAAGGCCATCGGCATCTGGGCGGGCGGCGTGGGCCTCGCCATAGCCATCGGCCCGATCACCGGCGGCGTCCTCCTCGACCACTTCTGGTGGGGCTCGGTCTTCCTGGTCAACGTACCGATCGTGGTCCTCGCCGTCGGCCTGATGCTGTGGCTCGTCCCCGACTCCCGGGACCCCCACCCCGGCCGGATCGACCCCGTCGGCGTCACTCTGTCCGTCGTCGGCCTGGTCCTGCTGGTCTACGGCATCATCAAGGGCGGCCAGCTGGCCGACTTCACGGACCCGGTCGTGCTCGCGGCCATCGGGGCGGGGCTCGCCGTCCTGACCGCGTTCGTGGTCTTCGAGAAGCGGAGCGACCACCCCTCCATCGACATCAGCTACTTCCGGAACAAGGTGTTCTCCGCCGCGATCACCGTCATCGCGCTGGTCTTCTTCGCGCTGATGGGCGTGACGTTCTTCGCCGTCTTCTACACCCAGAGCGTGCGCGGCTACTCGCCGCTGGAGACCGGTCTGCTGATGCTGCCGCTGGCCGCCGCCCAGATGATCTTCGCGCCGCGCGCCCGGCTGCTCGTCGACCGCTTCGGCAACAGGGCCACGACCACCGGCGGCATGCTGATCATCGCGGCGATGCTCGGCGCGTTCGCCACGCTGGACGAGAACACGCCGATCTGGATCCTGGAGGTTGTCTTCTTCCTCATGGGCACCGGCATGGCGCACATCATGACCCCGACCAGCGTCGTCATCATGCAGGCCCTGCCCCGCGAGAAGGCCGGCTCCGCCTCCGCCCTCAGCAACACCTTCCGCCAGGTCGGCGGCGCCCTCGGCATCGCGGTCCTCGGCTCGGTCCTCTCCACGGCCTACCGCACCTCGATCGACGACCACCTGACCGCACTCCCCGCCTCCGCGCGCCACACGGCCGGCGAGTCGATCGAGGCGACCCTGGCCGCCGCCTCCCACCTGGGCCCCAAGGGCGCCTCCCTGACAGCCCCGGCCCACCAGGCCTTTCTCGACGCCATGCACGTCACGGCGCTGTGCGGAGCGGGGGTGGCGCTGGTGGGCGCGGCGGTGGTGGCCGCGTTCCTGCCGGGCAGAACACCCGGCACGCCGCCGGACACCCCCCGGGTTCCGCGGGAGGCCCACGCGGGGGCGGACGGCGCGGCCTGAGCCCGGCGCGGTCGCGACACCCGGGTGCCGGCGCCTGCGACCCCGGTCAGCGGTCGAGGTCCGGCCGGGGCGGCGTGCGGGCGACGGCGCGAGGGGCACCGGCCCCGTGGGGGCACGGCGCGCAACGCCCCGGCACCAGGCGCGACGCCGGACGGCGGCCGCCGGCGCGGTGGACCCGGGACAATCAGCGCAACGCACGGAAAGGACGCAGCCCAGTGAACCCCCTCGCCGCAAGCCACCCCCCGCCCGCGGCCCCCGTCAGGGGCCGTCCCCGAAGCGAGGCCGTGGAACGCGCCATCATCGACGGCACGATGAGACTCCTGGAGGACGGCGTCCCGCTCGCCGAGCTGTCCATCGAGCGCATCGCCCGTACCGCGGGCGTCGGGAAGGCGACCATCTACCGCCGCTGGCGCGGCAAGGAGGAGCTCTTCGTCGACGTCGTCCGCTCCGCCGAACCCGCCGACCCCGAACTCCCCGGCACCTCCATGCGCGACGACCTCGTCGTCCTGCTCGAAGCCCTGCGGCGGCGCGGTCTGGCCAACCGCACCTCGGCGATCCTGCACAACGCGCACGCGCAGATGAAGACCAACCCCCGCATCTGGGCCGCGTACCACAACGCCGTCATCGCACCCCGCCGCCGTCTCGGCCTGGAGGTCCTGCGGCGCGGACAGCAGGACGGCGAACTCCGCGCCGACGTCGACCTGGAGCTCGTCCACGACATCGTCATCGGCCCCATGCTCGTGCGCTCGTTGCTGCACCCCGACGCCGAACTCCCCGAAGGCCTCGCGGAAGAGCTCGTCGACACCCTGCTCGAAGGACTACGGCCCGTCAGCTCACCCACCGGGTAACCCGAATGTGCGCGTTTTGTCACAGACGCCCCTCACGTCCCCCGAAAACGGAACTGCGGGCGCGGACTTGTTCGTCCTAAGTGCCCGTACGGCCGTCATGTGACGGCAGGATCGGAGCCGGACATCCCCTAGGGTCTTGAGCACGGGGGACGACGGTGTGCACGGCAGGTAGCGAGGCGACGGTATGGCGCAGCAGGCGTACGTGACGGAGACGGCGGACGGTGACTCGGAACCCGAGCGCCCCGGAACTCGGTTTCGGCGCGTGGCGGTCCGTGTGACCGGCGGCTGGCGCGGCGACCCCGGCATCTGGCGGCGCGGTCTCGTCGTGGCCGTGCTCGCGGTGCTGCTAGCCGGCGTGATGGTGGGCCACGCCTACATCCCGAACAGCGTGGGCAACCTCGGCAGCCTCACAGAGACGTTCCTGCCCTGGATCGGCCTGTTCGTCCCGGTGCTTCTCCTGCTGGCGCTGGTCCGCAGGTCGGCCGTCGCGCTGATCGCGGTCCTGGTCCCGGCGATCGTCTGGCTCAACCTCTTCGGCGGGCTGCTCACCGACAAGGCCGGCACCGGCGGCGACCTCACCGTCGCCACCCACAACGTCAACGCCGACAACGCCGATCCGTCCGGCACCGCCCGCGACGTCGCCGCGTCCGGCGCGGACGTGGTGGCCCTGGAGGAGCTGACCGCGTCGGCCGTACCGACGTACGAGGCGGCCATGGCGTCGACGTACAAGTACCACTCCGTGCAGGGCACGGTCGGGCTGTGGAGCAAGTATCCGCTCGGCGACGTCCGGCCCGTCGACATCAAGCTCGGCTGGATCCGCGCCATGCGCGCCACGGTGTCCGCGCCCGGCGGACAGCTCGCCGTCTACGTCGCCCACCTGCCCTCGGTGCGGGTCAAGCTGGAGGCCGGGTTCACGGCCCGGCAGCGCGACACCAGCGCCGACGCGCTCGGCGAGGCCATCTCCCACGAGAAGGTGAGCCGGGTCGTGCTGCTCGGCGACCTCAACGGCACCATGAACGACCGGGCCCTCAACGCGGTGACCGCCCAGATGCGCTCCACGCAGGGCGCGGCGGGCAGCGGCTTCGGCTTCAGCTGGCCGGCGTCGTTCCCGATGGCCCGGATCGACCAGATCATGGTCAAGGGCGTGGAGCCGATGACCTCGTGGACCCTGCCGCAGACCGGCAGCGACCATCTGCCGATCGCGGCGCGGGTGCGGATGGACGAGTCCACCGGCTGAGCGATGTGGGCGGGCTCACGCTGTGTGCGAGGTCACCGCAACCCGTCCTTAACCTGCTGGAATACTCGGCCTGCGAGCCTTTGTTCCGAGAATGAACATACGAGGTACGGAACTCCGCTCTGAAAGGCCCTTCCATGCCCCTGGCCCTGCTCGCCCTCGCCGTGGGCGCCTTCGGCATAGGTACGACCGAGTTCGTGATGATGGGGCTCCTGCCCGATGTCGCGGACGACCTGGACATCTCGATCCCCTCCGCCGGCCATCTGGTCTCCGCGTACGCGCTGGGCGTCGTCATCGGCGCCCCGCTGCTCGCCGCGGTCACCGCCCGGATGTCCCGGCGCACCGTCCTGATCGGCCTGATGGTCCTGTTCGTCGTGGGCAACGCCCTGTCGGCGTTCGCCCCGGACCACCACTGGCTGCTGGCCGCCCGCTTCCTCAGCGGCCTGCCGCACGGCGCCTTCTTCGGCGTCGGCGCCGTCGTCGCGACCGGCATGGTCACGCCCGAGCGCAAGGCGCGCTCCGTCTCGCTGATGTTCCTCGGCCTGACGGTCGCCAACGTCGCGGGCGTCCCGGTCGCCACCCTCATGGGGCAGCACCTCGGCTGGCGGGCGACCTTCCTCGGCGTCAGCGTGATCGGCCTGGCGGCGATCGCCTCGCTGGTCCTGCTGATCCCGCACGACCACACGCACGCCGCCACCAGCGGCCTGCGCGGCGAGCTGGCCGCGCTGAAGTCGGTGCCGGTGTGGCTGGCCCTCGGCACGACGGTCGCGGGCTTCGGCGCGCTCTTCGCCGCGTACAGCTACATCACGCCGATGCTCACCGGCTCGGCCGGGTACGCCGAGACCAGCGTGACGCTGCTGCTGGCGCTGTTCGGCGTGGGTGCGACGATCGGCAACCTGCTGGGCGGCCGGCTCGCCGACCACGCCATGCGGGCCACCCTCTTCGGCGGCCTGGCCTCGCTGGTCGTGGTGCTCGCCGCCTTCCCGGTGCTCATGTCCGCCCAGTGGAGCGCCGCGCTGGCCGTGGTCCTGCTCGGTACGGCGGCCTTCGTCACCGGCTCGCCGTTGCAGCTGATGGTCATGGAGAAGGCGTCGGCGGCCCCGTCCCTGGCCTCCTCCGCCAACCAGGCCGCCTTCAACCTGGCCAACGCCGGCGGCGCCTGGATCGGCGGCCTCGCCCTGGCCGCGGGCTTCGGCGCGACGTCCCCGGCGACGGCGGGCGCGGCGCTGGCGGTGCTGGGCCTGGCGGTGGCGGCCACGGCGTACGCGGTGGACCGCCGGAACACCGGCGTGACCCACGAGCGTCTGGTGGCATCCCACGTCCCCGAACCCGCAGAGGCCGCCCACCACTGAACGACGAGGCGTGGGCCGGGGCTCCGAGGCTTGAGGGCTCGGGAGGCTCGAGGACTCAGGGGCTCGGGGCTCCGTGGGCCGACGCCGGCTGAGGCGCCCTGAGGGGGCGCGGGGAACTGCGCGACCAGCCACGAACCACCCGCACCCGGCCGCGCCCGCACCGCACCCCGTCCGGCCCCGCCCCACCTCTCCCCGGCGCTACGCCGTCCCCCGCGTCACGCCGTCTCCCGCCACCCATTGGTGATCGGCAGCCGCCGGTCCTTCCCGAAGCCCTTCGGCGAGATCTTCGTCCCCGGCGGATACTGCCGCCGCTTGTACTCGGCCGTGTCCACCATCCGCAGCGTCTTCGTCACCAGTTCCCGGTCGAACCCGGCCGCCACGATCAGGTCGGCCCCCTCGTCCCGGTCCACGTACCGCTCCAGGATCGCGTCCAGGACGGGATAGTCCGGCAGGGAGTCCGTGTCGACCTGCCCCGGCCGCAGCTCCGCGCTCGGCGGCTTGCTGATGGAGTTCTCCGGGATCGGCGGCGTCTCGCCCCGCTCCTCGGCCGCCCGGTTGCGCCACCGGGCCAGCCGGAACACCGACGTCTTGTAAACGTCCTTGATCGGCCCGTACGCGCCCACCGAGTCGCCGTACAGCGTCGAATACCCCACCGCCAGCTCCGACTTGTTGCCGGGCGCCAGCACGATGTGCCCCTCCTGGTTGGAGAGCGCCATCAGCAGCGTGCCGCGCAGCCGGGACTGGAGGTTCTCCTCCGCCAGCCCGGACAGCCCCAGCGACCCCATGTACGCGTCGAACATCGGCTCGATCGCGACGGTGCGGAAGTTAAGCCCCGTACGCCGCGCCAGCTCCGCCGCGTCCCCCTTGGAGTGGTCGGAGGAGTACTTCGACGGCATGGACACGCCGTACACGTTCTCCGGGCCCACCGCGTCGCAGGCGATCGCCGCCACCAGGGCGGAGTCGATGCCGCCGGACAGTCCGATGAGCACCGACCGGAAGCCGTTCTTGGTCACATAGGCCCGCAGGCCCGTGACCAGCGCCGAGTACACCTCCGCGTCGTCGTCGAGGCGCTCGGCGTACCCGCCCGTCCGCTCCGGCTCGTACGCCGGCAGCGGCTCCCCGGACAGCACCAGCCGGTCGATGCGCAGCCCGTCGTCCACCACGCCGACCGGAGCATCGGGGTCGGCGGCCGGCAGGTCGAGGTCCAGGATCAGACACTCCTGCGCGAACTGCGGCGCCCGCGCCACGACCTCGCCGTCCCGGTCGACCACGATCGAGTCGCCGTCGAAGACCAGCTCGTCCTGCCCGCCGATCATGGCGAGGTAGGCGGTGGTGCAGCCGGCCTCCTGGGCGCGCTTGCGGACCAGTTCCAGCCGGGTGTCGTCCTTGTCGCGCTCGTACGGCGAGGCGTTGACGGACAGCAGCAGCCCGGCTCGCGCCGAACGCGCCGCCGGCACACGGCCGCCGTCCTGCCAGAGGTCCTCGCAGATGGCCAGCGCCACGTCGACGCCGTGCACCCGCACGACCGGCATGGTGTCGCCGGGCACGAAGTAGCGGAACTCGTCGAAGACGCCGTAGTTCGGCAGGTGGTGCTTGGCGAAGGTGAGCGCCACCTCGCCGCCGTACAGCACCGCCGCCGCGTTCTGCGGGGCGCCGGCCGGCTGACCGAATCTCGGCTGTGCGCGCTCGCTCCGGTCGAGATAGCCGACGACCACGGGCAGTTCCCCGAGGCCCTCCTCGGCCAGGCGCGCCGCGAGCGAGCGCAGGGCCGCGCGGGAGGCCTCGACGAAGGAGGAACGCAGGGCCAGGTCCTCGACGGGATACCCGGTCAGCACCATCTCCGGGAACGCCACGAGATGCGCTCCGCGCTCGGCGCAGTGCCGGGTCCGGGTGAGGATCGTCTCCGAGTTCCCGGCGATGTCGCCGACGCGGGAGTCGATCTGGTTCAGGGCGAGACGTAGTTGAGGCACGGGGCCAGTGTAATCGTCAGAGCGACGCGATGGGGGTCGCGGGGGTGTGGGCCGCCCCACGCGACACCACCGGGCGCCGTACGCCCCCGGGCCTCGGCGGCCCCATGCGGCGCCGTACTACCGCCTGGCCGTCGCGCCGCGTTCCTTCAGCATGTCCGCCATCAGCCCGATCTCCGACTGCTGCCCCTCGACCATCCCCCGCGCGAGCCGCTTCTCCACGTCCACCGAGCATCTGTCCACACAGCCCTCGGCCATGTGGATGCCGCCCTTGTGATGGTCCGTCATGAGCTGGAGGTAGAAGACCTCGGCCTGCCTGCCGTTCAGCCTGCCGAGCCGCTCCATCTCGGTGTCGGTCGCCATCCCCGGCATCAGCGCGCCGTCCTCGCCGGAGGCCATGCCGCCCATGCCCATCCAGTCCATCGGCCGCGGCGACACCTTCGGCAGCTCCCACAGGTCGAGCCAGCCCAGCAGCATGCCGCGCTGGTTGGCCTGCGTCTGCGCGATGTCGTACGCCAGCCGCCGCACCTCTTCGTCCTCGGTGCGGTCCCGCACGATGTACGACATCTCCACGGCCTGCTGGTGGTGCACCGCCATGTCCCGCGCGAAGCCGGCGTCCGCGGAGTCGGCCGCGGGCGCGCCGGCCTCGGAGCCGCCGTCCTGGGCGACCGCGTACGTGATCCCGCCGACCGCGACGAGCAGCGCCGCCGCGGCCCCCGCGATCCAGCCGGCCTGCGCGTGCCTCACGGTTCCCGCCTCACTGCCGCCGTCACTTCGCCAGCCCGCCCGTGCAGGCCGCGCCCGGCTCGGGGGTCTGCTTGCCCTGGACGTAGGTCTGGAAGAACTTGTCGACGTCTGCGTCGTCCGCGCCGGTCACCGTGCGCTGGTGGCCCCACGCCGACAGCATGATCGGGGCCTTCTGCCCCTCCATGGGGCTCATCAGCGTGTACGGCGTCTTCTTCACCTTCGCCGCCAGCGCGTCCACGTCGGCCTTGTCGGCCTTGCTCGTGTACGTCACCCAGACCGCGCCGTGCTCCAGCGAGTGCACGGCGTTCTCGTTGGGGATCTCGTCGGTGTAGACGTCGCCGTTGCAGTTCATCCACACCTGGTTGTGGTCGCCGCCGACCGGGGGCTTCATCGGGTAGCTCACGCTCTTGGTGACGTGGTTCTGGGCCAGCTTGCCCTGCCACGTCTGCACGCCGTCCGCGCCGGCGACGAACTTGCCGGGGTTCTTGGAGTCACCGGCGGTGTCGGAGTCGTCCGACTGCGACCGGAGCAGCACCACGCCACCGACGACCAGACCGGCGACGACGACCACGCTGGCCACGATGGTGAGGATCCGGCTGCGGCGCTCGCGGGCACGCTCCGCGCGCCGCATCTCCTCTATGCGCGCCTTGCGCGAGGCACTGGTCTTGTTCTTGGCGGAACCCATGGGGCTGGCCCTTCTGGGAAACGGGTGACGGACGGGTGCGCTGATCGTAGTGGGCGAGGCCGACGATCTCGTAGGGAGGGCGCAGAAATGGCCGGGCATTACGGATGCCGGGCCGAGCAGGCAAGATGGGCTCGACAGCCGTACACCTGCCGTACCGGAGGCGTTCAGGACGGGATCAGCCGGGCGATCAAGGTGCGCAACGCGCACGAAACGGTGTTGTGGTGGGATGCTCAGGTGCCCGACCGTGCCGTGCGCGGACGGGAGACGGACCGCCTGACCAGCAAGGATGGGGAATCGGAAGATGGACAAGCAGCAGGAGTTCGTGCTCCGGACCTTGGAGGAGCGCGACATCCGGTTCGTACGCCTGTGGTTCACGGACGTGCTGGGCTTCCTGAAGTCCGTGGCCGTGGCCCCGGCCGAGCTGGAGCAGGCCTTCGACGAGGGCATCGGCTTCGACGGCTCCGCGATCGAGGGCTTCGCCCGGGTCTACGAGTCCGACATGATCGCCAAGCCGGACCCGTCCACCTTCCAGGTCCTGCCGTGGCGCGCGGAGACGCCGGGCACGGCCCGTATGTTCTGCGACATCCTGATGCCGGACGGCTCCCCCTCCTTCGCCGATCCCCGCTACGTCCTCAAGCGCGCCCTCGCCCGCGCCTCCGACCTGGGCTTCACCTTCTACACCCACCCCGAGATCGAGTTCTTCCTGCTGAAGAACAAGCCGGTCGACGGCACGGTGCCCATCCCCGCCGACAACTCCGGCTACTTCGACCACACCCCGACCAACGTCGGCATGGACTTCCGCCGCCAGGCGATCACCATGCTGGAGTCGATGGGCATCTCGGTCGAGTTCTCCCACCACGAGGGCGGCCCCGGCCAGCAGGAGATCGACCTGCGGTACGCCGACGCGCTGTCCACCGCCGACAACGTCATGACGTTCCGCCTGGTCATGAAGCAGGTGGCGCTGGAGCAGAACCTCCAGGCGACGTTCATGCCGAAGCCGTTCTCCGAGCACCCCGGCTCGGGGATGCACACCCACCTGTCGCTGTTCGAGGGTGACCGGAACGCGTTCTACGAGTCCGGCGCTGAGTTCCAGCTGTCCAAGGTCGGCCGCTCCTTCATCGCCGGGCTGCTGCGCCACGCGGGCGAGATCTCGGCGGTCACCAACCAGTGGGTGAACTCGTACAAGCGCATCTGGGGCGGCTCGGAGCGGACCGCAGGGGCGGGCGGTGAGGCGCCGTCGTACATCTGCTGGGGGCACAACAACCGCTCCGCGCTGGTCCGCGTCCCGATGTACAAGCCGGGCAAGACGGGCTCGGCGCGGGTCGAGGTCCGGTCGCTGGACTCCGGGGCGAATCCTTACCTCTCCTACGCCGTGCTGCTGGCCGCCGGCCTCAAGGGCATCGAGGAGGGCTACGAGCTGCCGCCGGGCGCCGAGGACGACGTCTGGGCGCTCTCGGACGCGGAGCGGCGCGCCATGGGCATCGAGCCGCTGCCCCAGAACCTCGGCGAGGCGCTGTCCCTCATGGAGCGCAGCGACCTCGTCGCCGAGACCCTGGGCGAGCACGTGTTCGACTTCTTCCTCCGCAACAAGCGCCAGGAGTGGTACGAGTACCGCTCCGAGGTGACGGCGTTCGAGCTGCGCAAGAGCCTGCCGGTGCTGTAGGCCGGACGCGGGGGCTGTCCGGGGCGGCTGTCGGCTGTTCGTCGGTCTGTTGTCGGTCGGCTGTCGGGCGTTTGTCGGTGGGGGCTGGGAGTGTCTGCGGTATGACACGAATCGACAAGAAACCCAGCAGCGCGGCCGTGACCGTGCGGGGGCTGGTCAAGCACTACGGCGAGACCAGGGCGCTGGACGGTGTCGACCTGGAGGTGCGTGAGGGCACCGTGATGGGGGTGCTGGGGCCGAACGGGGCCGGTAAGACCACCCTCGTGCGGATCCTGTCCACACTGCTGGCGCCCGACGCCGGCCAGGCGACCGTCGCCGGCTACGACGTCGTACGGCAGCCCCGGCAGCTGCGCCGGGTGATCGGGCTCACCGGGCAGTACGCCTCGGTCGACGAGAAGCTCCCCGGGTGGGAGAACCTGTACATGATCGGGCGGCTGCTCGACCTGCCCCGCAAGGAGGCCCGCTCCCGTGCCGACGAGCTGCTGGAGCGGTTCTCGCTGACGGACGCGGCCAAGCGGCCCGCGTCGACGTACTCCGGGGGCATGCGGCGGCGGCTCGACCTGGCCGCGTCGATGATCGGGCGGCCCGCCGTGCTCTTCCTCGACGAGCCCACCACCGGCCTCGACCCGCGCACCCGCAACGAGGTGTGGGACGAGGTGAAGGCCATGGTCGGGGACGGGGTCACCGTCCTGCTGACCACGCAGTACATGGAGGAGGCCGAGCAGCTCGCCTCCGAGCTGACCGTCGTGGACCGGGGGAAGGTCATCGCGAGCGGCGGGATCGAGGAGCTGAAGGCCAAGGTCGGCGGGCGGACGCTGCGGGTGCGGCCGGCCGATCCGGCGCAGCTGCGGCCGCTGGCCGGCGCCCTGGACGAGCTGGGCATCACCGGGCTGGCCACGACGACCGTGGACACCGAGGGCGGCACCGTGCTGGTGCCGATCCTGAGCGACGAGCAGCTGACCGCCGTGGTCGGCGCCGTCACGGCGCGCGGTATCACGCTCGCCGGCATCAGCACCGAACTGCCCAGCCTCGACGAGGTGTTCCTGTCCCTCACCGGCCATCGCGCCAGTGCCCCGCAGGACACCGTGCCCGCCGACGACCGCGAGGAGGTCGCCGTATGAGCGCCGCCACAGCCGCCACCGACACCACCGCGACCACCGCAGTCCCCGGCCTGAAGGACGACGCGCGGATCACGCTGCGCGGGCATCTGCGGCACACCGGGGCCCTGGTCCGCCGCAACCTGCTGTGGATCCGGCAGGACCCCGAGTCGATGTTCGACGCGCTGCTGATGCCGGTCGTCTTCACCCTGCTGTTCGTCTACGTCTTCGGCGGCTCGATCGGGCAGGCCCTGGGCGGCGGGCAGGACGGGTACGTGCAGTACGTGATCCCCGGCATGATCGCGATGATGAGCATGACCCTGTCCCAGGGCGTCGGCACCGGCTTCAGCCAGGACTTCAACTCCGGTGTCATGGACCGCTTCCGGTCGCTGCCGATCGGGCGCGGCTCGGTGCTGTTCGCGAAGATCTCGGTCGAGCTGGTCCGGATGCTGTTCGCGACGACCGTGCTGATGATCGTCGCCGTTCTGGTCGGGTTCGACATCACGAGCTGGCTCGGTCTGTTCGCGGCCGTCGGGCTGTCCACGGCGTTCGCCTCGTCGATCATGTGGGTGTTCCTCACCCTGGGCGTGATCCTGAAGAACGCGCAGTCCGTGCAGGCGATGGGCTTCCTGGTGCTGTTCCCGCTCCAGTTCGGCTCGTCGATCTTCGCGCCGACGGCGTCGATGCCGGGCTGGCTCCAGGCGTTCACCGACTACAACCCGCTGTCCACGCTGGCGGACGCGGCCCGCGGCCTGATGGTGGGCGGCCCGGTCGCGCAGGACCTGTGGGTGACCCTGGGCTGGTCGGCGGCGATCACGGCGGTGATGGCGCCGGTCGCGATCCACAAGTTCAAGACGAAGAACTGAACCGGTCGCGCCACGACCGTTCACACCAGGGCGGCGGCCTCCTGCGGGGAGAGACCGCCGCCTTCGGCGTACGCCGCCGTGAACTCCCCGGCGGACAGGGCCTCCCGTACGGCGGCCGTGGCGCGCTCGCGCGCCCGGCGCTCCAGGGAGGAGCACAGATGACCGGAAGGCAGCAGCGCGTCGGCCGCGCCCAGGCAGCGGGCGGCGTCGCGGGCCTCCCGCCCGCCGTCGGAGCCGGCCAGCACCAGCGCGGCGACGACCAGGTACGAGGAGAACAAGTGCGGAGCCATCGCCTTCGACAGCGGGTCGTCGGCCTGCGCGAGGGCGCCCCGGATCTTCTCCCTGGCCGCCTCGTAGTACCCCTCCGCGGCGTCCACCCAGGCCTCCTGGCCGAGGATGAACGCGTCGAAGACGACGAAGTGGGCGATGACGAACTCCTCGCGCAGCATCCGCAGGTGCTCGCGGGCCTCGGCGGTCCGGCCGGTGATGCTGAGCCACCCGGAGAGGATGAGCCGGCCGAACGGCATCGCCTCGTTGTGCGCGCCCTTCCCGGCGGCGAGCACCTCGCGCAGCAGCCGCTCGCCCCGCTCGGCCTCGCCCGCCTCCAGCAGCGCGCTGCCCAGCCGGGCGGTGAGGATCGCGTGCTGGGCGCGGGCGCCGAGTCGCTGGGCGTGTTCCATGGCGGCCTCGTAGTCGGCGGCGGCCTCCGGATGGCGCCCCTTGCGTTCGAGGGTCTCGGCCCGCGCGGACAGCGCCTCGGCGCTGCCCCAGGCGTCGCCGAGGCGGTCGTAGATCGCCAGCGACTCGTCGGCGTCCCGGCCGGCTTCGGTCGCCCGGTCGGGACGGTTGGCGAGGATGTTGGCGCGGATCTGCAGGCTGGCGGCCAGTTCCCAGTCGAAGTCGGGGGTGCTGCGGCAGGTGTCGACGGCGGCGTCGACGAGCGTGGCCAGCCGCTGCATGTCGCCGGTCAGCATCACGGCGTAGAAGGACAGCATGCCGGGGCTGCGGCAGGTCTGCGGCAGCCCCGGTTCGTAGACCTCGGCGATGGTCCGCAGCTTGCGCTGGGCCTCGGGGGTCTGCCAGGTGTCCAGTTCGGTGTCCATGCAGGCGAGGTGCCCCAGGTGGACGCCGCGCCGGGCCTCCTCGAGGACCTCCCCGGTCATGGGGGGAGGTTCGGCGGTGCAGCGCTCCCGCACCGGGGCGGCCTTGGAGACGGGTTCGGCGAAGGGGTCGGGGCCGAGGTCCATGGCCGCGCGGCACCAGGTGCGGGCCTCGATGCGCAGATCGCGCATCTGCCAGTACCAGACCAGCGACAGCACCAGGCACAGCGCCTCCTGCTCGTCGCGTTCGGCGACGGCGTGCCGCAGCGCCGTGCGCAGGTTCTCGTACTCGCGCTCCAGCCGCTCGATGGCGGCGAGCTGACCGCGGCCGCGCAGCAACGGGTCGGTGGTGCGAGCTAGTTCGCGGTAGTGCGTCAGGTGGGCGCGCTCGGTGGCGCGGCGCCGGCCGGCCTCGTCCAGGCGTTCGCCGGCGTACTCGGCGACGGTCTCCAGGAGCCGGTAGCGCATCTCGCCGTCCGCGGACGGGGTGGCGACGACGAGCGACTTGTCGACGAGGGAGCCGAGCGCGTCCAGGGCGGCGGGCCCGCACACGGCCTCGGCGGCGGCGAGGTCACAGCCGCCGGCGAACACGGAAAGGCGGCGCAGTACCTCCCGTTCGCCCTCGTCGAGGAGGTCCCAGGACCAGTCGACGACGGCACGGAGGGTCTGCTGGCGGGGCAGGACGGTCCGGCTGCCGGAGGTGAGCAGGCGGAAGCGGTCGTCGAGCCGGTCGGCGATCTGGCGGGGGGTGAGCATCCGCAGCCGGGCGGCGGCGAGCTCGATGCCGAGGGGCAGGCCGTCGAGGCGGCGGCAGATCTCGGCGCAGGCCTCGGGGTCGTCGCCGACGCGGAAGCCGGGACGGGCGGCGGAGCCGCGGTCGGCGAGCAGCCGCAGGGCGTACGGCTCCGGCAGCGGCTCCACGGGCCGCAGCACCTCCCCCGGCACGCCGAGGGGTTCCCGGCTGGTGGCGAGGACGGTGAGGTGCGGGCACCGCGCCAGCAATTCCTCCGCCAGGCGGGCGGCGGCGTCGACGACGTGCTCGCAGTTGTCGAGGACGAGCAGCATGCGGCGCCGGGCGCAGTGCTCGACGAGACGCGCGACGGGGTCGTCGTGCCGGTCCGCGACGGCGGCGCGGAACTCCTCGGCTCCGGCGCCGTGCAGCACTGTCTCGCGGGCGCCGATCGCGGTGAGCACGGCCTCGGGGACGGCGGCGGGGTCCTCGACCGGCGCCAGCTCCGCCAGCCACACACCGTCGGGGGCCGTGTCCCGTACGCTCTCGGCGGCCTCCTGTGACAGCCGGGTCTTGCCCGCCCCACCGGGCCCGAGCAGCGTGACGAGCCGCGCGGTGGCGAGATCACCACGGATGGCCTCGATGTCGTCGGCCCGCCCGACGAACGAGGTGAGACGGGCCCGCAGATTGCCCGGGGGCGACGTGCGGTCACCGACTCCCGCGGCGGCCCCGGACGCAACGACCGCGTTGTCCACGCCGGACACGGGGGCCGATGGTGCGGCAGCGGAGGCGGGGGGCGTCGGGTCCACGCCCGGCACGGGGGCCGACGGGCCGGCACCGGAGGCCGAGGCCGACGGATCCACGCCGGACACAGGAGTCGTCGGGCCGGCACCGGAGACGGGGACGGACGGGCCCACGCCGGGCGCGGAGGCCCACGGGGCTGCACCGGAGAACGGGGCCGCGCCGGGCGCAGGGCCCGACGGGGCTGCACCGGAGGTCGGGGCCGTGGGGGCGGCGCCGGAGACGGGGGCCGACGGGGTCGCGGCGGGCGTACGGGTCGTCGGGGCCGCGGGGAAGCGGCGGTGGTGGGTTGCGGCGGGCGGGTCCGTCGGGTTGAGCAGGTCCGCGTGCAGGGCGCGCAGCTCAGGGCCCGGGTCGGCCCCCAGCCGGTCGGCGAGCAGTCGTCGTACGTCCTCGTAGACGGCCAGTGCCTCGGCGGTGCGGCCCGCGTCGCGCAGGGCGCGCAGGCGCAGGGCCTGGAGAGGTTCGTCGAGGGGGTGGTTCCCGCACAGGGCGGTCAGCTCGGGCAGCACCTGCTCGGCATGGCCGAGGGCGAGGGCGGTGGCGAGCCGGGCACGCCGGGTGTCCAGCCGGCGGGCGGCCCAGCGGGCCGCCTCGGCGGCGCGGTCGGGCAGGTCGGCGAGCGCGGGGCCGTGCCACAGGGCGAGGGCGTCGTCGAGGAGGACGGCGGCCTTGGCGGGGTCCCCGTCGGCGAGCGCCCGCGCGCCCTCGTCGGCGAGCCGCTCGAACCGGTGCAGATCGACGTCGTCGGGCGCGGCGGCCAGCCGGTACCCGCCGTCGGCCGAGGCCACGGCCTCGGCCCCCAGCGCCCGCCGCAGCCGTCCGACGAGCGCCTGGAGTGCCCCGGCCGCGTCGGCGGGCGGGTCCCCGTCCCACACCTCCTCCACGAGCAGCCCCACGGGCACGGCCCGTCCGGCCCTGAGCGCCAGCACGGTGAGCAGCGCACGCAAGCGCGCCCCGCCGATCGAGAGGACCGAACCGTCGGGGCGAACCGCCTGTGTGGTGCCGAGGATGCGATAGCGCACGGAACCCATTGTCACTGCTCCGGCCGAGGGACCGCCTCCAGGTTTACCCGGGCATGAACCGCGCGTGCCGGATCCGGGAGCCGCGCAGGAACCTCCCACCGCCCGGTGCCGTTCCTCCGGCACCACCGGTACGGTCGACCCCGCACCGCCCGACTCGCCCCAGGAGCCTTCCCATGACCACCGCCGCCTCCCGTCGCGCCGAACGGCGGATCAGTCCCGTCTTCCTCGGGATCCTGGCCGTCACGGCGGTGACCGGGTGGGCCACCTGGACCGGGTTCGCGGCGCAGCCCGGGGTGGCCGTGTTCCTGTTCGTGACCGGCGCGTGGGTCGTGTCACTGTGCCTGCACGAGTACGCGCACGCCCGGACCGCGCTGCACGGCGGGGACATCTCGGTGGGCGCGAAGGGATACCTCACGCTCAACCCGCTGAAGTACACGCACGCGCTGCTGAGCATCGTGCTGCCCGTACTGTTCGTGATCATGGGCGGGATCGGTCTGCCGGGCGGGGCGGTGTTCATCGAGCGGGGGCGGATCCGGGGCCGCTGGAAGCACAGCCTGATCTCCGCGGCCGGACCGCTGACGAACGTGCTCTTCGCCATCGTGTGCACGGCGCCGTTCTGGCTGGACGCGCTGGACGGGGTGCCGCGGGACTTCCGGTACGCGCTGGCGTTCCTCGCGCTGCTCCAGGTGACGGCCGCGATCCTGAACTTCCTGCCGGTGCCGGGCCTGGACGGCTACGGCGTGGTCGAGCCCTGGCTGTCGTACGGCGTCCGCCGGCAGGTGGAGCCGTTCGCGCCGTTCGGGCTGCTGTTCGTCTTCGCGCTGCTGTGGATCCCGGCGCTGAACGGCGCGTTCTTCGACGTCGTCGACGCGGTGCTGCGGGGCCTCGGCGTCGGCGAACCGGACACCTACTGCGGGTACGAGCTGTACCGCTTCTGGCTCGGGACGAACGAGTACTGCTCGGTCAGCCCGTGACGGAGTCGCCCCGGGCGGCCCGGCCGCGCTTCCCGTAGTACCAGGCCATGTTCGACGACAGGCCCGCCAGCAGCACCCACACGATGCCCAGCCAACTGCCCTGCGCGAAGGAGATGACGGCCGCGGCGACCGCGAGCAGGCAGACGGCGAGGGCGTAGCGGGCGAGTCGCCGGGCCTGGCCGGGAGGGGGCACGGGAGGCATGGTGGTCGGCTCCTGTCGGGGGACACTGCTGGTCACGGTGGTGCGGTGTGTGCTGCCCACCAGTGTCCCCCATGGGGTCATACGTCCGTGACACGCAGGCCCGCGTGGGCCTTGTAGCGGCGGTTCACGGAGATCAGGTTGGCCACGAGGGACTCGACCTGGTGGGCGTTGCGCAACCGTCCGGCGAAGATGCCGCGCATGCCGGGGATGCGGCCGGCCAGCGCCTGGACGATCTCCACGTCCGCCCGCTCCTCGCCGAGGACCATGACGTCGGTGTCGATCTCCGCGATCTCGGGGTCCTGGAGCAGCACGGCCGACAGGTGGTGGAAGGCGGCGGCGACCCGCGAGTCCGGCAGCAGGGCGGCGGCCTGCTGGGCGGCGCTGCCCTCCTCGGGCTTCAGCGCGTAGGCGCCCTGCTTGTCGAAGCCGAGCGGGTTGACGCAGTCGACGACGAGCTTGCCCGCCAGTTCCTCGCGCAGCGCCTGAAGTGTCTTGCCGTGGCCCTCCCACGGCACCGCGACGATCACGACGTCGCTGCGCCGGGCGCACTCGGCGTTGTCCGCGCCCTCGACGCCGTGCCCCAGTTCCCCGGCGGCGGCCTGGGCGCGCTCGGCGGCGCGCGAGCCGATGATCACCTTCTGGCCGGCCCGGGCGAGCCGGTAGGCGAGGCCCTTGCCCTGCGGCCCGGTCCCGCCGAGCACACCGACGACCAGCCCGGAGACGTCGGGCAGGTCCCAGGGGTCCTTGGCGGGGGCCTTCGCGGGCTGCTTCTCAGCAGCAGCACTGTCCGTAGAGGTCATGGGCCAGACTCTACGTCCGCCCCCACCGGCCCGCGGGCTCAGGTGAGGCGCGTCACGGGCAGCCGCCGGAAGGCGATCCGTTCGTACGCCCCGAAGTCGCCTGTCTCGTACAGGAGTCCGACCGTGGCGTCGTCCACGCGGACGAGGTCGGAGTAGGCGGCGGGGAGTCCGTCGATCGTGTGGGCGTCGCGCCAGGTGGTGCCGTGGTCGGTGGAGGCGCGGACGGTCATCAGGCCGCGGCCGCCGGGGAGGGCGGGACCGGAGAACAGCAGCACGTCGGGCTCGCCGAGGTGCAGGAGAGCGGCCTGGCAGACGGGTCCGGCGAGGCCCGCCTGCGGACGGAAGGGCCGCCGCAGAGTCCTCCCGCCGTCCCCGGAGTGGGCGTCGGCACGGTTGCCGGGGGACGGCGAGTCGTTGCGGGTGTTGAAGTAGACGCGGCCGTCGGGGAGTTCGGCGGCGGTGGTCTCGTTGGCGTTGATGTAGCCGTTGGTGTTCTGCTCCAGGTAGCCCAGGTACCAGCTCTCGCCGCGGTCGTCGCTGAGCAGGCAGTGGCCGCTGTTGTACTTCGCCTCGTCACCGACGTCCGTGCCGGTCGGCGGGAGGGTGTGGTTGCCGGGGACGACGACCCGCCCGGTGCCGAGCTGGAGGCCGTGTCCGGGGGTGGTGGCGTACCAGCGCCAACCGGGCTGCTTGACCTGTTCGGTGATCTCCCTGGGCGCCGACCACGTCAGGCCGTCGTCGTCGCTGTGCTGCACCCACACTCTTCTGCCGTCGGCCTCGCTCACCTCGCCGCGCAGGATGAGGCGTTCGGAGGCGGACGCGGCGGAGCGGACGTGGACGAGGAGGACGCGGCCGGTGTCGAGGACGACGGGTGCGGGGTTGCCGGCCAGGTCGGTGCCGTTGTCGGCGGCGACCTGGAGCGGGCCCCAGGTGCGGCCGCCGTCGGTGGAGCGCTTCAGCACGATGTCGATGTGGCCCCAGTCCTTCGCGGAGTCGGCCCGGCCCTCGCAGAAGGCGAGGAGCGTGCCTTCGTGCGTGCGGACGACGGCCGGGATCCGGTAACTGGCGTACCCCTCGTGGCCGGCGCGGAAGGGGACGGTGGCTGCGGACATGGACGGCTCTCCTCTTGCTTCGCCTTGCTCGGCCGGTGCGCTTCGCCCTACTGCTTCCCCGTTCGCCCCGCCGGTGATCTCCGGTGCGGGGCGAACATGCGGCCCCGTGCCCAGCCTGGGGGAATTCGCGGTGAACTCAGGGCCAAGGGTGACCGGTTACGGCAGGATGCCGTGGCATGGATGCCGTACGGGTCGCGCTGCTGCGCGAAGTGCTCGCCGGAACCGAGTGGTTGGGGGCCACGCGCAGGTTCGCCGGGGTGCTGCGGGGGTCCGTGGTGTCGCACGGGGGCGGGCTGCTGCTGGTCGGCACGCGGGAGTACGAGCCGTGGCATCTGGCCGCGCACCTCGTGGACGAGGCGGCGTGGTCCGGCACGCCGGAGCTGGCGCCGACGCTCGTACGCCATGACGCACGCCCCTCGGACCCGGCGCACCTCGCGGTCGGCCTGGGACGGATCGAGGCGGCCCGGCGGGGCGAGACGCTGCTGGTGGTGTCGCCGGAGGGGCCCGGCGACACCCTGCTGGAGCGGGTGCACGACGCGCGGCGGGCCGGGGCGACGGTGCTGGCGCTGGGCGCCGCCGAGGGGGATCTGGCGACGATGGCGCACGACGCGCTGGCCGTCGGGGCGGAGTCGGAGCTCGACCTGGACACCGTGCAGCACCTGGTGAGCGCGGCGGCGGGCGAGAACGCGCTGCCGGCGGTGCGCGGCCGGCGGCGGTTCCGGGACCGCCTGTCGCGCCTGGCCGACGAACTGACCTCCCCGCCGCCGCCCCGCTGGTGACCGGCCCGGGCCCGCCACGGCCCGGCCCCTGCCCGGTCCGCAGGCTGGGTCGCGGGGTTGATCACCAACTTCGGCAGCTTCCTGACCTTCGTGGCTGATGACGTACGACGTGCGGACGGACGAGCACGCGACGCGACTGCGCGACCAGCGCGCAGCCGCGTCGACGGCGGCCTGATCAGTCCTCGTCGCGCTCCCCGCGCCCCACGGTGTCGTGCCACCGCGGGTCGTTCTCCCATTCGAGGTTCCGCTCGCGGGCCGTCTCCATCGCGTGTTCGGCCTCCGCGCGGCTGGTGTACGGGCCGAAGCGGTCCTTGTTGGGGCACTCCGGCCCCTCCTCGACCTTCTTGTGTTCCAGGCAGTAGTACCACTCGCCCGGTTTGCCGACGGTGCGCTTCTTGAACAGGGCCATGACCGGCTCCTTTCGCCAGGGGACATGGTCTCGTATGCCCGCTGGTTAGACTCGCTGGCATGTCTGGCCAGTCGCTGCTCGTACCAGGGGAGCTGTCTCCCACCCGTTCCGTGCCCGGAAACATCCGGCGGCCCGAGTACGTCGGCAGGCCCGCGCCGACGCCGTACACCGGACCGGAGGTGCAGACGCCGGAGACCGTGGAGGCGATGCGGACCGCGGGGCGGATCGCCGCGCGGGCGATGGCCGAGGCGGCGAAGGCGATCGCGCCGGGCGTGACGACGGACGAGCTGGACCGGGTCGCTCACGAGTTCCTGTGCGACCACGGCGCCTATCCCTCCACGCTCGGTTACCGGGGCTTCCCGAAGTCCCTGTGCACCTCCGTCAACGAGGTGATCTGTCACGGCATCCCCGACTCGACGGTCCTGCGGGACGGCGACATCGTCAACCTGGACGTGACCGCGTACATCGGCGGGGTCCACGGTGACAACAACGCCACGTACCTGGTCGGCGACGTCGACGAGGAGAGCCGGCTGCTCGTCGAGCGCACCCGGGAGTCGTTGAACCGGGCGATCAAGGCCGTCCGGCCGGGCCGGCAGATCAACGTCATCGGCCGGGTCATCGAGTCGTACGCCAAGCGCTTCGGCTACGGCGTGGTCCGCGACTTCACCGGACACGGCATCAACTCGTCGTTCCACTCCGGTCTGATCGTCCCGCACTACGACGCGCCGCACGCGACCACCGTGATGCAGCCCGGCATGACCTTCACCATCGAGCCGATGCTGACGCTCGGGACGCACGAGTACGACATGTGGGACGACGACTGGACGGTCGTCACGAAGGACCGCAGGCGCACGGCGCAGTTCGAGCACACGCTGGTCGTGACGGACTCCGGCGCGGAGATCCTCACGCTGCCGTAGGCCCCGCTCCCGTGCAGGCCCGCACTCTTCCGAGGGCGGGCCTCTTTCGTGTGCGGGCGGGTGTGCGGCCGGTGAGGATGAGGGGTACAAAGTTACCGACAGGACGTCGGAAAGGCCGTTGACTTAGGTAAGCCTAACCATAGAAGCTGGGCTCATGGACTCCTTCTCGACCCTCATCCGCACCGCTTCCCAGGAGCAGCACGTGGAGGCGGAGACCTCGACGTTCATGAGCGATCTGCTGGGCGGCCGGTTGGGGGTGGACGCGTACGCGCGCTACACCGAGCAACTGTGGTTCGTGTACGAGGCACTGGAGGCCGGCGCGGACCGGCTCGCCTCGGACCCGGTGGCGGGCCCCTTCGTCCAGCCGGGGCTGTTCCGGCTGCCCGCCCTGGAGCGGGACCTCGCACATCTGCGGGGCGCAGGCTGGCGGGCGACGCTCACCGCCCTGCCCGCCACGCGGGCGTACGCGGACCGGGTCGCGCGGTGCGCGCGCGAGTGGCCCGCGGGCTATGTGGCCCACCACTACACCCGCTACCTCGGCGACCTGTCCGGCGGTCAGATCATCCGCGACAAGGCCGAACGGACGTGGGGCTTCGCGAAGAAGGGCGACGGCGTCCGGTTCTACGTCTTCGAGGAGATCGGCAACCCGGCGGCGTTCAAGCGGGGTTACCGGGAACTGCTGGACGCGATCGACGCGGACGAGCTGGAGCGGCAGCGGGTCGTGGCCGAGTGCAAAGAGGCCTTCGCGCTGAACACCGCCGTGTTCCGGGCGCTGGGCGAGGAGTTCCCGCTGTCCGCCTGAGCGGGGCCGCGGCAACGGAGCGGGTCCCTCTCGCGTCGTGCGAGAGGGACCCGGGGCCGGCTCGGGACGGAGCCCGGCGTGCCTGGCGTGTGCCGCTCAGAAGTCGAAGACCCCGTTGTGGCAGACCGCGCCCGCGAACTCGATGTCGGCGGTCTCCGCGTCGACGGAGCCCGCGTACGGGCTGCACGGAACGGTCTCGTCGGTCGCGACCCGGGGGTCGAGGGCGGTGGCCGTCGCGGCGCCGGTGGCGGTCAGGGCGGCGGCCAGGAAGGTCGCGGCCAGGGCAGATCGGATGCGCATGGGGCTCCTCTCGCGATGCTGAGTGGTCACGCCCATCGGTCCCCGCTCACCACACCGCGCACACGCTGTTCCACCCGTACGGGCGCTCAGCGCTCCAGCAGGACCCGGCCCCCGATCTCCACCCAGCCCCCCGGCTGAGGCGCCGTCAGGATCTGGGAACCGGCGCCCTGCGCGATGTTCAGGGCCCGGTCCAGCCGGGCCGTCAGCAGCAGGGCGGCGGCGCCGGTCGCCTCGTCCTCCTCGATGCCGTCGCCCCGGCCGGGAAAGCCGCGCGCCCGTACCCGGCCCGCCGCCTCGTCCTCCCACGCCCAGGCGTACAGCCAGTCCCCCGGCGGCGGTACGGGCAGGTCGTCGACCTCGGCTGCGGTGGCGTACCGGCGCAGGGTGCGCGGCTCCGGCCACTGCGGGCGCGCCTCGATCCAGCTGAACTCCCCGTCCTGCCGGGCCCCCACCACCCCGGCGGGCGTGACCAGCTCGGGCACGTCGAGCAGCCAGGCCGCGCCGACGCACGGGTGCCCGGCGAACGGCAGGCGCGCGCCGGGCGTGTAGATGTCGATGACGCCGCGCTCGGGGTCGTCCACGAACACGGTCTCGCTGAACCCGAGCTTCGCCGCGAACGCCTGCCGTTCGCTCCGCCCGGGAATGACCGAACCGTCGCGGACGACGCCCAGTTCGTTCCCGTATCCGCCGCTGGCCGCGCAGAAGACACGCAGCACGTCGTAGTCAGTCACTCCGGCATTCAAACACCACCGGCACGCCGGGACCGCCCCCGTCCTCGAGCCACCGACCGCCGCCCTCGACCTCAAGACCTCAAGCACCAGGAACTGGGGCCGCGGCCGTGCCGGGAGCGGGCGGGGGCCGGTGACGCCGTCGTGGTCGTACTGCACGACCTGGGCCTCGCCGCCGCCCGCGCGCACCGCGTCGCCGTGCCGCACGCGGGCCGGATCGCGGCCGACGGGCCCCCGCCGGAGATGTTCGGCGAGCGACTGCTGTCCGAGGTCTACGACCAGCCCGTCGAGGTGCTCCCGCACCCTCGCACCGGAGCGGTTCTGGTGGCCCCCCGCCGTGATCTGTGAAGTCCAGGTCACGGTGTGGCCGCTGTACCCGGAACCGGCCGCCCGCACGCCGGGGTGCCCCGGTAGGGTTCGCCTCCGGAAAGGGGAAGGTGGAAAGGACCCGATGAGCAGGGATCGCGGCCCTCGCAGGCTTCGCAGGCTGGACCGGAGTGCGCTCATGGCCGCTTCGCTGACCGCTTTGTCGTTGACGGCGAGCGGATGCGTGGTGGTGCACGGGGAGCGGGAGGTGCTGCCGGGCGCGACCCAGGACGAGGCGGCCGAGGCGCTCCAGGAGTTCACGAGCGCGTACAACAAGGCGGACAAGTCGTACGACAGTTCGCTCGACGCCGACCACGTCACCGGGCCGCTGGCCGCCATCGACGAGGCGCGGCTGAAGGCGGGCCACGTCAACAACCCGGGCGGCAACCCGAACCACGCCCCGCTGGAGTTCAGCGACGTCACGTACACGATCCCGAAGAAAGCGGGCTGGCCGCGCTGGTTCCTCGCGGACGCCAAGGCCAACCGGGGCGGGGACGCGCGCTGGCTGCTGGTGTTCACCCGGGACGGGCTGGAGGAGGAGTGGGAGGTGTCCTATCTGACGCTCGTGGCGCCCGGGAAGGTGCCGGAGTTCAAGAAGGACAAGGACGGCTGGGCCGAGGCCCTGCCCGTCGACTCCGCCGAATTCGCCGTGAACCCGGCCCGGTTGAGCAAGGACTACGTCGCGTACCTCCAGAACGGCGGCGACGGCTTCGCGCCCGGCGCGCACACCAGCCAGTGGCGCCAGGACCGGGAGAAGAACGAGGAGCGGCCGGGTCTGGTCACCCAGTACCTCGACGAGCCGCTGACCGAGGGCGACTACGCCCCGGTCGCGCTGCGCACCGCGGACGGTGGGGCGCTGGTGTTCTTCACCACGCACCACTACGAGAAGCAGACCGCCGCGGCGGGCACGTCGGTTCCGGAGCCGAGCGAGGACGTGGAGGCGCTGACCACCGGCGAGATCAAGCAGTCGCTGACGATGGAGTTCGTCTCCAACCAGGTGGCGCTGGACCCGAGGAAGGGATCCGGCGCGGACCAGGACCAGGTGACCGTGCTGGGCCGTATCCAGGGGCTGACGTCCGCGAAGGGCGAGTAGCCCTTCCGGAACCTGAACCGGTGTCGGAGCCTTGGCCAGGGCTCAGTGGCGCAGGGGCCAGGCCGCGCTCGTGTGGTCGGCCTCCGTGCCCGCGTGCCGGGCGCAGGCGTCCGTGAGCGACTCCAGCAGGGTCAGCGGGTCGGGCAGCGGGTGCTCGGGACCGCGCAGCCAGCGCACGGACTGGTCGTCACCGGGGAGCCGGGCCGGGGGCACGAGGACGTAGGAGCCGCGGCAGTGCCAGCGCAGGCCGGGATGCTCGTCCATCGTCTCGGGGTGGCAGTCCAGTTCGCACGGCCACCACTCGTCCTCCTCCTCGGGCGTGCCGCGGGTGAGGGTGAAGAACAGCATGCGGCCGTCGTCGCTGGTGGCGACCGGGCCGACCTCCACACCGGAGGCGAGCAGCCGGTCCAGGGCCTCGCGGCCGGCCGCCAGCGGCACGTCGAGGACGTCGTGCGTCATGCCGGTCGCGGTGATGAAGTTGGCCTGCGGCTGGTGGCGGGCCCAGCGCTCGATCTGGGCACGGTCGGTGGTGGACTGCGTCTGCCAGGCGAACGACACCGGGTGCCGGGCGGGAGTGGGACAGCCGACGCGGTCGCAGGAACAGCGGTAGTCGGGTGCCGGATACGCGGCGGGCGCCAGGGGCAGTCCCGCGGCGGCGGCGGCGAGCAGCTGGGCCTCCCGGCCGCCGTCGTCGGCGGTCTCCTTGGGGCGGCGTCCGCGCAGCCACTGGGAGAGTTTGCCCTGCCGGCCGGAGCGGCCGCCGAACTCCGCGCTCATCTATCCCCTCGCCTCGCCTGTGGAACGGTCACCATGCCCCATGGTCCCACCATCCTGCGCCCTGGGAGGCCGTAGTCCCCAACCGGGGCCGGGGGTACGAGACATACTCCACACCCGGAATCACGGACAGCCACGGTGGATCACATGCGGTCACCGGGGCGCGAGGCCGTGCAGCGCGTAGTCGACGAGGGTGTCGGTGTACTCGTAGGAGATGGGGCCGGTGCGCTGCAGCCAGCGCTGGGCCAGCGGGGAGACGAAGAGTTCCAGCGCGATGCGCGGGTCGATGCCGGGGCGGACCTGGCCGGCGTCCTGCGCCGCGCGCAGTCGCCGCACGTACAACTGGAGCTGCGGTTCGAGGAGCTGGGCGACGAACTGCCGCCCGAGCGCCTCGTTGACGACGCCCTCGGCGGCCAGGGCGCGGGACGGGGCTTCGAACTTGGGGTCGAGGAGTTCGTCGACGGTGGCGCGCAGGACGTACTTGAGGTCGGCGGCGAGGTGGCCGGTGTCCGGGATGGCGTACTCGGCGGCCGGTTGCGCTCCCTGCTCGGCTCCCTGTGCGGCGCCCCGTTCGGCGGCCTGTTCCGCCGCCTGCTCGCCGAGGTCGAGGAAGGCCTCCAGGAGTACGTCCGCCTTGGACGGCCACCAGCGGTAGATCGTCTGCTTGCCCACGCCGGCGCGGGCGGCGATGCCCTCGATGGTGGTCTTCGCGTAGCCGACCTCCGCGACGAGTGCGAGGGCGGCGCCATAGATCGCGCGGCGAGACCTCTCGCTGCGGCGGGTGGAGTCAGGGGCGGGCTTCTTGACCATGCGACGAATCTATCAGGTTGACAAGACGGTGCGTCTCGTTGCAGCCTGGTGAAGGTCAGAGGCGAGACGATACGTCTCGTCCCTGCTGATGGACGGACAGGAATGTCAGCGACGTACAGGGAGGCAGAGCATGACCCGAGGTGGAGCCGGAAACATGCTGGGGGTCGGCGGCACGCGCCGGAAGCTCGGCCGCAAGGCCCTGCGCGGCGGCAACCGGGGCGGCCGCGTCGGCGGCCCCGACGCCCAGGCCCAGAAACGGGAACTGCTGCGCAAGTTCCAGGAGAAGAACGCGGGACGGTAGGTCTCGGTGCCGCGTCACAGGGGCCAGGGGTCGCCCCAGCCGGCGTCGCGCGCGGCCTTGTAGAGGTCGCCGTGACGCTTGGTGACCGTCGTGCGGCGCAGGGCGGGCCCGCTCGCGTCGGGGCCTTCGCACAGGTCCAGCAGCACCTGGCCCTTGCGGATCTGCGGCTTCCGTACGACGCGGGCGGCGGCCGGAGCGGGGCGGAAGCGGGTCGCGGCGACGTAGCTGAACTTCTCGTCCTCGTAGGCGAGGGAGCCGCCCTTGACCTGGCGGTGCAGGGAGGAGCGGCTGACCCGGGCCGAGAAGTGGCACCAGTCGGTGCCGGGGACGATCGGGCAGGCGGCGCTGTGCGGGCACGGGGCGGCGATGTGGAAGCCGGCGCCGATCAGCCGGTCGCGGGCCTCGATGACGCGGGCGTAGCCGTCGGGGGTGCCGGGTTCGACGATCACCACGGCCTGGGCGGCGGAGGCGACGGCGTCGACGAGGGCGGTGCGGTCGGGGGCGGTGAGCTCGTTGAGGACGTAGGAGACGGTGACGAGATCGGTGCTCTCCATGGTGAGCGCCGATCCGATACGGGAGCGCTGCCAGCGGGTGTCCCGCAGCGCCGGATTGGCCGCCGCGATCTCCCGGCCCAGCGCCAGCGCGGGCTCGGCCCAGTCGAGCACGGTGACCGGGCGTGTGCCCTCCCAGGTGGCGGTGACGGCCCAGGTTGCCGCGCCCGTACCGCCCCCGACGTCCACGTGCCCGCCCGGCTCCCAGTCCGGCGCGGCGTCCGCGAGCGCCTCCAGCGCCGCGGAGACCGCCTCGAAGGTGGCCGGCATCCGGTACGCCGCGTACGCGACCACGTCCGCCCGGTCCCGCAGGATCGGCGCGTCGGTCGGGGTGGCCCCCCGGTAGTTCGCGATCAGCCGTTCCACGGCCTGCGCGGCCTGCTTGGGCGGCAGCCCGTCGAGGAGCCCGGCGAGGGCGGCGCGGAGGGTGTCGGAGGCGGGCAGGGGGGCGTTCACCGTGCGATTCTCTCAGGTCGCCGGCGCGCTCATACTCCCCGTACCGCCCAGGCCATCCGCGACCCCGCCCGGGCCCGTGGCCGACTGTCGGGCGCCCGGCGCCGCGGATGGACCGTGTTGGCCAGCAGGACCAGGAAGGTGTCCGTCGCCCGGTCCACCACCAGGGACGTTCCCGTGAAGCCGGTGTGGCCCGCCGCGCCCCTGCCCGCCAGCTCGCCCATGAACCACGACTGGTCCATCGCGAAGCCCAGCCCGGGCGGCGTCAGCATCAGGTCCACGTAGTCCGGGCCCAGGATGCGCGCCGGCCCGTACGAGCCGCCCGCCAGTAGCGCGCGGCAGAAGACCGCCAGGTCCCGGGCCGTCGAGAACAGCCCCGCGTGCCCGGCGACCCCGCCCAGCGCCCAGGCGTTCTCGTCGTGGACCTCGCCCCGCAGCATCCCCCGGTCCGCCTTCGCCCACGGGCGGCGCTGGTCCTCCGTCGCCGCCGCGTCCGGGCACGGGCCGAAGCGGGTCGACGTCATGCCCAGGGGCCGGGTGATGCCGTCGCGGATCAGGACGTCCAGGGGGTGGCCGGTGACGCGTTCGAGGACGTACTGGAGCAGGAGCAGGTTCAGGTCGGAGTAGCGGTACTCGCCCGGCGGGCCGTCCGGGGCCTCCGCGCGGAGCAGGGCCAGGCGTTCCGCGGCCGTCGCGCACTCGTACAGCGGCAGTTCGGGGCGCAGCCCCGAGGTGTGGGTGAGGAGGGCGCGGACCGTGATGCCGTGCCGGGCGGCCGCCCGGAACTCGGGGAGGTACGCGCCGACCTGCCCGTCGATGCCCAGCGTGCGGCGCTCGATCTGCTGCACCGCGGCGACGGCCGTGAACAGCTTGGTGAGCGAGGCCAGGTCGAAGACGGTGTCGCCGGTCATCGGCACACGCGCGGAGCGCGGCAGTTCCACGCCCGCGTCCGTCTCCGGGTCGTACGCCGCGTACCGCACCGCGTGGCCCGCCGCCTCGTGCACCGCGAGCACCGGCCCCCGCCCGGCGGCCACGACGACTCCCGGTGCCCACGGGCGTTCCCCGGTGGTCAGCTGCCGGACCTCGCGGACCAGGGCACGGAGTTCGCCGGCGTCGAGGCCGGCCCGTTCCGGGGCACCGGTACGCAGTTTGGGTGCGCTCAGCTCTCTTCTCCCAAGCTCTCGGACGCGCTCGCCGAGCGGAGGGTTCCCCCACCCTCCCAGTCCGCACGGTTGTTCCAGGGACGGCACATTCCCACGTAGCAGCCGACCGCTACCAACGCGGCGGCCAGTTGGACGACGGCCATGGGGACGGCGGTGTGCTCACCGGCGACCCCGACGAGCGGGGAGGCGATCGCGCCGATGAGGAAGGAGGACGTGCCGAGCAGCGCGGACGCGGACCCGGCCGCGTGCCGTACCCGCATCAGGGCCAGCGCCTGGGTGTTGGGCAGGGTGATGCCCATCGCGCTCATCAGCACGAACATCGCGCCGGCCACCGGCGCGAGCCCCACCTCGCCGAAGACGCCCACCGACATCAGCAGCAGCGCGGTCGCGGCCAGCACGACGATGCCGAGGCCGACGGCCAGCACCTTGTCCAGGCGGACCCGGCCGACCAGCACCTTGCCGTTGATCTGCCCGGCGACGACCAGTCCGATCGAGTTGAGGCCGAACAGCAGGCTGAACGTCTGCGGGGAGGCGCCGTAGATCTCCTGGACGACGAACGGCGAGGCCGCGATATACGCGAACAGCGCCGCGAAGGCGAAGCCGCCGGCGAGCATGAAGCCGGTGAACGGCAGGTCGGCCAGCAGGCGGCGCATGGTGTGCAGGGCCTCGCCGACGCCGCCGCTGTGCCGCTCCTCGGTGGGCAGGGTCTCCGGGAGCCGGAACCACACCACCGCCGCGAGCACCGCCCCGACCACGGCGAGCAGCACGAACACACCCCGCCAGTCCGTCACCCGCAGCATCTGCCCGCCGATCAGCGGCGCCACGATCGGGGCGACGCCGGAGATCAGCATCAGGGTGGAGAAGAAGCGGGCCATCGCCATGCCGTCGTACAGATCGCGCACGACCGCCCGGGCGATCACGATCCCGGCCGCGCCCGCGAGCCCCTGCGCCAGCCGGAAGGCGACCAGCGTCCCGACAGTGGGCGCCAGGGCGCACAGCACGGTGGCGACGACGTAGACGGCGAGTCCGGCGAGCAGCGGGCGGCGGCGGCCCCAGCGGTCGCTCATCGGACCGACGATCAGCTGGCCGAAGGCCATGCCGGCCAGGCAGGCCGTGAGGGTGAGCTGCACGGTCGCGGCGGGCGCGTGCAGCGAGCGGGTGACCTCCGGCAGCGCCGGGAGGTACATGTCCATGGCCAGCGGCGGGGTGGCGGTCAGGCCGCCGAGGACGAGCGTGACGAGCAGACCGGTGCGGCGCGGTGCACGGACGGGCGGCCGCGTGCGGGGCGCGGCCGCCTGTGACAGGTCCGGTATCGGTGCCCCCTCGGGCATGTGCCCCTCCCTCTCCGAGCAGTCCGGTCCCTATGCTCTCAGTTCGAACACGGTGCCTGCTGACATCGAACGAGAACGAACGAGAACGAACGAGAACGAGGGCGGGGCGGGAATGGGCGCGGAGAGCGTGCGGTGGGGAATTCTGGCGACGGGCGGGATCGCGGCGGCGTTCACGGCGGATCTGGTGGATCTGCCGGACGCCGAGGTGGTGGCGGTGGCGTCACGGACCGCGGAGGCGGCGAAGGCGTTCGCGGAGCGGTTCGGGATTCCCCGGGCGTACGGGGACTGGGAGGCGCTGGCGCACGACGAGGACGTTGATGTGGTGTACGTCGCCACTCCGCACGCGGCGCACCGGACGGCCGCCGGTCTGGCCCTGGCGGCGGGGCGGAACGTGCTGCTGGAGAAGCCGTTCACGCTGAACGTGCGCCAGGCGGAGGAGCTGGTCGCGCTGGCGCGCGAGCGGGATCGCTTCCTGATGGAGGCGATGTGGATGTACTGCAGTCCGCTGGTGCGGCGGCTGAAGGCGCTGGTGGACGACGGGGCGATCGGTGAAGTGCGCAGTGTGCAGGCGGACTTCGGGCTGTCCGGGCCGTTCCCGCCCTCGCACCGGCTGCGGGATCCGCGGCAGGGCGGGGGTGCGCTGCTGGACCTCGGTGTGTACCCGGTGTCGTTCGCGCATCTGCTGCTCGGGGAGCCGTCGGACATCGCGGCGAGAGCGGTGCTCTCCGAGGAGGGCGTCGATCTCCAGACGGGTGCGCTGCTCTCCTGGGAGAGCGGTGCTCTCGCCTCGGTGCACTGCTCCATCGTCGGAGGTACGCCCGTCACGGCCTCGGTAACGGGCACCCAGGGCCGGATCGACATCCCGCACGGCTTCTTCAACCCGGAGCGTTTCGTCCTGCACCGCGACGGCCGGGACCCCGAGGAGTTCGCCCACGACCCGGCCGCCGGCGCCGCGCACAACAGCCTCCAGCACGAGGCCCGCGAGGTGATGCGCGCCCTGCGCGCCGGCGAGACCGAGTCCCCGCTGGTCCCGCTCGACGGCACCCTCGCCGTGATGCGGACGCTCGACGCGATCCGGGACCGCATCGGCGTCCGCTACCCGGGCGAGGCCCCCGAAGCGGACCCCACGGCGGAACTCACACCTGCCTGAGCCCCTGCTCCCCCACCTCCGTGACGAAGGACGCGGCCGTCGTGACCGGCGCCCCCGGCGTGGTCACGTACGGCACCGTCCGGAAGTCGGCCCGTGCCTGCTCCCGGTCGAGCGCGACCGTCACATAGCCGCGCCGCCCGTTGTAGAACCTCATGTGCGGGTTGGCGGTCATGTACGTGTCCCAGTTGGCGGGCTTGTCCGCGCCGTCCCGGCCGCTGGCTATCGAGGTGGCGACGATCTCGGTGCCCAGCGTGCGCGAGGCCGGGTCGTCGAAGTCGTCCTTGATGTCGAAGGCGTAGCCGACGTGGACGTCGCCGGTGAGCACCATCAGGTTCTCGACGCCGGCGGCCCGCGCGCCGTCCAGCACCCGGCGGCGGGAGGCGCGGTAGCCGTCCCAGGCGTCCATCGACACCCGCGAGGGCTCGGTCAGGTCGAACTTCCGCTGGGAGAAGGTGACCTGCTGCGGTACGACGTTCCACAGCGCCCGCGAGCGGCGCCAGCCGTCGAGCAGCCAGCGCTCCTGCGTCGCGCCGGTCATGGTGCGCGCCGGGTCGTCGACCTCGGGGCCGGGCACGTCGGAGCCGTCGCCGTAGGCCTGGTCGGAGCGGTACTGCCGGGTGTCGAGCACGTCGAACTGGGCGAGCCGGCCCCACTGCAGCCGCCGGTAGAGCCGCATGTCCGGGCCCTCGGGGCGCTGGGGCAGGCGCAGCGGCTGGTTCTCCCAGTAGGCGCGGTAGGCGGAGGCGCGGCGCAGCAGGAACTCCTCCGGCGGGACGGAGTTCTCGGGGGTGTCGCCGGCGTAGTTGTTCTCGGTCTCGTGGTCGTCCCAGGTGACGACGAAGGGGTGCGCGGCGTGGGCGGCGCGCAGGTCGGGGTCGGACTTGTAGAGGGCGTACCGCAGCCGGTAGTCCTCCAGCGTCACCGTCTCCCGGTTGAACAGGTCGGGCAGGGTCCGGTCGGTGTAGTTGCGCTGGCCGCCCACCGCGTTGACGGCATACTCGTACAGGTAGTCACCGAGGTGGAAGACCACGTCGACGTCGTCCTGGGCGAGATGGCCGTACGCCGTGAAGTAGCCGTCGTGGTACGCCTGGCAGGAGACGGCGGCCAGGGTGAGGCCAAAGACCCGGTCGGAGGGGGCGGGCGCCGTGCGGGTGCGGCCGGCCGGGCTGATCCAGCGGCCGACGCGGAAGCGGTAGTGGTAGAGACGGCCGGGCTCCAGGTGGCCCACCTCCACGTGCACGGTGTGGTGGAACTCGGGGTGCGCGGTAGTGGTGCCGCGTCTGACGGGGCGGCGGAAGTGCTCGTCGCGGGCGAGTTCCCAGTGCACGGTGACGCGTTCGGCGGGCAGGCCGCTGTCGGCCTGGAAGGGGACGGGGGCCAGCCGGGTCCACAGCAGGACCGAGGTGGGCTGGGGGTCGCCGGAGGCGACGCCGAGGGTGAAGGGGTCGTCCTTGATCTGCGCGGCGTCGAGTTCGGCGGCGCCGGCGACGCCCGCGGTGGGCAGGTTGACCGCGAAGGCGAGCGCGGCGGCGGCGCCGGTGGTGGTGAGGAAGCGGCGACGGCCGATGTGCCTGGCGGCGGCGCGTAGTTCGGGGGTGTGGTGGGGCTGACTGGCTGGGGGTGTCATCCGGTTCTCCCCTGACGATCCTGCGAGTGGGTGCAGGTGGCATTGGAGTGGCCCGGGACGACGGAGGATTGGCGCGTACACAACACTCGCATGGCGGGCTCATGAGTTCCGGATGGCGGACCGTCTCCTACCCTTCAGGGCTATGAATGCCAAGCAAACTGCCGAACAGCAGTCCAGGATCGCGGTCGTGACCGGTGCGGGCTCCGGGGTCGGCCGCGCGGTCACGGAGGAGCTGCTGCGCGCCGGCTGGTCGGTCGCGCTGGCCGGCCGCCGCGAGGAGACGCTCCGGGAGACGGCGGCGCGGGTGCCCGAGGGCGCCTGTCTCGCCGTCCGCACCGACGTGTCGCGGGAGGAGGAGGTGAACGCGCTGTTCGCGGCGACCGTCGAGCGGTTCGGGCGGGTGGACCTGCTGTTCAACAACGCGGGGACGTTCGGGCCCGGCGGGGTGCCGGTCGAGGAACTGGCGTACGACGCCTGGCGCCACGTGGTGGACACCAACCTCAACGGGGCGTTCCTGTGCGCGCGGGCGGCGTACCGGCAGATGAAGGAGCAGGACCCGCAGGGCGGCCGGATCATCAACAACGGCTCGATCTCGGCGCACGCGCCCCGCCCGCGCTCCGTCGCCTACACCGCCACCAAGCACGCGCTGACCGGCCTGACCAAGGCGCTGTCGCTGGACGGGCGGCCGTACCGGATCGCGGTCGGGCAGATCGACATCGGCAACGCGGCGACCGACATGACGAAGGCCATGGAGCACGGCGCTCCGCAGGCGAACGGCGAGGTGGCGCCGGAGCCGGTGATGGACGTCGCCGACGTGGCGCGCACGGTGCGGCACATGGCGGAGCTGCCGCTGGAGGCGAACGTGCAGTTCGCGACGGTGCTGGCGACGACGATGCCGTACATCGGGCGCGGCTGAACGTCGAGCGGAAAGGGTGAACGGAGAGTCGAGCGGAAAGGGTGAACGGTCAACCTGCACAAGCGGAGTTCGACCGTCCGCCCCATTGTTGCCGGTGGGGAGCTTATGCTCGACACTCCTCCACAGGAACTTCACACAAGGGCTTCACACTTGGAGCGTCGAGCTCCCGTCAGCCACATCTCTGGGGGAGGGGCGGCAGCCGTTCCACGGCGACCGGAGGGGGGACCTCGCGAGGGACCGCGAGGTACGAACCGGTCGGCCGTGGCACGGCTGCCGCGTTCACGGCGCCACCGGCCCGGCGCTCACCGGCCCAGGATGACGTCGATCTCCGCCAACTGCCCTGCGGTGAGCGGCCCCTTGGCGAGCGCGCCCGCGTTCTCCTCGGCCTGGGCGACGGTGCGGAAGCCGGGGATCGGGACCGTGCACGCGGCGCGCGCCCAGATCCAGGCGAGGGAGCCCTGCGCGAGGGTGCGGCCGTCGCTGGTCAGGACCTGCCGCAGCGCGTCGACCTGGCGTGTCCACTCCGGGTCGGCGCCCCTGCCGGACGCGAACCCCGGCAGCCAGGCGGGCGGCGCGCTGCGGATGTCCCCCGTTTCGAGGGGCTGCCCGGCGGCCCGCTTCCCGGTCAGCAGTCCCATCGCCAACGGACTGCGGTTGACGCCGGCGAGCCCCGACTCCGCGCAGAGCGCGAGCATCTCGGGCGCGTCCTGGAGGACGTTGAGGCGGTGCTGTACGGCGGCACAGTGCGCCCCCTCGGCGAAGACGGCGGCGCGGGCGGGGTCGTCGGTGCTCCACCCGTAGGCCCGGACAAGCCCCTCCCGCACGAACTCCTCGCACGCCTCCCGCAGTTCGGCCGCCCGCTCCGGGTCCGCGTCGGACAGGTGCAGCTGGTACAGGTCGACGTGGTCGGTGTCCAGGCGGCGCAGGGAGGCGGTCAGTGCGCGGCGCGCGTACGCCGGGGAGTCGTCGCTGCCGGTGAGGGTGCGGGTGTCCGCGTCGAAGACGTTGCCCCACTTGGTGGCGACGACGACATCGGCGCGGCGCTTGCCGAGGGCACGGCCGAGGACGCGTTCGCTGTGGCCGGCGCCGTAGGTGTCGGCGGTGTCGAAGAAGGTGACGCCGAGGTCGAGGGCGCGCCGGATCGCCCGCACGGACTCCTCGTCGTCGACCTTGCCCCAGCCCAGCGGCTGCCCGGAGGTGTCCTGCCACTCACCGCCGACAGCCCAGCAGCCGAAGCCGAGAGCACTGATCTCGATGCCGCTGCGTCCGAGTGTTCTGGTGTTCTTCATAGTCCCGTGAGGCTAAGGGTTGAAGCGCGCTTCAACACAAGGCGCGTGACAGAAGGCACCGAGCGCCGAGCCAGGTGTCCCGCTCAGGCCTGCCCGGTCTCGAAGCGGCTGATCCTGCCGTCGTCGTCGACGCTGAAGGTCCACCGCGTGCGCATCTCGCCCCACGTGTCGTTGCGGTACCGGGCGACGAGGGCGCGGCCGCCGCTGGACTCGTTGTCGACCTCCATATGACCGTGGGAGGAGAAGATCTCCCGGTCGATCCAGTCGTCGAGGTCACGGTCCGTGCCGTCGTCGGCCATGGTGGCGCCGGGTGCGAGGAGGGTCATGAAGCCCTCGCGGTCGTGGGAGTTGACGGCCGCGACGAACGCGCGGACCGCCGGGTCGCTCAACTTGGCCGTCTGAATCGTCATGCCAGCCACCCTCACACCGCCCCCGGCACCCCGCCACCCGAACGGCTGCCCGGGAGAGCCGGGTGGGTGGCGGGCTGCGACGGTGGAGTGGAGGCCACTTCTGCACCGGGAGACATCGTGACGTGCTACGACCGACGTGATCTGGGTCTGCTCCTGCTGAGGCTGGGCACCGGCGGGGTGCTGGCCGCCCACGGCGCGCAGAAGCTGTTCGGCTGGTTCGGCGGGGCCGGCATCGAGGGGACGGGGCAGTTCATGGAGTCCGTCGGGTACCGGCCCGGCAGACTCAACGCCACGGCGTCGGGGCTCGCGGAGTGCGGCGGCGGGACCCTGCTGGCGCTGGGGCTGGCCACGCCGGCGGCCGGAGCGGCGGCGGCCGGCGGGATGGCGGGCGCGTCCGCGGTGCACCTCCCCAACGGCTTCTTCAACGCGGAGGGCGGCTTCGAGTACGCCGCCAGCCTCGGCATGGCCGCGACCGGCCTCGCCGTCGCCGGCCCCGGCCGCCTCTCCCTGGACCACCTCCTCGGCGACCGCCTGAACCGCGGCTGGATGGTCCCGGCGGCCCTCGGTGTGGTGGCCGCCGGTGCGGCGGTGGTCGTGGGGACGCGGAACAAGCGGGTGCGGCAGGAGGCCCAACTGAGCGGCCAGGAGGCGTTGTTCGAGGAATAGCGTCCGCCCGCCAGGGTCGGCGACCCCCTCCGCCCGCTACGGGTCGACGACCCCCGCGTCATGGGCGATCAGTCCCGCCTGGGTGCGGTTGACGCAGCCCAGCTTGTCCAGCGTGCGGGAGACACAGCCCTTGACCGTGGCCTCGGAGAGGTGGAGGCGGACCGCGATCCGCGCGTTGGACAGCCCTGCGCCCGGGCCCGCCAGGACCTGGGTCTCGCGTTCGGTGAGGGAGGCGACAAGGTCCCGGGCGCGGTCACGGGCCGACGGAGTGTCCGTGGAGGCGGCGACGAGCCGGCGGGCGGCGGAGGGCGAGAGGACCGTGTGGCCCCGCGCGGCCGAGCGGACCAGGCCGATGAGTTCCTCCGGCGGGGTGGACTCGACCAGGAAGCCGGTCGCGCCGGCCCGCAGGGCGCGCAGCACGTACTGGTCGGCGTCGAAGGTCGTCAGGACCGGGCCGCTGCGGCTGTCGGTCGTACGCGTAAGGATGTCCGGCGACGCGTTCACCGTGCCGGCCACCACCACGGTCGACCGCACCGAGTTCGGCGTCACCGGCTCCCGGCTGATGACCGGACGCCTGCTGGAGCTGACGCTGGACGTCACCTGCGTCCGGGCCGACCCGAACGGCCCGGCGCGCGCCGGGGGTTGACCGAGCCGGGAGCCGCCCGCCCGCGCGCGCCGTCCGGCGGCGCCCTCCGCCTGCGGTGGCGAGCCGGGAGGGCCCGGGGCACGCTGGGAAGCAGGTATGAGCGTCGCGGCGGGCCTCCTGTGCGGTGGGCCCCCGCGCGCCCCCGAGGAGGCGGGTCGGACATGACGGAGACGACCGGTGCGGCGGTACGCACCAGCGAAACCGGCACGAACGCGCACGGCGGCGGGTCCCTCGCCCCCGGAAGCCGGGGCAGGACCACCATCGCGGACGACGTGGTGGCGAAGATCGCCGGGATGGCGGCGCGCGAGGTGCCCGGCATCCACGCCCTCGGCGGCGGCCTCGCCCGCACCATGGGCGCGATGCGCGAGCGGGTCCCGGGCCGGCGGGCCGGCGTCACCAGCGGCGTCAAGGTCGAGGTCGGTGAACGGCAGAGCGCCGTCGATCTCGACGTCGTCGTGGAGTACGGGCTGTCCATCACCGAGATCGCCGCCGACGTGCGCGAGAACGTCATCACGTCGATCGAGCGGATGACCGGCCTGGAGGTCGTCGAGGTCAACATCGCGGTCGACGACGTCCACCTCCCGGACGAGGAGGACGAGGGCGAGGAGCCCGCGGCGGGACGGGTGCGGTAGCTCTCCGGAGCCATCCGACGTCCTCCGAGGGCCTCCGACGTCCCCCGGGGGTGCCTCAGACGAGTCGGCCGCGCAGACCGCAGATCCAGGACAAGGCGCCGTATACACCGCGGAAGTAATCGCGGTTGCCCGCCGGGGCGGTGGGGTCCTCCAGCCGTACGACGGTGGCGTCGACCTCCGCCGTCAACAGGTGCAGGTCGGGAACGTCGCGGCCGCCCACCCCCGTGATCGGCGAGCGGACCGTCCGCCCCAGCGCCCACTCCAGGGCGACCGCCTCCCCCGCGGAGAACTGCGCACTGCCCCCGTGCCGGGCCACCAGCCCCCTGAGCGCCGAGTCGACCTCACCGTACGTACGGATGCCGACCCGCCGCTCCGGTCGCGTCCTTCCCACCACCCGCTCCATGGCATCCTCCTCGCCTCTGACCGTCACCGGGCACCTCACCCCGCGTATCCTGTGTTCGTCTTCCCGGAGTACCGCGGGTCGAACGCGGGGGCACCCCGCTTCGGGCTCACGGGCGAGGATTGGTCCGCTGCCACCGCGGACGCGCGTCACCGCCCCGGCGCCCGGCGACGGAGGCGCAGCGCGGGCACTGCCGCCGCACCTCGTCCGCGGCCCCGCCCGACTCCGGGAGGGTGTCCGGCCAGGCGACGTGCGGAAAGCGGATCAGCCGGGAACGGCTGAGGGACAGCCCGCACACGGTCTGGTTCTGACCGGCTTCCCAGGCGTGCACCTCACCGGCGGGCAGCCGACGGCGACCCTCCTCCTCGTCGGTCCACTGCCCGGAAGCGGCGACGGCGTAGCGCTTGGCGCGTGCCATGACGTACGGACCCCGGCTCAGCCGGCCGGGTGCTCGACGCGCAGCCGCACCTGCTCCTCCAGGCGCCACAGGCTGGCGTCCAGGGCGTCGCGCACGGCCTCCTCGCCCGGGTCGTGGCTGTCGTCGAAGAACGACAGGTGCACCGTCACCTCGCTGGCCCCGGCACCGATCCCGGCGACCTGGAGCCAGCCGGCGTAGCTCCCCTGCTCGCGGGTGCCCCATTCGAGCCGCATCTGCTCACGCCGGGCTTGCAGCAGGGCGGCGGTGTCCTCGTCGGTGCGGTCCTCGTGCACGGTGACGGCGGGCAGGTCCACGGCCTCCACATGCAACTCGGCCGGCATCCAGCTTTCCAGCCGCCCGACGTCGGCGGCTTCCTCGAAGACCTGCTCGGGCTGAGCGGGCATCGTGCGGGAACGTTCGTACTCGGTCATGGCGGTACCGTCCTCGGCGCGGTGTCGTACGACGCGGAGGCACCGGGTACCCGCCGACCCTGCCGGCGAATCGGATCACCAGATCACCGAAAGCGCGCTCACCCGTTAGTCCTGTCAGGACCACCGGGAGGGACGACCGACATGATCAGCACGACCAGGGGCCTCGAGTGACCGACGTACTCCCCCGCGACGAATGGATCAGGACCCAGCCACAGGCACTCATCGCCGCCTGCGTCCTGCTCTTCGACCACACCGGCCGCATCCTGCTCCTGCGCTACGCCCCCACCCAGCCGGCGGCCGGCGTCTGGTGGCTCCCCGGCGGCATGCTCGACCACGGGGAGGACCCCCTGACCGCGGCGCACCGGGAAACCCACGAGGAAACCGGCATCACCCTCGCCGCGGCGCCCACCCTGATCGGCATCGACCACCGGGCGAACGTGGGCGGCACGGGCCCGGTCCTGGACTGCTACTTCCACGGCGGCACCGTCCCGCCGGGCACGCCCGTCACCCTGAGCCCCGAACACGACGCCCACGCCTTCACGGCCCCCGAGGACCTGCCCCTGACCCTTCCCCCCACCCACGTACGCACCCTGACGGCACTACGGGCGGCCGCCGCGTCAGGAACGGTGGTCTGTTTACGGGAGGGAGAGCCGAGGTGACACCGGCCGGGGAAGGGCCCTTCTCCGGCGCAGTCCGTGAACAGCCCGTACAAACCGCTGTGGTCAGTCGCGGCGAAGGCCAGGTACCGCACCATGGGGTCGTCCGGCCGGCCGACCGTGTGGGGGCCTTCCTCCCGGTACGGCAGATGCCGCACAGGAGGGATCCCATGCTTCCTCGGCAACAGCCAGGCTGTTTCCTGTCCTTGCGGGGGCCCGGTTCCGGGTTCGGGTGTCCAGTCGAAGTCACCGGGGCGGAGGAAGCATCCGGTAGGAGCGCGGAGCGTGCTGCTCCAGCCACTTCTCGATCCCCGCCCAGGCGCCCGCCACGGCGTGCTCCTGCTGCTGATCGCCCGTCGGCTTGGGAGGGTTCGGCGTCCACTCACCCGCCGGAGAGCGACAGACGAGCCGAGCTGTACGCCGGGTTCTGTTCCCCGGTTCCCTCGCGGGGGCCGGGGCGACGGCCATCCATCTAGGACCGGCGTTGCCGCCGGTCTCGTGCGGTCTACCCGCGGACTCGGGCGGGCAGCCCTCGAACGTCCGCGCAGGGACACCGGGGTGTCCCCTTTTGACCTTGCTCCGGGTGGGGTTTACCTAGCTGCCCAGGTCACCCTGGGCACTGGTGGTCTCTTACACCACCGTTTCACCCTTACCGAGGACCGAGGTCCCCGGCGGTCTGCTTTCTGTGGCACTGTCCCGCGGGTCACCCCGGGTGGCCGTTAGCCACCACCCTGCCCTGTGGAGCCCGGACGTTCCTCGGGGAGATCCACAAGAACCTCCACGCGGCCGCCCGCCCGGCTCGTCTGCCGTGTCGACCATGGTACCGGGCGAGAGGTCAGAGGAAGTCCACGGTCTCCAGCTCGAAGGCGAAGGGTGCGGGGAGGGTGAGCGGTTTGCCGAGGGGGCGGGTGAGGTGCTCGCGGTAGTCGCCCCTCTCCGGCGTGCTGAACAGGGTGATCGCGGAGTCGCTGCGGTCGACCAGAAGGTAGAGCGGGATGCCGCCGCGGGCGTAGCAGCGGCGCTTGGTCTCGCGGTCGGCCCTGGGCTTGGTGGACGTGACCTCCAGGGCCATGGCGACGCCGTCGCAGGGCATCCAGGGGTCGGCTCCCCGGAAAAGGCGCAGTTCTCGGGGGACGATCGTGCCGTCCGGGATCACGTGGTCCTGCGCGTAGCCTTCCGCGTTTCGCAGCCTCAGGCCCTTGTTTCCGGAGAAGTGGATCTCCGCCCCTGATCGCCGGTGCATCTGGCCCACGATGCGGCTGATGCAGTGTTCATGGTGCCCGTCGGGCACGGGTGTGACGACAAGCTCCCCCTCGATGAGTTCCGCCCTGAGCCCCTCAGGGGTCTCCAGGTCCACGAACCAGCCCAGCAGGATCTCCTGCGTGATCGGATCCATTGCCACCGTGACGACGTCCTCCTCCTTCGGTCGTCCGCCAGCGTGGGGCAGCGGCTGATCACCGCACGGGGGATCCCGGACCGTTCCCTCGAACGGGTCCGCTTGACCCTGCCGCAACGTCAACGTCTCTACTGAACCCATGCGGATCGGAGAACTCGCCGCTGCTGTCGGCGTCACCACGCGGACCGTGCGGCATTACCACCATCTGGGGCTGTTGCCCGAGCCCGAGCGGCTGGCCAACGGGTATCGGGACTACACGCTGCGGCACGCCGTCGTGCTGGCGCGGATCCGGCGGCTGACGGAGTTGGGGCTGGGGCTGGCCGAGGTGCGGGACGTGCTCGCGGACGACGCGGGGCGGGACCTGACCGAGGTGCTGGAGGAGCTGGACGCGGATCTGGCGCGGCAGGAGGCGGCGCTCCGGGAGCGTCGGGCGCGGCTGCGGGCGCTGCTGGACGTGGCGGAGCTGCCAGCAGAAGGGCCGGTCTCGCCCGAGTTGGCGGAGCTGTTCGCGGGCCTGGCGCCCGCCTCCGACTCCCCGATGGCCGCCAAGGACCGCGAGATCTTCGCGCTGCTGGAGACCGCCGCGGGCCCGGAGGAGCGGGAGCGGTTGCTGGCCGCCGTCGGTGGTGCGCTGAGCGGACCGGATGCCGTCGCGCGGGCGCACGAGGCGTACGCCATGCTCGACGCGCTCGCCGACACGGGGACGGATGATCCGCGAGTGGAGGCCGCGGCCCGCGCGCTCGCGGGACTGATGCCGCCCGAGCTGGCCGCCGCGGAACCCGTCGACCAGGAGCACGGCTTCCTGCGCGCCATGTACGCCGACGTCGCCCCGGCGCAGGCGGAGGCGATCCGCCGGGCGCTGCGGCTCGCCTCCGGGGGGACACGATGAGAACCACGGCGAGAACGGCGTACCGGCTCGTGTGGCATGAGGTGCAGCTCTACGTGTGTCTCGGGTTGTGGGTGGCCCGACGGCGGCAGGGCACCCGCGGCGGGCGCGCCTTCGGCTACGCGAGCGGGCAGAGCGCGCTGCTGATGGGGTTCACGTTCGTGTGCGTGGTCGAGACGGTCGTGATGTCCGTGCTGCTGTCCCGGTGGCCGGCCGTGCACCACGTGGTGGTGGTCCTGGACGTGTACACCGTGCTCTTCGTCATCGGTCTGCACGCCGCGTCCGTCGTACGGCCGCACGTGCTGGAGCCGGGGGCACTGCGGGTCCGCAAGGCCGCCCACCTCGACCTGCGGATACCGCTGGAGCGGATCGCGGCCGTCCGGCGTGAGCTGCGCCTGACGCACGTGAAGGCCGACGGCGTGCTCGATGTCGAGATCGGCGGGCAGACGACGGTCACGCTGGAGCTCACCGAGCCCGTCACGTACGTGACGTTCCTCGGCCGGCGGCGGGAGGTGAGCCTGGTGCGCGTGTACACGGACGAGGCCGACGCCCTCATCGGGGCGGTCACCCGGGCGCTCAGCGGTGATGACAGCAGGCCGTACCCTGGCGCGGAGGTCTAGAGAAGGAGAATCCGTGCTGGTCCTGCTGCCGCCCTCGGAGGGGAAGGCGTCCTCCGGCCGGGGCGCACCGCTCAAGCTGGAGTCGCTCGCGCTGCCCGAGCTGAACGGCGCCCGGGAAGCCGTCCTCGACGAGCTGGTCGAGCTGTGCACCGGCGACGAGGACAAGGCGCGCGAGGTGCTGGGGCTGAGCGAGGGACTGCGCGGCGAGGTCGCCAGGAACACCGGACTGCGCACCGACGGGGCACGGCCCGCGGGGGAGATCTACACGGGTGTGCTGTACGACGCTTTGGGCCTGGCCTCGCTGGACCCGGCCGCCAAGCGGCGTGCCGCACGGTCCCTGCTGGTGTTCTCGGGATTGTGGGGCGCGGTCCGGGTGACGGACCGGATCCCCTCGTACCGCTGCTCGATGGGCGTGAAGCTGCCCGGGCTGGGCGCGCTGGGCACGCACTGGCGTACGGCGATGGCCTCCGCGTTGCCCGAGACGGCGGGGAGCGGGCTGGTGCTGGACCTGCGGTCGTCGGCGTACGCGGCGGCGTGGAAGCCGAAGGGCGAGGTCGCGGGGCGGACGGCGACGGTACGGGTGTTGCACGCGCCGACGCGCAAGGTGGTCAGCCACTTCAACAAGGCGACCAAGGGCCGGATCGTGCGCAGCCTGCTCACGGCGGGGACGGCGCCGAAGGGGCCGGCGGAGCTGGTGGAGGTGCTGCGCGACCTCGGCTACGTGGTGGAGGCCGAGGCGCCCGCGGGGGCGGGGCGGCCCTGGTCGCTGGACGTGCTGGTGGACGAGATCCACTGAGGCCTCCGCAAAGCGCGTTGCAGCATACGCAACGCGCTTTGCGCATGCTGCACCGCCCGGGCACCATGTGGCCCATGACGGACTCCGTGCTTGATCTCGCTCCCGTGGTCCCCGTGGTCGTCCTGCCGGACGCCGCTGACGCCGTTCCGCTCGCGCGGGCGCTCGTCGCCGGGGGGCTGCCGGCGATCGAGGTGACCCTGCGGACGCCGGACGCGCTCGCCGCGATCCGGGCGATCGGCGAGGCGGTGCCGGACGCGGTGGTCGGGGCCGGGACGGTGATCACGCCGGGTCAGGTCGAGGACGCCGTGGCCGCCGGGGCGCGTTTTCTGGTGAGCCCGGGCTGGACGGACGGACTGCTGGAGGCGATGCGGCGGTCCGGGGTGCCGTATCTGCCGGGGGTGTCGACGACGTCCGAGGTGGTGGCGTTGCTGGAGCGCGGGGTGCGGGAGATGAAGTTCTTCCCCGCGGCCGCCGCGGGGGGTACGGCGTATCTGAGGTCGCTCGCCGGGCCGTTGCCGCAGGCGCGGTTCTGCCCCACGGGCGGGATCGGCCTCGCGTCGGCGCCGGAGTATCTGGCGCTGCCCAACGTCGGCTGCGTGGGCGGGAGTTGGATGGTCCCGGCGGACGCGGTGGCGGCGCGGGACTGGGCCCGGATCGAGGAGCTGGCCCGGGAGGCCGCCGCGCTCAGCGCAGGTGAGACGTGTCGTTGAGAAGGCGGACGCTGGCGTTGCCGTCGGCGTAGTACGCCACGACCGACAGGGACGCCGCCGAGAGTTCCATGCGGAACAGGGACTCGGGCGGGGCGCCCAGCGCGAGGCGTACGAGGGTCTTGACCGGGGTGACGTGCGTGACGAGCAGGACCGTGCGGCCGGCGTGGGCCGCGACCAGCTTGTCGCGGGTCGCGGCGATCCGGGTGGCGGTCGCCGCGAAGCTCTCGCCGCCGCCGGTGGGTTCGGCGTCCGGCGAGGCCAGCCAGGCGCTCAGGTCGTCGGGGTGACGCCGGCGCACCTCGGCGAAGGTGAGGCCTTCCCAGGCGCCGAAGTCGGTCTCGCGCAGCCCGTCGTCGATGCCGACCTCCAGGCCGAGGCGGGCGGCGACGATACCGGCGGTCTCGCGGGTCCGCGCGAGCGGTGACGCCACGACGGCCTGGATCGTCCCGCGCCGCGCCAGCGCTAGGGCCACCCGCTCGGCCTGCTCCCGGCCGATACCGGAGAGCGAGGGGTCGCTGCCGCCGCTGCCCGAGAAGCGCTTCTCCGGCGTGAGGGGCGTCTCGCCGTGCCGCAGCAACACGAAGGTCGCGGGCGCACCCATGTCGGGAGCACCCCAACCGACCTGGGGCGTGGCCACGTTGCGCGCGGCGTTCACATCGACCCCGGGCGGGACAGAGGAGGAACCAGGGGTCGAGACGGAGCCGGAGTCATCCCCCTCCGAGGCAAGGGGACTTGAGGACGTCTCCATGGAAGAAGCACCGGCCCCCTCCACGGAAGAAGCACCGGCCCCCGCCGCCGGCGAAGCGCCACGGCTCGCCAGGGCCGCCCGTGCCCTCGCCGCGCCCGCCGCCGCGTCCCCGGGCGGCCCCTCGGGCTCGGGGACGGCCGCTGCCGCCGGGGAAGGCGTCCAGACCTCCCCGCGCACGCCGGCGTCCATCGCCTCGTTGGCCAGGCGGTCCGCCTGCTTGTTCCGCTCGCGCGGGATCCACTCGTACGTCACCCGGCCGGGCGGGAAGATCCGTCCCGCCTCCATGGCCAGCGGCTTCATGTCGGGGTGCTTGGTCTTCCAGCGGCCGGACATCTGTTCCACGACCAGCTTGGAGTCCATCCGGACGTGCACGGTCGCGGTGGGGTCGAGGGCGTGGGCCGCGCGCAGGCCGGCCAGGAGTCCCCGGTACTCGGCGACGTTGTTCGTGACGACGTCCAGGTACTCCGCCGTCTCCGCCAGCGTCTCGCCCGTCGCGGCGTCGATCACCACGGCGCCGTAGCCCACGGGCCCCGGGTTGCCCCGGGAGCCGCCGTCCGCCTCGACGATGAACTCCCGCACCGCGACGACCCCTTACAGCCCCGACTCGGACGTGCGCACCAGGATGCGGCGGCAGTTCTCGCACCGCACCACCGTGTCCGGCGCCGCCTTGCGGATCTCGCTCAGCTCGGTGATGGCCAGCTCCTGACGGCAGCCCTGGCAGGTCCGCTGGTAGAGCTTGGCCGCGCCGATGCCGCCCTGCTGCGCGCGCAGCTTGTCGTAGAGCCCGAGCAGATCCGCCGGGACCGAGCCGGAGACGACCTCGCGCTCCTTCGTCGCCGACGCCACCGCACCGTCGATCTCCTCGAAGGTGGCGTCCCGGCGCGCGGTCGCGTCGTCGATCTTCGCCTGGACGGAGCCGACCCGCTCGGTCAGTTCGGCGACCCGCTCCTGCGCGGACTCCCGGCGCTCCATCACCTCCAGCACGACGTCCTCCAGGTCGCCCTGCCGCTTGGCGAGGGAGGCGATCTCGCGCTGGAGGTTCTCCAGGTCCTTCGGGGAGGTCACCGAGCCGGAGTCGAGGCGCTGCTGATCGCGGACGGCGCGCTGGCGCACCTGGTCGACGTCCTGCTCGGCCTTGGTCTGCTCGCGGGCGCAGTCGCTCTCCTCGGTCTGCGCGGCCACGAGCAGGTCGCGCAGCTGGACGAGGTCCTTGGACAGCGAGTCGATCTCGGCGTGCTCCGGCAGCGACTTCCGGCGGTGCGCGAGCTGCTGGAGGCGGACGTCGAGGTCCTGGACGTCGAGGAGTCGGATCTGGTCGGCGGGCGCGGCGTTCAGTTGGGGGCTCCAGGAGTTTGCGTCGGGTTGGACGCCGCGTGGGCGGTCCAGGGGTCGGTGACCGTCTTCGAGACGTGGACCCGCAGGTCCCAGCCGTGACGGTCGGAGATCTCGTCGAGCTGGGCGGCCGCCAGCTCGCACCAGGGCCACTCGGTGGCCCAGTGCGCCGCGTCGAGCAGCGCGAGGGGACTGTGGGCGCGATCCGCGAGGAACTCGGAGGCCGGGTGGTGGCGCAAATCCGCGGTGAGGAAGGCGTCGGCCCCGGCGGCCCGTACGGCGTCGAAGAGGCTGTCGCCGGAGCCGCCGCTGACGGCGACCGTGCGGATCAGGGCCTCGGGGTCGCCGGCCACGCGGACGCCCTGCGCGGTGGCGGGCAGCCGCTCGGCGGCGAGGGCCGCGAACGCGCGGAGGGTCAGGGGGTGGTCCAGTTCGCAGACCCGGCCGAGACCGCGGCGCCCCTCGGGGTCGCTCGCGTCGGGCACCAGGGGCCGCACGACCCGCAGGTCCAGCGCCCCGGCGAGCGCGTCGCTGACTCCGGGGTCGGCGCTGTCGGCGTTGGTGTGGGCGACGTGCAGCGCGATGTCGTTCTTGATGAGGGTGTGCACGACGCGGCCCTTGAAGTGGCTCGCCGCCACCGTCGTCGTACCGCGCAGGTAGAGCGGGTGGTGGGTGACCAGCAGGTCGGCGCCCAGCTTCACCGCCTCGTCGACCGTCTCCCGCACCGGGTCCACGGCGAACAGCACGCGGGTGACGTCCTGGCCGGGATCGCCCACGACCGTGCCGACCGCGTCCCAGGACTCGGCCCGCTCTGCGGGCCACAGGTTCTCCAGCGCGGCGATGACTTCAGACAGACGGGGCACGGAACACAGGCTACCTGGCCGTTCTGCGCCGTTGAACCTGTGGCGCCGCCCCCGCCCCGCTCAGCACACCCGTCCCCGTTTCCTCAGTCGAACCGCCAGATGGCCACCCTTACGTGTGAAGCGGCCGTCGGCCGGTTCCCCGCCTGTGCGTACGAAACTAGTTTCGTCGCTGGAGGTGACCGAACGATGACTGCCTGTGTTGTCGAGGCCACGGCCGGGAGCGCGGACACTCCCTCCCCGCCCCCGGGCTGCGTGATCACGGTGGACGGCACGTATGCCGCACGCCTCGCCGCGAGCGGCGACTCCTGGTTCCCGGAGCGCTGGACGCTGGACGGCCCCGAACCCTATGCCGTGCCGCTGCCCGGCAACCAGCCGGAGGAGCCCGGCACCGAGGTGCAGCCGATGAGCGACGGCCGGGTGCTCATCCGCCGCCTCGCCGCCGGCCGGCACGCCTTCTCGCTGCTCTACCCGACCGGCCCCGGCACCGGCGAGCTCCCGCTCGGCGCCGTCGAGTGCCCCGGCCCCGACACCCGGCTGCGGCTGCTGCCGCCCGCGCCGGGCGGCGACATGGCCTACGCCCTCGCCGTCGGCCCGCACTCCAGCGCCGTGTGGCTGGTCGCGGGCGGCGCGTTCGGGCCGGAGCACGTCGCCCAGGTCCCCGGGCGCTGCTCGGGCGGGGTGTGGCTGGACGGGGCCGGGCGGATGCTGGCCCTGGACCGGGAGTCCGGCGGCCGGACCAAGACGGTCGTGGTGGACCTCGGGCGCGGCGGCGAGGTGTCGCCGCTGCTCCAGATCGCCGCCGACAGCGACGACCGGCTGCTGCTCGCCGACCCCGACAGCGGACTGCTCCTCATCCGTTCCGACGCGCCCTGCCCCGGCGAGGGCGGCCGGCTGGGCTGGGGAGTGCTGGGCAGCACGCTGCCGGTGCGGTTCCCGGACTGTCTGCGGTCGGCCGCGGAGTGCGCGGTGACGCCGTTCGCGATCCAGCCGGGGCAGGTGCTGACGCCGGAGAGCTGCGGCGTGGCGCTGCGCATCGACGGCCCGGACGGCAGCTGGGTGGGCGTGTGGCGGCCGGCCGAGCGTCAGGTACGGCATCTTCCGGCGCCGCAGGGGTGGTTGGCCGGCGCCGGCCTGTGGACCAGGGACGGCGTGCTGCGGCTGCCGTACGCCGGCGAGGGGGCGGCGTGCGCGGTGGCCGAGTGGGCGGTGCCCCGGGAGGACCCGCACGCGGGCGACGGCGGCGCACCGGCGTGGGACACGGGGAACACGGGGGTCACAAGCCCGGAGGATTCGGTTCCGGACGGCGCGGCTTCAGCGGCTCGGTCAGTCGTGGAGCCGTCGGAACCGGGTCCTCCGGAGCCTGCCGCGCCACGTCCGGTGCCTTTGCAGCAGGCGCCGTTGGGCGGTCGTATGGCAAGTAGGTAACGAAGTAGTGCCGGTTGGCGTGTGCGCCTGGATCGGTCCCGAGGTGCCCTGGTTAAACTCGCCCGGCTGTGAGCAAAAGATCATGTTGACGGGGTGAATTCTTCCGATGAGAGACGCCAGCACGTCCCAGCCGCTGCCCGACACCCAGGACTCCACCGGCCAAGGCCGGCACCGGGGTCCGGTCTCGACGCACGACACCGAGTCGGCTCCTCGCGGCCGGCACCGCAAGCCGGTGGAGCAGCAGACCGAGTCGGCGGCCTGACGGAACGTCGATCAGCTGGATGCGAGGCCCCGCTCACCGTCGGGTGAGCGGGGCCTCGCCGTCCGTGTCGTACCTTTCCTCGGCTCGGCTACTCGCGCCGGAGTCCCAGCACCTCCACCGCAGCGAACGTCTCCCCCTGTTCCCGCTCGGCGAAGTGCGCGGTCAGCAGCGTGTCCAGTTCGTCGTACGTGAACGTGTCCTGCTTGCTGTCGAACTTCGCCCGCACCCGCGGCCGTTCGACGACGGCCACCATGCCGCCGTGCACGACGAGCAGCTGTCCGTTGATCCGCCCGGCGGCCGGTGCCGCCAGATAGCCGACGAGCGGCGCGACATGCTCGGGGGCGAGCGGGTCGAGGCCGGCGGCGGGTACGTCGGTGAACACGTCCTCGGTCATCCGGGTCCGGGCGCGCGGACAGATGGCGTTGGCCGTGACGCCGTACTTCGCGAGGGCGTGCGCGGTGGACGTGGTCAGCCCCACGATGCCGCCCTTGGCCGCCGCGTAGTTGGGCTGTCCGGCGGAGCCGGCGAGGAAGGCCTCCGAGGAGGTGTTCACGATCCTCCCGTACACGGTCCCGCCCGCCGCCTTGGCCCGCTCCCGCCAGTGCGCGGCGGCGAAGCGGGTGGTGCTGAAGTGGCCCTTGAGGTGGACCCGTATCACCGAGTCCCACTCGTCCTCCGCCATGGAGAAGACCATGCGGTCACGCAGGATGCCCGCGTTGTTGACCAGGATGTCGAGCTTGCCGAACTCCGCGACAGCCAATTCGACGAGCGTGGCGGCCTGTTGGTGGTCGGCCACGTCCCCGGTGTGGGTGACCGCCGTGCCGCCCGCCGCGCGGATCTCGGCGACCGTCTCCTCGGCGGGGCCGGCCGAGGCCCGTCCCGTGCCGTCCCGGCCGGGCTGCCCGTGGTCGTTGACCACGACGGCCGCGCCGAGCCGGGCCAGTTCCAGCGCCTCGGCCCGGCCCAGTCCGCGCCCGGCGCCGGTCACGATCGCGGACAGCCCCTCAAGTGGCAGTGACATACGACCCCTTCGGTGACATGCGAGCCCCTTCGCCGACGTCCGCCTCCTGCGGTTCGGGCGGTCAGATCTCGATGCAGGTGCGCAGGGAGGTGCCCGTGCGCATCTGGTCGAGGGCCTCGTTGATCTCGGCGAGCTGCACCCGGTGGGTGATCAGGCCGGCGAGGTCGATCCGGCCCGCGCGCCAGAGCGCGATCGTCCGTTCGTACGAACGCAGCACGTCGCCACCGCCGTACATCGACGGGAGGATCCGCTTCTCGTCGAAGAACAGCTCGAACATGTTGAGCTGGAGGAAGTCGTCCATGGCGCCCGCGCCGACCACGACCAGCGTGCCGCCCCGCCGGGTGGTCTCGTAGGCCGTGCGGGCGGTGGCCGACCTGCCGACCACCTCGAAGACGTAGTCGAAGCCCTCGCCGGCCGTGACCTGCTGCTTGGCGTCGGCCAGCTCGTCCGGCGCCACGGCGCGGGTGGCCCCGAACCGCAGCGCGGCCTCCCGGCGGCCGGCGACCGGGTCGACGGCGACGATCTCGGCGGCGCCCCTCAGCCGCGCGCCCTGGATCGCGGAGATGCCCACGCCCCCGCAGCCGATGACGGCGACGGACGCGCCCGCCTCCACGTCGGCCGTGTTGAGGGCGGCGCCGAGCCCGGTGGTGACCCCGCAGCCGATGAGGGCGGCGATGTCGTAGGGCACGTCGTCCGGGATGGGCACCGCGCAGCGGGCGTCGACGACGACCTCCTCGGCGAAGGTGCCGGTCCCGGCGAAGCCGAAGAGGTCCCCGCCGGGGCGCCGGTAGTTGGGGGTGCCCGCGTTCATGAAGCCGGCCAGGCACAGATGGGTCTGGCCGCGTTCGCAGGCGGGGCAGGCGCCGCAGGCGGGCAGCCAGCAGACGACGACCCGGTCGCCCGGCTTCAGACCGGTGACCCCTTCACCGACCTCGGCGATCTCGCCCGCGCCCTCGTGTCCCGGTACGAACGGTGCCGGCTGCGGCAGCACCCCGTTCATCGCGGACAGGTCCGAGTGGCACAGCCCCGTGGCGCGCACCCGGATCCTCACCTTGCCCGGTCCAAAACCCACCGTCTCGACGTCGTCGAGTATCTCCAGCTTGTCCTGGCCGATCTCGTGCAGTACGGCTGCGCGCATGGTGCGGCTCCCCTCAAGAGGCTTTCACGTGTGCTGGACGACGGTGTCGGCCAGGACCGGCGCGTCGTCCCGTTCGACCGAGCTCACGGCGACCCGTACGTCGCCCTCCTGCCGCCACATGCGGATGCGCAGGGTCTCGCCCGGATAGACCACGCCCGCGAACCGTGTGGCGTACGAGCGCACCCGGGTCACGTCGCCGCCGAGCAGCGTGTCCACGACGGCCTTGAGCGCCATGCCGTAGGTGCACAGCCCGTGCAGGATGGGCCGTTCGAAGCCGGCGACCTTGGCGAACTCGGGGTCGGCGTGCAGCGGGTTCCAGTCCCCGGAGAGGCGGTAGAGCAGGGCCTGGTCCTCACGGACGGTCCGCTCCACGGTCCGCTCGGGCGGTCCCGCGGGTGGGTCGAGGCGCACGGAGGGCCCGCGGTCGCCGCCGAATCCGCCCTCTCCCCGCAGGAAGATCTGCGCGTCGTTGGTCCACAGCGGGCCCTCGGCGTCGGCGACCTCGGTGCGCAGGACGAGGATGGCGGCCTTGCCCTTGTCGTACACGCCGGCGATGCGCGAGGTGGCGGTCGCGGTGCCCGTCGCCGGGATCGGGCGGTGCACCTGGAGCGTCTGGCCGCCGTGCAGGACGCGGGCCAGGTCGACCTCCACGCCCGGCATGGACAGCCCGCTGATCACGCCGGGCGCGCCCGAGCCGGCGACGGTGGCGAAGCTCGGCAGGACGTGCAGGCGGGATTCCAGGGTGTAGCGCAGTTCGTCGGGGTCGGTGGCGGGGAGGCCGGCGCCGATGCCGAGGTGGTAGAGCAGGACGTCCTTGGCGGTCCAGGCGATCTCGCCGGTCCGGGGTTCGGCGGCGAGCGCCTTGGCTGCGTCGATGGGCATGGGGCTCCTGAATGCTCGCGGGGCTGGGAACCTCGGTGCGACCGTCCGCACCGTCGGCCGCACCGAGGTCGTCACGAGGCCGTGAAACCCGCCCGTTCTAGAACGCGTTCCAGTACGGCGAACCTCTGTATAGCCGAGCCCGTCGGAGTTGGGAAGGCTACTGACGGCATGTCAGGTGAGCTTTGTTCATGTCTTCGCGCAGGCGGCGGCCACACCCTTGCGCCTACGCTGAGTCCGTGAACGAGATGCCCCGTGACCACCGGCCCGCCAAGTCCGTCAGGGTGCTGCTCGCCGGGGACGAGGCGATGAGCGGCGGGGGTCTCGCCGCGCTCCTCGGCCTGGTGAACGACATCCAGGTGGTCGCCCAGGTGCCGACCGGGGCCGCCCTGATGGACGCGGCCCTGGTGCACCGCCCCGATGTCGCCCTGCTCGACGTGGAACTCCCCGGCACCAGCGGCCCGGACGCCGCCACCGCCCTGCGCCGGCAGGTACCGGACTGCCGCGTGCTCCTCCTGACCACCTACGCCCGTCCCGGCGTGCTGGAACGCACCCTGGCATCGGGAGCCGCCGGCCTCCTGGTCAAGGACGGCCCCCTGGAGGATTTGGTCACGGCGATCCGCCGCGCCCTCACCGGCGAGACGGTGATCGACCCGGCCCTGGCCGGCGCGAACACCCCGACGGAACCGAGCCCGCCCGTCACCTGAGGGGCCGTGGCGGCGCCGAGGCCGCCTGCTACGACACCAACGCCCCCGGGTGTCCGGCCCTCACCGCACCCGAGCCCTTCCACCGCAGCCGCACGCCCTCACCGCACCCCCACCTTCCGCGGCAGCCAGACCGCCATCAGCGCCGCCCCCACCACCAGCACCCCCGCGCTCGCCCGGAAGGCCAGCGCGTAGCCCTCCACCAGTGCCGCGGGTCCCGCGGTGTCCGGCCCCAGGGGCGAGCTGCCCTCGGTGCGGGCCGCCGCCAGCGTCGACATCACTGCCAGTCCCAGCGAACCGCCCATCGTGCGGGAGGTGTTGACCAGGCCGGAGACCACTCCCGCCTCCCCCGGGTCCGCCCCCGACGTGGCCAGTGCGGCCAGCGGTGTCGCCGCCAGTCCGGCGCCCAGCATCATCAGGATTCCCGGGAACATGATCGCCGTCAGATACCCGCCCTCCGCGGTGATCGTCGACTGCCAGCCGAAGCCCACCGCGGCCACCACGGACCCGAGCACGGCCACGTTCCGCGCCCCCGCGCCCCGCATCAGCCGGGGCGCGAGCTTGGAGCCGACCACCACGGCCAGCGAGCTGGGCACCAGGGCGAGTCCGGCCTCCAGCGGCGTGTAGCCGAGCACGTTCTGCGCGTACAGCGTCATGAAGAACCACATGCAGAACATCGCCGAGCCGCTCAGCAGCATCGCCACGTTCGCCGACGCCACGGACCGCAGCCGGAACAGGCGCAGCGGCATCAGCGGAGCCGCCGTACGCGCCTCGACGAGCAGGAACAGCCCGATCAGCGCCAGCCCGGCGACCAGCGGCACCAGCGTCGCCGCCGCCGTCCACCCCTCGGCCTCGGTCTGCGAGATCCCGAACGCCAGCGTCCCCAGCCCCGCGGTCACCAGTACCGCGCCCGGCAGGTCCAGCCGCCGCCGCTGACCGGCCCGGCTCTCCGGCAGCCCCCAGAGCGCGCCGAGCAGGACGACCACCCCGACCGGCACGTTGATCAGCAGCACCCACCGCCACGACAGCCCGTCGACCAGCAGCCCGCCGACCAGCCCGCCCGCGGCGCCACCGCCCGCGCCGACCGCCGTCCAGGTCGCGATCGCCCGTGCCCGGGCCGCGCCCTCCGGCACGGCGGACGTGAGGATGGTCAGCGTCGAGGGCGCCAGCACGGCCGCGCCCAGCCCCTGCACCGCCCGCGCGGCCAGCAGCTCCCACCCTTCCCGGGCCAGCCCGCCGCCCAGCGAGGCCAGGGTGAACAGCGCGAGCCCGACGAGGAACATCCGCTTGCGCCCGTACAGGTCCCCGGCCCGCCCACCGAGCAGCATGAACCCGGCGAAGGCGATCGCGTACGCGTTCACCACCCACTGGAGCCCGGAGCCGCTCAGCCCCAGATCGGCGCGCATCGAGGGCAGCGCCACGTTCACGACGGACACATCGAGGACGACGAGGAACTGCCCGGAACAGGCGAGCGCGACCACCAGCCAGGCTGGGACGCCGGTGGGACGGGATATGCGGGGGTCCGCTGCGGCTCGGAGCATGGGTGCCATGCTCTCAACCGTCGCACCGGCGACGCATCGGAAATTCGGCCCACGGTTTCTCCGCCCTGCGGCGTAGGGCACCCGACCCTCCGGCATCGGCCTCATGACCTACGCGCCATCCGTGTTTGCCTAAAGTGTTTAGGCTCGTGCAGAATAGCTTTCGGTAAACAGGGAGGAAGCCCATGGCACGCGCGGGACTGACCACCGCACGCCTCACGCAGGCCGGCGCCGAGCTGGCCGACGAGGTCGGCTTCGACGAGGTGACCGTGTCCGCGCTCGCCCGCCGCTTCGACGTCAAGGTCGCGAGCCTGTACTCGCATGTGCGCAACTCCGAGGACCTCAGGACCAGGATCGCCCTGCTCGCACTGGAGGAGATGGCCGACCGCGCCGCCGACGCCCTGGCCGGGCGGGCCGGCAAGGACGCCCTCACCGCCTTCGCGGGCGTCTACCGCGACTACGCCCGTGAGCATCCCGGCCGCTACGCCGCCGCCCAGCTCAGGCTCGACCCCGAGACGGCAGCCGCGAGCGCGGGCGTCCGGCACGCCACCATGACGCGCGCCATCCTGCGCGGCTACGACCTCACGGAACCCGACCAGACCCACGCGGTCCGCCTGCTCGGCAGCGTCTTCCACGGTTACGTCAGCCTGGAGCTGGCGGGCGGCTTCAGCCACAGCGCCCCCGACTCCGAGGAGTCCTGGAACCGCATCCTCGACGCCCTGGACACCCTGCTGCGCGACTGGCCGGCGACCTGACCCCGCGACCGCGACCCCCCGCAAGCCCCGAGAGACGACACAGGCAGAGGCCATGCACTCCTGGATCACGACTCCCCTCACCCCCGCCCACCTCCGCGGCGCCCTCGACGTCGAGCACACCCCGAACGGCCTGCTCCCGCACCGGCTGCCCGCCGCCGCCCGCGCCCAGAACACCGACGCACAGCTGGAGATGGCCGAGTCCCAGCCCTCCGGCGTACGCCTGGCCCTGCGCACCCGCGCCACCGCGATCGAACTGGACACGCTCCCCACCAAGCGGGCCTACACCGGCACCCCACCGCGCCCGGACGGCGTGTACGACCTCCTGGTCGACGGCCGGCTGACCGGCCAGGCCACCGCGCCCGGCGGCAACATCGTCACGACGGACATGACGACGGGCGCCACCGCACCGCGCTCCGGGGAGCCCGGCACCGTCCGCTTCAGCGGTCTGCCCGGCCACGACAAGACCGTCGAGATCTGGCTGCCGCACAACGAGATCACCGAACTCGTCGCCCTGCGCACCGACGCCCCCGTCGAGCCCGCCCCCGACCCCGGCCGCCCGGTCTGGCTGCACCACGGCAGCTCGATCAGCCACGGCTCCGACGCCGCGAGCCCCACCACCACCTGGCCCGCGCTCGCCGCCTCCCTCGGCGGTGCAGAGCTGATCAACCTCGGCCTGAGCGGCAACGCCGTGCTGGACCCGTTCACCGCGCGCGCCCTGCGGGACACCCCCGCAGACCTGATCAGCGTCAAGATCGGGATCAATCTGGTCAACCTCGACGTGATGCGGCTGCGCGCCTTCACGCCCGCCGTGCACGGCTTCCTGGACACGATCCGCGAGGGGCACCCCACCACGCCGCTCCTCGTCGTCTCCCCCCTCCTGTGCCCCATGCACGAGGACACCCCCGGCCCCTGCCTCTTCGACTTCAGCGAGCTGGGCGCGGGCCGGCTCCGGTTCCGGGCGGCGGGCGACCCGTCGGAGACAGCTGCCGGCAAGCTCACCCTGAACGTCATCCGTACCGAACTGTCACGAATCGTCCAGCAGCGCGCGGCCGACGACCCCCACCTCCACCACCTCGACGGTCGTGAGCTCTACGGCGAGGCCGACCACGCCGAGCTCCCCCTCCCGGACGACCTGCACCCCGACGCCGCCACCCACCGCCGTATCGGCGAGCGTTTCGCCGCGTTCGCCTTCGGCGCGGACGGGCCCTTCGCGTGACGTGACGGCCTCCGGGCGGACTGACGAAAGATCAGTTCCCCATGAGTCGGTCAAGGATTCGTTAGTGTCCCGAAGCACCGGAATAGTTGCCCGAGGGCACGGGGTTCACCATGAACGTACCGACGATCTTCTTCCGGCCGGAGGCCCCACCCCATGACGCTCACGACGACCGGCCGGCCCACCGCCGGAGCGGGCGGAGCCGTCGTCCCCGTGCTCGCCTTCGCGGGCATCGTGGTCGCGGTGATGCAGACCCTGCTCGTCCCGGTCATCAAGGACCTGCCGCAACTGCTGGACACCTCGCCCAGCAACGCCACCTGGGTCCTGACGTCGACTCTCCTCTCGGGCGCCGTGGCCACCCCGATCATGGGCCGCCTCGGCGACCTGTACGGCAAGCGGCGCCTGCTCGTGCTGAGCCTCACCGTGATGGTATTCGGCGCGCTGCTCAGCGCGCTCAGCAGCACCCTGCTCCCGATGATCGTCGGCCGTACGCTCCAGGGCTTCGCGATGGGCGCGATCCCGCTCGGCATCGGGCTGATGCGCGACATGCTGTCGCGCGAGCGGCTCGGCTCGGCCATGGCGCTGATGAGTTCCTCGATAGGCGTCGGCGGCGGCCTCGCCCTGCCCGCCGCGGCCCTGGTCGCCCAGAACACCGACTGGCACGTCCTCTTCTACGGCGCCGCGGGCCTCGGCGTCGTCGCCATCGCCCTCACCTTCGTCGCCGTACCGGAGTCCCCGGTCCGCGCGCGGGGCGGCTTCGACGTGCTGGGCGCGCTCGGGCTGTCCCTCGGGCTGGTGCTGTTCCTGCTCCCGATCACCAAGGGCAGCGACTGGGGCTGGTCGTCGGCCACCACGCTCGGCCTGTTCGGTGCCGCCGCCGGCGTCCTGCTCCTGTGGGGCCTGCTGGAGCTGCGCGTCTCCTCGCCGCTGGTGGACCTGCGCACCACCGTCCGCCGCGAGGTGCTGCTCACCAACCTCGCGTCGATCATGGTCGGGGTCTCGTTCTTCGTCGTCTCCCTCGTCCTGCCCCAGCTCCTCCAGCTCCCCGCCGCCACCGGCTACGGCCTCGGCCAGTCGATGGTCGTCGCGGGTCTGTGCGTGGCCCCGCTGGGCCTGACGATGATGTTCACCGCCCCGGTCTACGCCCGCTTGTCCGCCCGCTACGGCCCGCGCACCACGCTGATCATCGGCCTCCTGGTCATCGCCCTCGGCTACGCCGGCGGCCTCGGCCTGATGAACGCCGCCTGGCAGACCGTCATCACCTCGGTGATCCTCGGCGCGGGCATCGGCCTCGCCTACTCCTCGCTGCCCGCACTGATCGTCGGCGCGGTCCCGGCGTCGGAGACGGGCGCGGCGAACGGCCTCAACACCCTGATGCGGTCCATCGGCACGTCCGTCTCCAGCGCCGTCATCGGCATGGTGCTGGCCAACACCGCGAACACCGTCGGCGGCGTGGAGATCCCCACCATGCAGGGCTTCCGGGTCTCCTTCCTGATCGCGACCGGAGCCGTCGGCATCGGCCTGGTCCTGGCCTTCTGCCTGCCCCGGCGCCGCCCCTCGGACCTGCCGCAGCTGCGGGCGAGCAGTGAGGAGGACGCCAACCTGGAGCGCGCGGTCGCGGCACTCGGCGGCTTCCGCGGCCGGGTCCTGGCAGCCGACGGCACACCGGTCGCCCGCGCCAAGGTCACGCTGATCGACCGGCGGGGCCGGCACGCGGGCGCGACCCTGTCCGCCGAGGACGGCAGCTACGCGCTGACGGTCCCGGCCGAGGGCTCGTACGTCCTCGCCGCCCAGGCGGCCGGACACAGTCCTCTCGCCTCCGCCGCGACCCACTCCGGCGACGCCGACCCGATCGACCTGGACCTCGCCCTCCCCGGCAGGACGGTCACGGCCTGAGCCTCTCCCCGCACCCCCACCCGCACCCCCGGTCACCGCATCGACCGGGGGTGCGGCAGCATGGGCGCCCAGACACACGTACGACCGGAAGGCTCCTGCGATGACCGCGGCACCCCCGCCCGAGATCCTGGCCGCGTTCGAGGCGGCGAAGGGATTCATGCCCGCGGGTGAGGGCCTGGCCCTGTACGCGGCGGCCGTCGAGGCCGGGCGGCTCGGGCTGCCGCTGCTGGAGGTCGGCACCTACTGCGGCCGCTCGACGATCCTGCTCGGTGACGCCGCCCGCGCGGCCGGCGTCACCGCGCTCACGGTCGACCACCACCGCGGCAGCGAGGAGCAGCAGCCGGGCTGGGACTACCACGACCCCGAGACCGTCGACCCCGAGCTCGGCCTGATGGACACCCTGCCCACCTTCCGCCGCGCCCTGCACCGGGCCGGCCTGGAGGAGCACGTGGTGGCACTGGTGGGCCGCTCTCCCCAGGTGGCGAGGATCTGGCGGACGCCCCTCGGTCTGGTCTTCGTCGACGGCGGCCACACCGACGAGCACGCCACCGCCGACTACGAGGGCTGGGCGCCGCACGTCGCGGACGGCGGCCTGCTCGTCATCCACGACGTCTTCCCCGACCCCGCCGACGAGTTCACCGGCCAGGCCCCGTACCGGATCTACCTTCGCGCCCTCGCCTCGGGCGCCTTCACGGAGGTCTCGGCGACGGACTCGCTGCGGGTGCTGCGGCGCACCAGCGCCGGGATCTGATCCGGCCGCCACCCGGAGGGACGTACACAAACAGGGGCGGTGGCGTCCCGGCCGCTAGGGTGGCAAGCGTGTCGTACACAGGTCCGGAGTTCGATTCGTCCACGCCCCGCCGCTCTCGCCGCCGGGCGATGACCGTCGCCGTCGCGGCCCTGGTGCCCGGCGCACTCCTCGGGTGGGGGGTGTACGAGGCGGTGGGTGACACCGGCGGTTCGGGAGCGGGGCGCACGGAGGCCGAGGCGCCCTCCACGGCCCGGTCGTTCCCCTCGTCGGCGTCCGCCTCGTCCGCCGCCCCGTCGGGCGAGGGCCGCTCGCCCGACGGGAAGCCCGCCCCCGCGCCCTCACGCGCGGGCGCGCTGCAGGGCAAGGTCGTCGTCATCGACCCCGGTCACAACCCGCACAACTTCCAGCACACGGCCGAGATCAACCGCAAGGTCGACATCGGGACGACCCAGAAGGAATGCGACACGACCGGCACGGCGACCAACGCGGGTTACACGGAGGCCGAGTTCACCCTCGACGTCGCCCGCCGGCTGCGCGCGGCCCTTCAGGAGCAGGGCGCCACGGTGCGGCTGACGCAGAACGGCGACCGCGAGTACGGGCCGTGCATCGACGAACGGGCGCGGATCGGCAACGAGGAGAAGGCCGACGCGGTCGTCTCCCTCCACGCGGACGGGTCCGGGACCGGGAACCGCGGGTTCCATGTCATCCTCCCCGCGTCCGTGCACGCGGGGGCCGCCGACACCCGGCCGATCGTCGCGCCGTCGCGTGAACTCGGCGCGCGCATCGCGGGAAGTTTCGTCCGCGCCACCGGCAGCGCGCCCTCCAACTACGTCGGGAGCGGCACCGGTCTCGTCACGCGTCAGGACCTGGGCGGTCTCAATCTGTCAACGGTTCCGAAGGTGTTCATCGAGTGCGGCAACATGCGCGATAGCAAGGACGCGGCACTGCTGATCAGCGGAGCCTGGCGGCAGAAGGCGGCGCAAGGGATCTCTGAGGGAATCGTGAGTTTCCTGCGCGGGTAGTGACAGGTGCGATCATCCCGGCGGACAGGTCGTTCGTACGGACGATAGTGTCGTCTCTACGATGAGGGGCCACCCCCGCGCTTGACACCCTGGGCCTTCGGGCAACTCGGTGACAGCGACGCCTCTACCGACGACGAGACGACCTGCGAAGGACCTGAAGTGAATATCCGCTCCCTCACTCGAGGCGACGGCGTGGTGATCGGAGCAGCGGTGTTGCTCTTCATCGCGTCGTTCCTCGGCTTCTACTCGTCCGACGGCGCCCCGGACGGCCTGGACATGCCCAGCCTGTGGGGCAGCGGCCCGGTGCTGATGGGCGTCGTGCTGGCTGGTCTCATCGGCGCCGCGCTCGTGGTCGTCGGCCACGGGCTGCCGCAGGCCCCCAAGGTCGCGGGGCTCGACCTCGGCCAGTTCGGCGTCGCCTTCACGGTGTTCGCCGCGTGGAGCGCGCTCGGCAACGTCTTCGACCCGGCGAGCGCCGCCAACAACTTCGGCGGAGACTCCTCCGACGGCCCCGACGCCGGCACGGGCTTGATCCTCGCCCTCGTCGCCACGCTGATCATGGCTGCCGCGGCCGTCGCCACCCCGCTGGTCCCCGCCCTCAAGGGCGCCCTCCTCCCGGCCCCCCGCCCGGCCGCCCCCCAGCCCTACGGCGGTCCGCCGCAGGGTGGTTACGGCTACCCGGGTGCCCAGCAGCCCGCCGGGTACGGTCAGCCGCAGCCGGGGCAGCCCGCTCAGCCCTACGGCCAGCCGCAGCAACCGCCCGCGTCCGGCGGGGAATTCTCCCCGTTCTGGTTCGCGGTGCCGGTGCCGCGTCCGCTGTTCGGGGAGGACGGCTCGCCGTCCCCGATCGCCGAACTCGCCCCGGGTACCTGGTACCTGGCCGTCGAGCAGCGCGGTCAGGCGCTGGTCGCGCAGACGCAGGACGGCCGTCGCGGTGTCCTCCAGGACACCAGCGGCATCCAGCGCGGCTGATCCGCCCGCCGTACGCGCGGCCCCTCGCCCTTCCGGGCGGGGGGCCGTTGTCGTACAGTCGCCCCTCGGACAGCTGACCCTGCGTCAGGAGGCGGTATGCGGCTCGGTCTCGCGCTCGGCTACTGGGGCCGCGGCCCCTCCCCCGACCACCTCACGCTGGCCCGGGAGGCCGAGCGGCTCGGGTACGACTCCGTGTGGACGGCCGAGTCCTGGGGCTCGGACGCCTTCACCCCGCTGACCTGGCTCGCCGCTCACACCTCGACCATCAGGCTCGGCACCGCCGTTGCCCAGATGGCCGCCCGCCCGCCGACGACCACCGCCATGCACGCCCTCACCCTCGACCATCTCTCCGGCGGCCGGATGATGCTGGGCCTGGGGCTGTCGGGGCCGCAGGTGGTGGAGGGCTGGTACGGGCGGCCGTTCCCGTCCTCGCCGCTGACCGCGACCCGGGAGTACGTCGACGTGGTACGGCAGGTGTTCGCGCGCCGGGCGCCGGTCGAACTGGACGGGCGGTTCCACGCCCACCCGTACCGGGGCCCGGACGGCACCGGCCTCGGCAAGGCACTGAGGCCCATCACACACCCCCTGCGCCCCGATCTGCCCGTCCTGCTGGGCGCGGAGGGCCCCAAGAACATCGCGCAGACCACCCGGATCGCCGACGGCTGGCTGCCCCTGTACTGGTCACCGCTGCGCACCGAGGTGTACGAGTCGTCCCTGGCCGGCGCCCCCGAGGGCTTCCTCGTGGCGCCGCTGGCCCAGGCGCGGGTCTGCCAGGACGTCGCGGAGGGGCTGTTGCCGGTCAAGACCATGCTCGGCTTCTACATCGGCGGGATGGGCCACGCGCGGCGCAACTTCCACGCCGAGCTGATGGCGCGCATGGGGTACGGGGAGGAGGCCCGGCGGGTCCAGGAGCTGTTCCTCGCCGGGCGGCGCGAGGAGGCCGTGCGGGCCGTGCCCGACGCGTTCGCGGACGAGATCTCGCTCGTCGGCCCCCGGGAACGCGTCGCGCAGCGGCTGGAGTTGTGGCGCAAGGGCCCGGTGACCGACCTGCTGGTGCTGGCCCCGGACCCGCACACCCTGCGGGTGCTGGCCGAGCTGAACTCCTGACGGCTCAGCGGAAGATGGCGACCGGGTCGAGCGTCAGCCTGCGCTGCTCCTCGTCCCAGGCCAGCACCTTGCCGAGGCATCGGGCCGTGAACCTGCCCGTGTAGTAGTGCTCCTCGTGGAAGTCGCCCCGCCCCTGCGCCTCGAAGCACATGATCTCCACCTGCGCGCCGCTGCCGTAGGGGGCGCTCAGGCGGACGCCGTTCTCCTCCCGCTTCGCGGTGAAGCCGCCGGTGACGGAGACGTAGGCCAGACCCAGCGCGCTGAGGGGGATGTCCCCGTCGGGATAGCGGCGGCTCAGCCGGTCGGCGCTGGCCCGGTTGAGGACGAGGTCGCCCTCGATCAGGTCGGCGTCCACCACGCGGTCCTCCTTGCGCATGGCGTCCATGACCACGCCGATGACGTTCATGGGGTTGGCCTCGCGGAGGTAGGTGGTGACCTGCTCCCGGGTGACGCCCCGTTCCGCCCTGCCCAGCCAGAAGAAGAGCCTGCCCCACAGCCCGAAGTTGTCCTGGACCTGGAGCCGGTGGGCGACCTCCTGGCTCAGGGACTGCGCGAAACCACCGACCTCGTAGATGTCCATGACCCGCTGCTTGTGGAGGTAGAAACACATGTCGAGATGCGTCCCGCCGGCCTTTCGCCGGCCGCGCAGCCGCTGCAGGCCGTATCCGAGCACCAGGGCGGCACAGAGCGCCGTGCCGGCCCAGACGAGCAGCCACGGCCACCACAGGCCCCACCACTGAGCATCAATGACACCCACGGATCTCCTTGAACGCGTCGGAGAGGGAGGAGAGGCCCGCGTCGACCATGCGGCCGCCGGTAGCCCTGGCGGCGCGCTTCAGGGCGGCCGCGTCGGCCTCTCCGAAAAGGACGGGGAAGGTGGGCACCGCCCGCGCGTCGGCCCCGAGGGCCCCGTGGCGGCGCAGGAACTCCTCGTAGCCGATGCCCGCGTTGTTCTCGCCGTCGGTCATCAGCACGATGGCGACGGGACGCGCGGGTCCGTCGCGGACGGCGGCCGTGGCGATGCGGTAGCCCCGGTCGAGGGCGGTCCATACGGCGGTGGCGTCGTCGTAGCCGCCGTCGGCGACCAGCTGGTTCAGGGTGCGCAGGTCGGCGTCGCCGCGCACGGTCACCGTGGTCTCCTCCAGCACCCGGCCGCCGAACCGGACGACGGTGAGCCGCTCGCCCAAGTAGAAGCGGGCGAACTTGCCGGTGGAGGTGTCGTCGGCACCGCTCAGCCCGGCGAAGGCGGCGCGCAGACCGGCCATCCGCTCGCCGCGCATCGAGGTGGAGAAGTCGAGGACGAAGACGACCTGGTCGGCGGTGCGGCTGCGGGGGTCGCCGTAGTCGGTGACCAGCTGCTGGACGATGGAGAGGCTGTCGGGGAACGAGAGCGCGTTGCCGACGTCCGTGCGCAGCGGCTCGGAGGGCTCGACGTCCGGGTTGACCGGGCGCCGGAAGGTCCGCTCCATCAGCTCGCGCTGGGTGCCGGCGCTCAGCAGCCAGTCCACCACCCTGCCGTACGCCTCCCGCTGTTCCTGGTCCAGCAGCAGCAGCGGGAAGTCGGAGAGCACCATGCCGTCGGCGGGGTGCACGATCCGCAGGGGCTCGGCCCGCCGGTCCCCGGCGTTCAGGGCGAGCAGTTCCGCCTCGTGCGCGATGAGCGCGTTGGTCTCGCCCGGCTTGCTCAGATAGGCGTCGATCAGGGCCCGGGAGCCGGGCGCGGTGAGGGTCTGGCCGGAGCGGAAGCCGCGCAGCCGGTCGCAGGAGACGTCCTCCGCACGCAGCGCGCGTCCGGTGCCGGCGGCGGCGGTGGCGACCCCCACGAGGGCGGCGCGGCCGGTGTCGCTGTGCCGTGGGTCGGCCATCGCGAACCGTACGGTGCCCTCGGCGGCCGCGTCGGCCACGTCCGCCCAGGAGATCCGGCCCTCGGGGGCGGCCTCGCGCAGCTTGTCGGCGACCTCGGGTTCGAGGCCGACGACGACGGGCGAGCGCATGATCGGGGTGGACTCGGGCCGGCTCAGGCGGCCCTCGGAGTCCTGCACGCGGAGCTGGAAGGAGCGGTCGGAGGCGAGCCACGCCAGGTCGTACGCCGTGCCGCCGGGGTACTGCCCTTCGAGGTCGGCGCCCGCCTCGTAGTCCATCTCCAGCTCGACGCCCGTGTCCTGCTCCAGGTCGTCCAGGAGCGGGGCGAGGTCGGCGAGTTCGGGGCTGGCGAGGACGCGCAGCGTGACCGGTTCCTCGTCCCGCGTGCAGGAGGTGAGGCCGGCGAGCAGGGCCAGGGCGAGCGAGGCGGTCAGGGCGCGTCGCAGGCGGGTCATGAAGCGTCGTCCAGGTCGGGCGGCGGGCAGTCGCCGACGTAGTCGATGATGTCGTCCAGGACCTGCAGACCGGGTTCGAGCGCCTTCGTCCGGTCGGGGTTCGGGACCGGGACCTGGATGCCGTGGTCCCGCAGGTAGTCGTCGAGCTGCCGGCTGGCGCCGTCCTCGCCGGAGAAGCGGATCCGGAAGCCCAGTTCCAGGGCGCGCCGGCGCAGTTCCCCGTCCTCCTCGATCAGCTCCACGAGGCGGTCGCCCTGCGGGCTCAGGGAGATGAGCTGCGGCTCGGTGAGGGCGTAGGGCTTGGGGTAGAGCAGGACGCGGCTGGTGTCCTGCGTGCCCTCCTTGGCCTCGTGGGCTATCTGGTGGGCCAGGAACTGGTGCTCGTAGATCAGGGCGATGGGCGCCAGGGACTCGCCGAGGGCGGAGAAGTAGCTGTCGGCCTGCTCGTCGGCCCACATGCCCTGGAGGGTGACGAGCGGCTTGATCTCGGCGGCGATCCGGTCCACCTCCGCCCGGGCACGCCGGGGGTCGTTGGGGTGGCTGGAGCCGGGCGTCTTCTCGCCGCCCGCGACGAAGGCGAGCATGCTCAGGTAGGTGCCGGCCGAGTTGGACTCGCAGACGTTGGAGGTGCGCACCAGGACGCTGCCGCTGTTGCGGTCGCCGGCGGCCACGTCGTCGTAGCCGATGCCGTCCCAGGTGTCGGCCTCCTTGCCCTCGCCGTCCCTAGGACCGTCCTCGGGGTCGTCGCGGTCGTCCACGCCGTTGAGCAGGGTCATGAACTTGGCCATGTCGAGGTCGTAGTAGAGGGTCTCCGACCCGCTCGTGGGGCGCTGCGGGGTGGCCACGCCGGCCTTCACCAGGGCCTGCGCGTAGTCGCGGAAACTGCCGAGGGTCAGCGGGGAGACGAAGGGGCGCACGGTCCGACCGGTGTCGTCCGGCCGGTCCAGGATCAGTTTCGCCGCGGGCTGGCCGGACGGGAAGACGACGTCCAGGCCCTTCAGCGAGCGGGTGGCGATGCCGCGGGAGCCGAGGCGGCGGATGTCCACGCGGATGCCGTGCTTGAGCAACAGCCGCTGCACCTCGGGGTCCTTGAAGTAGTCGGACTTGGACGCCATCCGGGAGTCGATGACCGTGATGCGTTCGAACGGCCTCAGGGTGTTGCCGGAGACCAGCAGGGACAGCAGTCCGGCGAGGGCGAGCGGCAGCGCGGCGACGACGAGGCGCGGGACGCGGCGGTGTGTGGTTCTGCGGATGGTCAGTCTGGGTTCCACGGTCGCGGACAACGGCCCTCCTGCCGCTCAAGGGGCCAGGATCATCAGTGACCCCGTGGAACATCATCCCCCGGAGTGGTCAACTCCACCCGAACGCAGGGAAAATGAGCGCCGGCCCTGGCCGCGGACCTTTCTGGTTTCAGCCAGGTATGAGCGGCAACCCGTAGGGCATGTCCCCCAGATATCGCGGTGCGAACCAGGCCGGCACGGTCATAGCGATCGTCGCCGACATCATGGCCCTCATCCTGGGCCTGTGGATCCTCATGTACCTGCTGGACGCCAACCCCGGCAACGACTTCGTGCAGTTCGTGCACGACGCCGCGCGCTGGCTGGCCGGCTGGTCCTACGACCTCTTCACCTTCGACGCGGCATGGGCGCGCGTCGTCGCGGGCTACGGCCTGGCGGCGGTCGTGTACCTCTTCGTCGGCCACGCGATCGCGGGCCGCATGCACCGCCAGCACTGACCGAACGCCGGTGAGCGGGAGCACCCCGCAGGAGCGCGGGGGACTGCCGGCCGAACCGATCAGTCGCAGCAGTCCGGATCCAGCCCCACCGGCAGCAGTTCTCCTCCGAACACCGCACACGTGGCCTCGTGCCCGCCCAGCGCCGCGACGGCGAGCAGCAGCGAGCCCGCCGTCCACGTGGTCAGCTCACGTGGCCAGATCGCGTCGTCCTCGAACACGTAACCCGTCCAGTACAGCCCGGTCTCCGGATCACGTAGGTGCTGGATGGACTGCAAGATCTCCAGCGCGCGGTCGGACTCGCCCATCACCCACAGCGCCAAGGCGAGTTCGGCCGACTCGCCGCCGGTCACCCACGGGTTGGGCACCACGCACCGCACCCCGAGGCCGGGCACGACGAACCGCTCCCAGCCCTCTTCCACACGGGACTTGGCCTCCGCGCCGGTCAGGGCGCCGGCCAGCACCGGGTAGTACCAGTCCATCGAGTAGCGGTCCTTGTCCAGGAACCGCTTCGGGTGCCGGCGTATCGCGTGCCGCAGCATGCCGACCGCCAGCTCCCAGTCGGGCTGCGGCTCCTCCCGCTGCTCGGCGATGGCGAGCGCGCAGCGCAGCGCCTGGTGGATGGACGAGCACCCGGTGAGCAGGGCGTCGGTGACGGGCGTCCCGTCGTCCTCCCGCTTCCAGCCGATCTCCCCGCCGGGCTGCTGGAGCGACAGCACGCACTCGACGGCCGCGTACACCACCGGCCACATGCGGTCGAGGAAGGTGTCGTCGCCGGTGGAGAGGTAGTGGTGCCAGACGCCCACGGCTATGTACGCGACGAAGTTGGTCTCGCGCCCCCGGTCGGTGACGTCGTCGTGCGCCCCGTCGGCGTACGCCGCGTACCAGGAGCCGTCCTGGTTCTGATGGGCCGCCAGCCACAGGTAGGCACGCTCTGCGGCGTCGTGCTCGCCGGCCGCGTCCAGCGCCATCGCGGCCTCGGTGTGGTCCCACGGGTCGAGGTGGTGCCCGCGGAACCACGGGATCGCCCCGTCCTCCCGCTGCACGGCGAGGATGCCGCGTACGGTCGCGGCGGCCTGCTCGGCGGTGAGGACCCCGGGCAGGACGAGGTGTTCTGTCCGGGGAGTGGTCACCGGGCGTCCACGGAGGGCAGGTGGGGCTTGGTCGCGTAGGCCACGAAGCTCTTGCCGATCAGCGGGTTCAGCGCCTGCTCGGCGACCCGCGTGGCCAGCGGCTTCTTCATGATGTCCCAGACCAGCAGCTTGTGGTACGCCCGCACCGGCAGCGCCTTGTCGTTGTCGACGCCGAACGCGCACTTCAGCCACCAGTACGGCGAGTGCAGGGCGTGCGCGTGGTGCGTGCCGTACGGCTTGAGGCCGGCCTCGCGTATCTTCGCGAGGAGTTCGTCCGCCTTGTAGATGCGGATGTGGCCGCCCTCGACCTCGTGGTAGGCGTCGGAGAGGGTCCAGCAGACCTTCTCGGGCCCGTAGCGCGGGACGGTGATCGCGATCCGGCCGCCGGGCTTGAGGACCCGTACCATCTCGGCGAGTACGCCCTTGTCGTCCGGGATGTGCTCCATCACCTCGGAGATGATGACGACGTCGAAGGACTCGTCGGGGAAGGGCAGGGCGAGGGCGTCGCCCTCCATGGCGGTCGCCGTGGCGCCCTCGGGCGCCTCACCCGCCTCCTTCATCGCGGCGAACCACTTGGCGACCTCGCGGATCTCCTCGCCGTTCTGGTCCAGCGCGACGACCTGCGCGCCGCGCCGGTAGCACTCGAACGCGTGCCGGCCGGCGCCGCATCCGAGGTCCAGGACGCGGTCACCCGGGGCGAGCGGGAACCGGGAGAAGTCGACGGTCAGCACGTGGTCCTGCTTTCGCGGTAGACGCCGGTGGTACTGGTGGGGGTGGCCTCGGGGGGCTCGGAAGGGGAGCTCGCGGAAGGGGAGTTCGCGGAAACACCGCCCGGGACGTGGCCCGTGGGATGCCCGCCGCCGCCCGCGACGCCGGTGGCCGCGTCCGTCTCCTCGGCGCCGGAGGAGTGGGGACTCGAAGTCCCGGGAACGGCGGGGCCGCTCGCCACCAGGGTGCCGCGTCGCTCCGGACCGCCCGAGGGATCGGTCACCGCAGCCGCACCGGGCCGCCGGCGCTCCCCGGCGCGGGCGATCGCCTCCCGGTAGCGGGCCACCGTGCCCTCCGCGGCGCGTGCCCAGGTGAAGTGGCGCAGGACCCGCTCACGTCCGGCCGCGCCGAGGCGTGCGCGCAGTTCCGTGTCGGCGAGGAGCCGGCTCAGTCCGGCGGCCAGCGCGCCCGCGTCGCCCGGCGGCACCGCGAGGCACGTCTCCCCGTCCCGCCCGGCCACCTCGGGGATCGCCCCGCCGGTCGTCGCGAGCAGCGGCGTGCCGGTGGCCATCGCCTCGGCAGCCGGCAGCGAGAAGCCCTCGTACAGCGACGGCACGCACGCGACCTGCGCCGAGCGCACCAGGTCGACGAGTTCGGCGTCGGAGATCCCCTTGACGAACTCGACGGCGTCTTCGAGCCCGTAGCGCTGCACGGCCTGCGCCACCGGACCTTCGGTGGGCCGCTTCCCGACGACGACGAGATGGGCCTCGGGATGCTCGGTGCGCACCTTGGCCAGCGCCTCGACGAGGAAGACCAGCCCCTTCAGCGGCACGTCCGCACTGGACGTCGTGACGATGCGTCCCGGTACCCGCGGCACCGAGGGATCGGGCGAGAACAGGTCGGTGTCGGCGCCGATGTGCACGACGTGGACACGGTCCGCGCGGACGCCGAGGTGGTCGACGATCTCCTGGCGCGAGGTGCCGGAGACGGTGAGGACGGACGGCAGCCGCCGCGCCACCCGCTTCTGCATGCGGGTGAAGCCGTACCACCGCTTCACGGAGAACCGCCGCTTCCAGCCCTCCGCCGCGTCCAGCTCCAACTGCCGGTCGACGGTGATGGGGTGATGGATCGTCGTCACCAGGGGCGCGCCGACATCGCCCAGCAGCCCGTACCCCAGCGTCTGGTTGTCGTGCACGACGTCGAAGTCGCCGCGGCGTGCGCGCAGATGACGGCGGGCCCGCAGGGAGAACGTGACGGGCTCGGGGAAGCCGCCGGTCCACATTGTCGCGACTTCGAGGGCGTCGATCCAGTCCCGGTACTCGTCACGCCCCGGCGTGCGGAAGGGGTCGGGCTGGCGGTAGAGGTCGAGGCTGGGCAACTCGGTCAGGCTCAGGCCGTCGTAGCCCTCGTCGAGGACGGGATAGGGCTGGGCGCCGATGACCTCGACGTGGTGGCCGAGGCGCGCGAGTTCGCGGGAGAGGTGCCGGACGTAGACGCCCTGGCCACCGCAGAACGGGTTTCCCTTGTACGTGAGGAGCGCGATGCGGAGCGGTCGCAAGCCGTCGGCGGCGAGGGCCTCCAAAGAGCCCGCCTGACTGGCCTCAGCGGTCACTCTGGGCCCCCTTCTCCCTGCACTGTCCCGCGAGATTACGCCGGGACGCTAATCTAGAACAAGTTACAGACTTGATCGTTCAAGAGGCTCTGAATCTACCGGCAGGTAGCGCCGCTGTGAGCAGTGGATCAGGTGATTCACGCCACGGCTCGCCGGGGCACGCGGCGGCGGTCCGCGCCTGCCATGCTGTCCGATCGCACGCCCTCACGCACTGTCACGAAACGGGACCTCATGCCAGCGGAAGCCAAGGTGGAAGCCAGTCGCGCGCGGCCCGCCGCCCCCGCCGCGCCGCCCCTCACCGAGCGGCAGGAGGCGCGCCGGCGCCGCATCCTGCGGGCCTGTGCCCAACTGGCCAGCCGGGGCGGTTTCGACGCGGTGCAGATGCGTGAGGTCGCGGAGTCCTCGCAGGTCGCCCTCGGCACCCTCTACCGCTACTTCCCGTCCAAGATCCATCTCCTGGTCGCCACCATGCAGGACCAGTTGGAGCACATGCACGGCACGCTGCGCAAGAAGCCCCCGACGGGCGAGACGGCGGCGGAGCGGGTCGCGGAGACCCTGATGCGGGCCTTCCGGGCGCTCCAGCGCGAGCCGCATCTGGCCGACGCGATGGTCCGCGCCCTGACCTTCGCGGACCGCAGCGTGAGCCCCGAGGTGGACCAGGTCTCCCGGCAGACCACGGCGATCATCCTGGACGCCATGGGCCTGGAAGATCCCGGTCCCGCCCAGCTCTCGGCCGTCCGCGTCATCGAGCACACCTGGCACTCGGCGCTCATCACCTGGCTCTCGGGCCGCGCCTCCATCGCCCAGGTCAAGATCGACATCGAGACGGTGTGCCGCCTGATCGACCTGACGACGCCGGAGGACGCGTAGCCGCGGGTGCGTGCACGGGGAGGCGTGGAGCATGGACGCGTGGACACGTGCACAGCGAAAGGACCTACGAGACGGGTTCCCTTCGCCGGTATTGCCCGGATCAGGTGGCTGGGGGTCGCCTTCCGGTTCGCCCGGTCCGCTCGGCCGTGACGTCCTTCCGGCCTCTCAGCCCGACCGTCGACGTCGGCACCGGCGGAAGCTCTCGCCTCTCGCAGGAGTCGGCTACTCCGGTCGAACTCCCTCACTCGTCCCGTAGGCCTGATATCAGAGTAAGACGCCCTTCGTGGAATAGAACCCCCAGAGGGGATTTTTTTACTCAAATCTCCCTTTACTCCTCGGGCGGGAACACCGCCTCCCCGCTCCCCAGCAGCGTCAGGGTGATCGCCTCGACGGGACAGCTCTCGGCGGCCGCCAGGATGCCCTCGCCCGCGTCCGCCTCCGCTTCGAGGGGGCGGGACTGGCGGCCCGTGTCGAGGCGGAACGCGTGCGGGGCGTGGTGGACGCACTGGGCCGAGCCGATGCACAGGGAGCGGTCGACCTGAACCTGCCAGCGATCGCCCACGGCTCAGCCCTCCCAGCCGGACGGCAGGTGGATCATCTTGTGTTCGAGGTACTCGCCGTAGCCCTCCGGGCCGAACTCCCGCCCCAGGCCGGAGTTCTTGTAGCCGCCGAACGGGCCGAGCATGTCGAGGCTGAAGGTGTTCACCGAGTACGTGCCGGTACGGACCTGGCGGGCGATCTCGAGGCCGTGGCCCACGTCAGCGGTCCACACGCTGCCGCTCAGCCCGTACTCGGAGTCGTTCGCGATCTTCACGGCCTCGGCCTCGTCGCCGTACGGCAGGAGGCAGATCACCGGGCCGAAGATCTCCTCGCGGGCGATCCGCATGGAGTTGTCGACGTCCCCGAAGAGGGTCGGTTCGACGTACCAGCCGCGCTCCAGGCCCGCCGGGCGCCCGCCGCCCGTGAGGATCTTGGCGCCCTCCTCCTGGCCGATGCGGATGTAGTCGAGGTTGCGCCGCTGCTGCCGCCGGGCGACCAGCGGCCCCACCTGCGTCGCCGGGTCCAGCGGGTCGCCGACGACGAGCGCGCTCGCGGCCGTCGCGAACGCCTCCGCGAACTCCGGGTAGCGCGAGCGCGGCAGCAGGATCCGGGTCTGCGCCACACAGGCCTGCCCGTTGTTCATCCAGGCCGCCGGCACGATCCCGGCCACGGCGCTCTCCAGGTCCGCGTCCGGCAGCACGACCGCCGCCGACTTGCCGCCCAGCTCCAGGGTGACGCGGGTCAGGTTGCGCGCGGCGACCTCCATCACGCGCCGCCCCGCCGGCACCGAACCCGTGAACGACACCTTGTCGATCGCGGGGTGCCCGACGAGGTACTCGCTCACCTCACGGTCGGCGGGCAGGATCGACAGCACACCCTCCGGGAGCCCGGCCTCCCGCGCGATCTCGCCGAGCAGATACGCGTCCAGCGGCGACTCCGGTGAGGGCTTGAGGACGACCGTGCAGCCGGTCAGCAGCGCGGGGGCGAGCTTGGCGGCGGCCACGAACTGCGGGACGTTCCAGGGCACCACCGCCGCGACGACCCCGACCGGTTCGCGCCGCACGAGGAGCCGCCCGAGCACGCCGTCGCGCGTCTCCTCGCAGGGGAAGTCACGGGCGACCCGGATCGCCGCGTCCCAGACCATCATCGCGCCGAGCGCCTGCGCGAGGACGCTCCAGGAGTACGGCGACCCGTTCTCGGACGAGATCACGCGGGCGATCTCCTCGTGCCGGGCGGCGATGCCGTCCTTGATCCGCCCGACGACCGCGATCCGCTCGTCGAGGGACATCCGTGGCCAGGGCCCCTCGTCGAAGGCCCGGCGGGCGGCCGCGAGCGCCCGGTCCACGTCCTCCGCCGAGGCGTGCGGCACACGTCCGATGACCTCCTCGGTGTGCGGGGAGATCACCTCGATGACGTCCTTGCCGAGGGGATCGGTCAACTCCCCGCCGATGAACAGCTGTCCGTGTTCCACGAGCTCCGTCATGGCGACTGCCTCCCTGATCCCCGACGCCGCGCCCTTGACGCTCCATCAGGTATGCGGACTACGAAGACTGATACCAGCTCGCCCCGGAGGAGTCCACGGCCCGGAACCGGTGACTCGGGCTCCCATGGAAACGTGTTCTAGTTATAGTGACCGCACGGTGGCGATCGGGGGAACCCATGACGCAGGTGCACGACCACGGTGGCGGCGTACGGTCCCTGAAAGTCCCCATCCCGGACAATCCCCTCGGCCACACCCTCGTGCACGTCGTCGACACGGACGCCGGCCCGGTGCTGATCGACACCGGCTGGGACGACCCGGCGTCCTGGGACGCCCTCGCCGCGGGGCTCGCGGCGTGCGGCACCTCGGCCGCCGAGGTGCACGGCGTGGTCGTCACCCACCACCACCCCGACCACCACGGCCTGTCGGGCCGGGTGCGGGAGGCGTCGGGGGCGTGGATCGCGATGCACGCGGCGGACGCGGCGGTGGTACGCCGCACACACGAGGCCCGTCCCGAGCACTGGTTCTCGTACATGGCGGACAAACTCACCGCGGCCGGCGCCCCCGAGGCCCACATCGCCCCCCTGCGCGCCGCCCGCGGCCGCCTCCCCGGCCTCTCCCCCGCCCTCCCCGACCGCGAGATCGTCCCCGGCGAGCTGCTCGACCTCCCCGGCCGCCGGCTGCGCGCGATCTGGACGCCGGGCCACACGCCGGGCCATGTCTGCCTGCACCTGGAGGAGGAGCACCCCGCCCGGCTCCCGGGCCACGGCCGCCTGTTCTCCGGCGACCACGTGCTGCCCGGGATCACCCCGCACATCGGCCTGTACGAGGACCCGGACGACACGACCGTCACCGATCCGCTCGGCGACTACCTGGCCTCCCTGGAGCGCGTCGCCCGCCTCGGGCCCGCCGAGGTCCTCCCGGCGCACCAGCACGCCTTCACCGACGCCCCTGCCCGGGTGGCCGAGTTGCTCACCCATCACGAGGCGCGTCTCACCGGTCTGCTGGTGCTCCTGACCGAGCCCCTCACCCCCTGGCAGCTCGCCGAGCGCATGGACTGGAACCGCCCCTGGGCCCATATCCCCTACGGTTCCCGCAACATCGCCGTCTCGGAGGCGGAGGCCCATCTGCGCCGCCTGGTGAAGCTGGGGCGGGCGGAGGCGGTGCCGGGGAGCGATCCGGTCACGTACGTGGCGGTCTGAGGCCTTCGCGGCACCGGGACGAGCCCGGGCCGGACCTCCGGTAGATTCGGCCCGGTCCCCGGACGACGGCGGCCACCGCCGCTCGTACGTCCTGACCCCTTCTCTCATCCCTTGTCCTCCACGGGAGTTCGCATGGCGTGGCCGCGACTACGGCGCCGCAGGGCCGTTCCGGCGCCCGCCGTGCCGGCGCCGTGCGCGCTCGGCCGGCACACGGTGCACACCGAACGTCTGCTGCTCCACACGCCGGCGACGCAACTGGACCTGGTGGCCGCGATCGCGACCGGGTCGGACGGCGGGGCCCAGCGGTGGCTCGGGCTGCGGGACGAGGAGATCGTGGCCGACATCCGGCTCCGCGAGACGCTGGTGCGCATGCGCCCGGGCGACAGCGACCGGAGGCTCCCACGGGAGCTGCTCGCGACCTTCGAACTCGACCCCGGGGCGGACGTCACGGTCCTGGTGGCGGTACGCCGGGACGACGGCCGTTACGCGGGAGCCCTCCAGTTGAACCACGCCGACGGCCAGACGGGCGGCTGGCTCGCCCCTCACGCCCGTGGCCTGGGTCTCGGCGCGGAACTGTTCCACGCGGGCGCGCTGCTCGGCCACGCCCACTTCGGCATGGACACCGTCCACGCGGGGACCGAGGCGACCAACGCGGCCAGCCGGGGCGCCCTCACGCGGGCGGGCTTCGTCCCGGCCGAGGGGCCGCCCCGGCACACCTTGCGCGACGGCCGCGAGATCGACTCGACCTGGTTCCGCCACGAGTCCGGCCCGGTCGGCCGCTGCCGTGCGGCGGCCTGGTCAGACCCGGGCCTAGGCCCGGCCGGGTGTGACCGGCGCCCCACGGGGGGTTCGGCTACGGGCGGGTAGAGTGGCCCGGTCGTCATCACACCCGTACGGGGGAAAGCCGGTGCAAATCCGGCGCTGACCCGCAACCGTGAGCAGCCGAGGCTGTGAGCCGGACCGCCCCGCACGGAAGCGTGACCGGCTCAAGTGCACCGGCAACCGGCCGGTGTACGGCACCGTCGAGGTATACGGAGCCGAGCCGCCCGGGGGTTGCCCGTGCTGCGCGGCTCCCCCGCAGGGAGAGGCACCCGCCGATCATGAATGTCGTCCGCCGCAGCGCAGCGGCCCTGGCCGTCACCGCAGTGATCGGTGCCGCCGCGACCCCGGTCGCCCACGCCGCGAGCCCCTCGCCGTCGCTGCCCTCGGGCCTGTACGGCACGGGCGACCCGACCTACGACGGCGTGTGGCGCCAGTCGCTCGCCCTGCTCGCCCAGGACGCCGTCGGCGTGCGGCCCGCCGCCTCGGCCGTGGACTGGCTCGCCGGACAGCAGTGCGCCGACGGCGCGTTCGCGCCGTACCGCGCCGACACCGCCAAGGCCTGCGACGCCAAGACGCCGGTCGACACCAACATGACCTCCGCCGCCGTGCAGGCGCTCGCCGCGCTCGGCGGGCACGACGCCGTCACCGGCAAGGCCGTCACGTGGCTGAAGTCCGCGCAGAACAAGGACGGCGGCTGGGGCTACACCGCCGGCAGCCCCAGCGACGCCAACTCGACCTCCCTCGTGATAGGCGCCCTCTCCGCCGCCGGCGAAAAGCCGAAGAACGTCGTCAAGGGCGGCAGGTCCGCCTACGACGCCCTGCTCGCGTTCGCCATACCGTGCGACGACGGCAAGGGCGCCGGCGCCTTCGCCTACCAGCCCGACGAGAAGGGTGCCCTCGCCGCCAACGCGGACGCCACCGCGGCCGGTGTGCTGGGCGCGCTCGGCAAGGGCCTGACCGCCGAGGCCGCCGGCACCGGGGCCGCGCCCTCCTGCACCGACGGCGACGACCTCACGCCCGAGCAGGCCGCCGCGAACGGCGCCTCCTACCTCGCCGACGCCCTCGCCGCGGACGGCCACCTCATGTCGGCGCTCGCCGGTGCCGAGGACCAGCCCGACTACGGCAACACCGCCGACGCCGTCGTGGCCCTCGCCGCCCAGGGCGGCGCCGCACAGGCGGCCGGGCCGCTCAAGTGGCTCGAGCGGAACGCCACCACGTGGGCCAGGCAGAGCGGCCCCGCCGCCCACGCCCAGCTGATCCTCGCCGCGCACGCGGCCGGCGCCGACCCGCGCGACTTCGGCGGCACGGACCTCGTGCGGCTGCTGGGCGCGTCGGGGCCCGCCCCGCAGGCCGCGAAGCAGACCGCCGCCGCGGACAGCGACGCCAAGTCCGAGTCGGAGGACGGCTTCGGTGTCTGGTGGTACGTCGGTGTCTGCCTGGTCGCCGGTGTCGGCATCGGCTTCCTGCTCAGCGGCCGGAACCGGAAGCAGCAGCCGTGACCCGCCGTGCGGCGCTCCTGCTCACCGCCCTCCTGATCGCCCTGGCGGGCGGTACGGGCCCGGCCCAGGCCACCGGCTACCGCTACTGGTCGTTCTGGGAGCGCGAGGGCAAGGCGTGGACGTACGCCACCCAGGGTCCCTCCACCGCCCGCCCCGCCGACCGCTCCGTCCAGGGCTTCCGCTTCGCCGTCAGCGAGGACTCCCAGGACGCCTCCCAGCCGCGCGGCGAGGCCGGCTTCACGACGATCTGCGCCGGCACCCCCGCGCGGGACGGTCTGAAGCGGGTGGCCCTGGTCATCGACTTCGGCACGGCGTCGGACGCTCCCTCCGGCGAGACCCCGCCCGCGTCCCGCACGGCCTGCGCCCGGCTCGCCCCGGACGCGACGACGGCGGACGCCCTGGCGGCGGTCGCCAAGCCTCTGCGCTACGACGCCAACGCCCTGTTGTGCGCGATCGGCGGCTATCCGGAGAGGGGCTGCGGGGAGCAGGTCTCGTCGGAGAGGAAGGCGTCGCGGGCATCGGAGGACGAGAGCGGCGGCGGCCCGTCGCTTGGCATCGTCGCCGGGGTGGCGGCGGTGGCGGTACTGGGCGCGGCAGCCGGCTGGCAGGCCCGCCGGCACAGACATGGCTGACACGGGCTCGGGGGCGGACGGGCGGGGCATCCCGCCGGCGCGGGTGGGCGTCCCCGCCCCTCGGCGCCGGCACTCCCTGCACGTCCACCCCACCCCCCGGCGCCGGCACTGCCTGCACGTCCACCCCACCCCCCGACGCCGGCACTCCGTACCCGTCCACCCCGGTGCCTGGTGGCTCTGGTCCCTGGCCCTGGGCACCGCGGCCACCCGCACCACCAACCCCCTCCTCCTCGCCCTCCTCGTCACGGTCTCGGCCTACGTCGTCACCACTCGCCGCCCCCACACCCCTTGGGCCCGCTCCTACGGCGCCTTCGTCAAGCTCGCCCTCGCCGTGCTGTTCGTCCGTCTTCTCTTCGCCGTCACCCTCGGCTCCCCGCTCCCCGGCTCCCACACCCTTCTCACCCTCCCCGAAGTCCCCCTACCGGCCTGGGCGCAGGGCATCCGCCTGGGTGGCCGGGTCACCGCCGAGACCCTCGTCTTCGCCCTGTACGACGGCCTGAAACTGGCCACCCTCCTGATCTGCGTCGGCTCGGCCAACGCCCTCGCCAGCCCCACCCGCCTCCTCAAGTCCCTCCCGGGCGCGCTCTACGAGATGGGGGTGGCCGTTGTCGTGGCGCTCACCTTCGCCCCGCACCTCATCGCCGACGCCCAGCGCCTGCGCGCCGCCCGCCGTCTGCGCGGCCGCCCGGACAAGGGCCTGCGGGGCCTGCTCCAGGTGGGCCTCCCCGTCCTCGAAGGCGCCCTCGAACGCTCCGTCGCCCTCGCCGCCGCCATGGACGCCCGCGGCTACGGCCGTACCGCGCGGGTGCCGCCCGCCGTCCGCCGTACGACCGCCGCCCTCACGCTCACCGGTCTGCTCGGCGTCTGCGCCGGAACGTACGGACTGCTCACCGCGGAAGGCGGCACCTACGGCCTGCCCGTCCTGCTCGCCGGTCTCGCCGCCGCGCTCGCCGGCCTCTGGCTGGGCGGCCGTCGCACCCCCCGCACCCGCTACCGCCCCGACACCTGGAACGCCCGTTCCTGCCTGGTCGCCGCCTCCGGCGTCGCGGTCGCCGTCCTGCTGACCCTCGCGGCCTCCGCCGACCCCGCGGCCCTGCACCCGGGCGTGATCCCGCTGGTCCCCCCCACCCTGCCGCTCCTGCCCGCCGCGGCCGTACTCCTTGGCCTGCTCCCGGTGTTCGTCACCCCCGCTCCCGAGCCGCCCACATCGGCACGACCCGCTCCTGAGGAATCCGAGGAGAAGCCCTCATGATCCGCTTCGAGGACGTCTCCGTGACCTACGACCGAGCGGCCGAACCCACTGTCCAGGGCGTGGACTTCGAGGTCCCGGAAGGCGAACTCGTCCTGCTCGTCGGCCCGTCCGGGGTCGGCAAGTCCACCCTTCTCGGCGCGGTCAGCGGCCTGGTCCCGCACTTCACGGGCGGCACCCTGCGCGGCCGGGTCACGGTCGCCGGCCGCGACACCCGCACCCACAAGCCGCGCGAACTCGCCGACGTCGTGGGCACGGTCGGCCAGGACCCCCTCGCGCACTTCGTCACGGACACGGTCGAGGACGAACTCGCCTACGGCATGGAGTCGCTGGGCCTCGCCCCGGACGTGATGCGCCGCCGCGTCGAGGAGACCCTCGACCTGCTCGGTCTCGCCGATCTGCGCCACCGCCCGATCGCCACCCTCTCCGGCGGCCAGCGGCAGCGCGTCGCGATCGGCTCGGTCCTCACCCCGCACCCGAGCGTGCTCGTCCTGGACGAGCCGACCTCCGCGCTCGACCCGGCCGCCGCCGAGGAGGTACTCGCCGTCCTCCAGCGCCTCGTGCACGACCTCGGGACGACGGTCCTGATGGCCGAGCACCGCCTGGAGCGCGTCGTCCAGTACGCCGACCAGGTCGCCCTCCTCCCGGCTCCGGGAGCGGCCCCACTCCTGGGCACCCCGGCCGAGATGATGGCCGTGTCCCCGGTGTACCCGCCGGTCGTGGACCTCGGCCGCCTGGCGGGATGGTCCCCCCTCCCTCTCACGGTCCGGGACGCCCGGAGACGGGCCGCGGACCTGCGCCGACAACTTGAGGGACGGGACACCGTCGCCTCCCGGGGGCGCGGGGAACCGCGTGACCAGCCACACGGGACCCGCACCCGCGATCGATCCGCACCCCCCGAGACCTGGGGCGCCCCTCACCGGCGGTTCCGGCGCAGACGCCCTCTCGCCCCTCCGGCCTCGCCGTACGCCGCCGAAGTACAAGCCCTCGCCGTCACCCGCGGCCGCGTCCCCGCCCTGCGCCACATCGACCTGACCGTCTCCCCCGGCGAGACCATCGCCCTCATGGGCCGCAACGGCGCCGGAAAGTCCACGCTGCTCAGCACCCTGGTGGGTCTCGTCCAGCCGTCTTCCGGAAGCGTCCGCGTGGGCGACGCGACCCCGCACCGCACCCCGCCCCCCGAACTCGTACGCCGGGTCGGCCTCGTGCCGCAGGAGCCACGCGACCTGCTCTACGCCGAGACGGTCGCCGCCGAGTGCGCGGCGGCCGACGCCGACGCGGGCGCCGAGCCCGGCACCTGCCGGGCGCTGGTGTCGGAGCTGCTTCCCGGAATCACCGACGGCGCGCACCCGCGCGACCTCTCGGAGGGCCAGCGCCTCACGCTCGCGCTGGCGGTCGTCCTCACCGCCCGCCCGCCGCTGCTGCTCCTGGACGAACCGACCCGGGGCCTGGACTACGCGGCGAAGTCCCGTCTGGTCACGCTGGTGCGGGGGCTGGCCGCCGAGGGGCACGCGGTCGTCCTGGCCACGCACGACGTGGAGCTGGCCGCCGAGCTGGCCCACCGGGTGGTCCTGCTGGCCGAGGGCGAGGTGATCGCGGACGGCCCGACGGCGGACGTGGTCGTCTCGTCCCCTTCCTTCGCCCCGCAGGTCACCAAGATCCTCGCCCCGCAGCGGTGGCTCACGGTGCCCCAGGTGAGGGAGGCGCTGTCATGACCGGTCCCGTCCGCCTCGGCCCCCGTTCCCTCGTCGCCCTCACTTTCACCAGCGCGGTCGGTGGCGCCGCCTTCTTCTGGCCGTTCCTCGCGCCGCCCACCTCCCAGGTGGCCGCGCACGCCCAGGACGCGCCGTGGCTGTTCGCGGGTCTGCTGGTCCTCCTCATAGGAGTGGTGGCGGCGACGATCTCGGAGTCGGGGCTCGGTCCGAAGGCCGTGGCCATGCTCGGTGTGCTGGCGGCGACGGGGGCGGCGCTTCGGCCCATCGGCGCCGGTACGGCGGGCATCGAGCCGATGTTCTTCCTGATGGTGCTGAGCGGACGCGTGCTCGGGCCGGGCTTCGGGTTCGTGCTCGGGGGGATCACCATGTTCGCGTCGGCCCTGCTCACGGGCGGGGTGGGCCCGTGGATGCCGTTCCAGATGCTGGCGATGGGCTGGTTCACGATGGCCGCGGGCCTGCTCCCGGCGCCGGACCGGCTGCGGGGCCGCGCCGAGCTGCTGCTCCTGGCCTGCTACGGCTTCCTGGCGGCCTTCGCCTACGGCACGATCATGAACCTCGCGGGCTGGCCCTTCATGGGCGCGCTGGCCTCGAACATCGCCTTCGACCCGGACGCGCCGGTCCCCGCCAACCTGGCCCGGTTCCTGGCGTACTGCCTGGCCACCTCCCTCGGCTGGGACCTGGGCCGGGCGGTCGTCACGGTCGTCCTCACCGTCACGCTCGGCCCGGCGGTCCTCAGGGCACTGCGCCGGGCCACGCGCCGCGCCGCCTTCGAGACGCCGGTCACATTCGCCCCTCCCCCGTCGTCATCGCAGGGTGAGAGCCCGCGCACGGACGGTCACACGGGCGGTGAAGCACCCCACATGACGCACGTCACCAACGAACCGCGGTAGTAGATCCGCAGGCCTGTCATGTACGCGGCATCAGGGCCCCTGACCTGGGGATTGAGAGCCACGTCACACGAGGGACCTTTGCCTCGGATGCGGTCGCAACTAGTAAAAGCGGTCATTGCGGACACTTCGCTCGGCTGCTTCTCTGGACGACGTCGCAAGGCGCCGACAAGCCCCCTGGGCCTCGGCGCCGACGCACACCTCCACCGCGTGTCGCGTGGTTCCGGTGTGTCGCGGCACCCCCCGTCCCCGAGGAAAGGCTTCGCCCGTGTCCCTCTCCGTCCTCCGCCGCATCGCCGCCCCCAAGAAGGCCCTCACCGGCGCCGTCGTCGCCGCTGCCGCCGCGGGCATGGCGCTCTCCGCCGCCCCGGCCCACGCCGCGCCGGCCGCCTCCCCCTCCCAGGCCCAGGCGATCGCGAAGAAGATGATCCCGGACGCCGCCCAGTACAACGCCTTCAGCAAGATCGTCGAGCACGAGAGCGGCTGGGACGTCGACGCCACCAACGCGTCCTCCGGCGCCTACGGCCTGGTCCAGGCCCTGCCCGGCAACAAGATGGCCACCGCCGGTTCGGACTGGAAGACCAACGCCCAGACCCAGATCGAGTGGGGCCTGGACTACATGAAGTCCCGCTACGGCAGCCCGGTCGGCGCCTGGAACTTCTGGCAGTCCAACGGCTGGTACTGAGCCGACCCCTCCTCAGCCCCTCCCTCGGGCCCGCACAGCCGCCACAGCCGGCCACCGGCGCGCGCAGCCGGCTCCCTGGAACCCACAGCATCGGCTGGTGCTGAGAACCCAGCCCCCCAAGCGGCGGGGGGCCCCCCCCCCCCCCGGGCCGCGGGGCTCCAGGGCCGCGTCAGGGGGCGATGCCCACGCCCTCGACGCGGCTCCACGCCTTCTCCTGGGCGGCGGTCATGGCCGGCCAGCTCCAGCCCCCCGGCCGTGGCCTGACACGCGAGGCGTAGGGAGACGGCCGGAACTCCGGGTCGTAGAAGCAGCCGGTCCCGTAGGTGCGGTCGAACGCGGCGCAGGAGGCGGCGATCGACCTCGGCGTGGGCTTCCTGCCGGTGCGCACCCAGGTGTCGAGCGCCGTCAGGGAGTTGGCGTACTCGGAGTCGCTCAGCTCGCTGTGCTCCTGCTCGTTCGTGAAGGTCTGCACGAGGTGCCTGTCCCGGTGGGCGCCGGCGAGGGTGTCGCGGTAGGCGGCCTCGTGCTCGACGAACGCCGTGGGGTCGTCGATGACGTGGAGGGTGAGAACGGGAATCTCCACCCGTCCGGTGAGGTCACTGTCGTAGGACAGGTCGCGGACGGCCGTGGGGTCGGCGGAGAACCGCTCGACTCCGGCGTTGAGCGCCTTGTCGTCGTGCGAACCGGAATACCGCACACCCCGGTTGGAGAACGGATTGCGGTCGCCGAGACGCTTGTGCACGATGTCCCGGAAGGTGAAGACGGCGAAGCGCAGATGTGACTCCAGCGTGCGTTCCGGGATCCGCGTCACGGCGAGGATGTCGTCCAGGTTGCGCTGCTGGAGCGCGGTACGTTCCGCCGGCGGGGACTCGTATCCGGTGCACTCCTGGAGCCGGGCGCGCAGGCCGGCGGTCGTCAGCGTGGACTCGGGGCGGAGCCCCTGCCACAGCGGATACCGCGGCTCGCTCGGACGGGGCAGGTTGTCGCAGTAGTACTGGTAGACCACGCGCAGATCCACCCGGTAGTCGTAGCCGCGCGAGCCGCCGCCGAGGACGCCGTTGGTGAGCAGCGCGCCGTCGTAGGGGCCTCCGCGACTGCCGTACATCTCCGCCACCTTGGCGGCCACGTCGCCGCCCCAGGACTGGCCGTGCACATACGTCCTTTTCGGCCGGCCGAACTCCCCTACGAACAGGCGGCGGAGGTTCTCGGTGTCGATGGCGCCCATCCTGGTGCCGTAGCCACCCCGGCGGTACGACGAACCGGCCCAGGCATAGCCCTGGTCCACCATGACCTGCCAGCGACCCAGGTCACCGAGGCTGCGCTCGGGGTCGGAACCGTCGCCCAGGTCGGGTCCGCCGTGGGCGTGGACGACGAGCGAGCGGTTCCAGTGCTTGGGGACGGCGATGGCGTAGTAGGCGCCGTTCGCGTCCTGCCCGGTGTAGCAAGTGGCCTTGTCCTCAAGTCCGGAGGGACAGGCGACGGAGGCCGGCCGGGCCACCTCCGCCTGGGCGGCGGGCACGTTCACGAGGGTGCCGGCCACCGCCGCGGCGAGGCCCACGACCAGCCTCAGGCGGGGCCGCCCCGGGCCACGCGACTGCCGGAAGATGCGAAAGGCCGTTCTTGGATGGTCCACTGTGCCGCTCCTAGTCGCTCGGCGCCTACCTCACAGCGCGAGCCGTGATGCTATGAAGCGACCAGGTGCGGGAACACAACCTTGGGTTTTGCGTTCATAGTGTTCTCCCGCCCGGACCAGGTGAGTCCGACTGGCCCGTCGCGTCGGGCGGTGCTGTCCGGGCCCGCATTTCCACGGAGTCGGGCAGGGTGCCGGGGGCGAGGCCACAGGTGCCGGACTCCGACACGGCGTCCTGTCCCCTCAGGCGGACGGTGACCTGCCCGTCGACGTCCTGGCTGTAGGCGATCGTGCAGATCAACTGGCGCCGTGCGGTACTGTCCAGTCCGCCCAGGGCGACGGGCACGTCGGCGGTGACGAGGCCGCCCGGGGAGACCTCGACCGTGACGGTCCCGCCGGGGTCGGCAGGCGGAAGTGAGGTCCCGAGTCCGGCGGCACGGCCGTTCTCCCCCGGGCCGCCGAGCAGCGCGAGAACCGCCTCTTCCGTCCCCGCGGGCCCAGGCTGCGCGCCGGAGAGGTCCTGATATTCGGAGCCGAACCCGCCGGCCGCCTTGGTCGTCCGCAGCACGGGAAGCAGGTCCCCGTCGGGCGAGCGGAAGAAGAGCAGCATGTCGGAGTCGCGGTTCAGGAAGGCCTGGACGGTGGCGGGACTGCCCGCCGCGATGACATCGGTCTCCTGGATGCCGCAGCCACCGAGCAGCAGCGCGGCCGCCGGCACGGCGACAGCTGCTGCGCGTCGGCGCGTTCGCGCACCCCTCATCCGCCGGCCTCCTCCGCGTGGAGCGGTATCTCCACAGTGAAGACGGCACCGCCCCCGGGCAGGTTCCCCGCACGGATCGTTCCGCCGTGCAGCCTCACGTTCTCCCGTGTGATCGCCAGTCCCAGGCCGCTGCCCGCCGAGCGGGTACGGGCGGCGTCGGCCTTGTAGAAGCGGTCGAAGATGTGCGGAAGCGCCTCCGGCCGGATCCCCGGTCCGCTGTCGGCGACCTCGGTGATCAGCACGGGCGGGCCCTCGGGGCGCGCCTCGCTGCGCAGCCGTACGGTGACGGGCGCGCTGCCGTGCCGCAGGGCGTTGCCGACGAGGTTGGCGACGACGACGTCGAAGCGGCGCGGGTCCAGCCGGGCGCGGATGCCATCGGGCAGTTCGGTGCGGACCCGGCCGTCGGTCCACTGCCGGCTCTGCAGGGTCTTGCGGAGGGCCTCCGCGACGTCGACCTCGTCGGCGTTCAGCTCGGCCGCGCGGGCGTCGAAGCGGGAGATCTCCATCAGATCCTCGACGAGCACGGCGAGCTTTCCGGTCTCGGTGCTGACCAGCCGGACCGCGCGGGCGGTGTCGGCGTCCAGCCCGTCGGCGTCCTCGTCGAGGACCTCGGTGACGGCGAGCATTCCGGCGAGCGGGGTGCGCAGTTCGTGCGAGACGTCGGCGGCGAAGCGGCGGGCGCGTGCCTCGGCCTCGCGCAGTTCCTGCACCGAGCGTTCGAGTTGGCCCGCGGACTCGTTGAAGGTGTGCGCCAGATCGGCCAGTTCGTCACTGCCCCGCACCGGGATCCGGGTGTCGAGCCTGCCGCTGCCCATGCTCTGGGCGGCCCGGCGCAGATTGCGTACGGGGCGCAGCACGCTGCGCGAGGCGATCAGGCCGGGTATCAAGGAGACGGCGAGGCCGGGCAGGGCACCGTCCCGCGCGGCCGTGACCAGCGCCTCGACGTTGACCTGCTCGTCGGTCATCCGCATGACGGCGTAGAGGACGAGCCCGGTGGGCAGCACGCTGTCGGGGCTCGCCTTGAAGACCGTGGGCATGGCGATGGTGAGGTACGGGACGCCGTCCTTGACGACCCGCTCGAAGCTGCCGTTGGGGTTGGCCCGCGCGGCGCGGCGCAGCTCGGGCGTGATGACGGTGGAGACAGGGCTCTCGCCGGAGGAGGCGCGGAGCGAGCCGTACTCGGCGAAGACCACCCAGGTGCGTGGTTTGCCCTTGCGGGCGAGGTCGCGCAAAACCTCCTCCAGGCCCTCCCGCTGCACGGGCAGTCCCCAGCCCGTCTGCTGGACCTGGTCGCGGAACGACGACACCGCGGTGTCCTGGGCGGTCTGCAGCAGGGCGCTACGGGCCTCGCGGTAGGTCAGCGCGGCGGTGGTCCCGGCGCTGACGGCGGCGACCAGCAGGAAGGACAGCACCAGCCGCACGCGCAGCCCGAACGCCCAGGACCGCATCCGCCGCAGCGGCGACCGGCTCGGACGCCGCACCTCCGGCGCCTGCGCACCGGCCGGCGTCCCGCCACCGCCGGGCCCGGGTGCGTGTCCGGTGATCACAGCGGTCCGAAGCGGTAGCCGAAGCCCCGCAGGGTCTGGACGTAGCGAGGGGTGCCGTCCTCGTCCTCGATCTTGCTGCGGAGGCGCCTGACGCAGGCGTCGACCAGGCGCGCGTCGGCGTGGTAGCTGTGCTCCCAGACGTGCTCCAGCAGTTGCTGCCTGCTGAACACCTGCTCCGGGGCGGAGGAGAGGTGCAGCAGGAGTTTCAGCTCGGAGGGCGCCAGCGGCAGCCGCTTGCCGGCCTTGGTGACGGTCAGTCCGGCCCGGTCGATGGCCAGCTCGCCGTAGACCTCGATGGACGGACGGCCCGGGCCGGCGTCCTCGATACGGCGCAGCACGGCGCGGATGCGGGCCTCGATCACCTCGGTACGGGCGGGCTTGACGATGTAGTCGTCGGCACCGGCCTCCAGGCCGATGACCACGTCGAAGTCGTCGCCGCGCGCGGTGAGCATGATGATCGGCAGCTGGCTGTTCTCGCGGACCCGGCGGCAGACCTGGACGCCGTTCATGCCGGGCAGCATCAGGTCCAGCAACAGCAGGTCGGGGCGGAACTCGATCAGCGCGGCGAGGCCGGCCTCGCCGGTCGCGGCCGCCCGTACCTCGTGGCCGCGGCGGCGCAGACCGAGTTCGACTCCTTCGCGTACGGAGGGGTCGTCCTCGATGAGGAGCACGCGGGGCATCAGCAGTCTCCCTCGGTGGTGGTCAGGACCGGGTGACTCGCCGGCGCAGGCCGGAGAGCAGGGCGTCGAGTTCGGTGAGGCGCAGCGGACGGGCGAGCAGGGCGAAGGTGAGGGCCACGGCTGCCGCGCCGGCGGCCGTGGCGGCCAGGGCCCCCGCCCGTGCGGCGCCGAAGGCCGCCAGGTGGCCCAGCACGGTGGCGGGCACGGCGGCGAGGAGCAGCCGTACGTGCGCGACGGCGGCGGACGACCGCAGCGGCCGGGCGACGGCGAGCCGCCGGCTCAGCACCCGGGCCGTCACCGCCCAGCCCGCGCACAGCGCCAGCGAGTACGCCGCCGCCATCCCTGTCACGGCCCAGCGGGCCGGCAGCAGTTGGGCGGCGGCCAGGGACAGTCCCGCGTTGACGGCGACGATCACCAGGTTGAGCAGGAAGGGCGTACGGGTGTCGGAGAGCGCGTAGAAGGTGCGCGACAGGACGTACTGGCCCGACATGGCGACGAGTCCGGGCGCGAAGGCCATGAGGATCCCGGCCATGGCTGCCGTGTCGCCGGCGCTGGTCCTGCCGTACCCGAAGACGAGGGCCATCACCGGCTGGGCGAGCGCGAACAGCATGCAGGCGGCGGGTACGACGGCGGACGCGGAAGCGCGCAGGGCGTGCGAGACGTCGCGTCGTACGGCCGCGGTGTCCGCGTCGGCGGCCGCGGCGCTCATCCGGGGCATCAGCGCCGTCACCAGGGAGACCGTGATGATGCCGTGCGGTACGGCCCACAGGGCATACGCGTTGTTGTACGCGCTGAATCCGGGGCCGCCCTCGACGCCCGCGTTCGTGGCCAGCCGGGTCGTGACCCAGTAGGCGGCCTGGTTGGCCAGGACCAGGAGCACGAGCCAGCCGGCCGCCCGCAGCGGGCGGGTCAGTCCGCTGCCGCGCCAGTCGAAGCGGGGCCGCCAGCGGAAGCGGGCCGCGCGCAGGGCGGGCACCAGGGCGAGCGCCTGGACGGCGATACCCGCGGTCGTACCCCAGCCGAGCACCGCGGTCTCGGTCGCGGTGAGCCTGTCCCCGCCGCCCATGGCCAGCGCGAGATACAGACCGAAGACGGTCATGACGACGAGGTTGTTGAGGACCGGCGCCCACATCATCGCGCCGAACCGGCCACGTGCGTTGAGCACCTGGCCGAGCAGCGTGAACAGTCCGAGGAAGAAGATCTGGGGCAGGCAGTAGCGGGCGAACGCGATCGTCATGGCCGCCTGTTCGCCGACGTAGTCGGTGTACAGGCCGACGATCGCGGGGGCCGCCCACACCGCGGCGGCGGTGATCGCCAGCAGGGCGGCGACGCAGACGGTGACGAGCCGGTCGGTGTACGCGGCGCCGCCGTCGGCGTGCTCCTTGGCGGCCTTGACCAGCTCCGGCACGAAGACGGCGTTCAGGGCGCCGCCGAGGAGCAGCATGTAGACGATGGTGGGCAGGGAGTTGCCGACCGCGTAACCGTCGGCGGTCGGCCCGATGGTGCCGAGCGCCGCGGCGACCACGGCGGACCGGGCGAATCCGGTGGCCCGGGACACGATGGATCCGGCGGCCATGACGGCGCTGCTGCGGGCCGCGGAGGGCGGCTCGGGCGCGTCGCCGGGGGTGTGAGGGGCGGGCTTGTCAGGATCGGCGACGACGCCTGCGCCTGCGCCTGCGCCTGCAATGGACTGCTCGCCGTGCCGGGCGCGGGGCACGGTGGCGTCCGCGCCGGTGTGCGGGACACTCTTGGTGTGGTCCGCACCGGAACCGCCGCTGTCCGTTCCCTCGGCCGCCCGTGTAGTCCGCTTCATCGGCGGTTCAGGTACGCCTGGAAGGCGCGGTAAAGCGTCTGGTTGGCGGCGCCGCCCAAGGGTCTCTCCCATTCCCCCAACGTCTCGACGACCTGTCCGCCGGTGCCGAGCTTCCACCGCAGCAGTCCGTACGCACGTTCGTCAGGGTCGAGAGTGGAGGGTACCCCGCGCATGTCGTAGACGTCAGCGCCGACGGCGTGGGCGTCCAGCAGCATCCGCCACTGCAGGGCGTTGGAGGGCCGGACCTCGCGGCGGTGGTCGGCCGAGGCACCGGTCTGGTACCAGACTCTGCCGCCCACGGTGATCATCGTGTGGGCGGCGAGTATCTCCCCGCGGTGCCGGGCGAGGTACAGCTTCATCCGGCCCGGCTCCTCCGCGTTGAGTGCCCGGTACTGACGCTCGTAGTACGCGAGCGAGCGGCCGAGCCGGAAACCGTCACGCTCCTCGGTGACGCGCAGCAGCCGGTAGAACTCGGGAAGCTCGGCCGCGCTGCCCACCATCACCTCCACGCCCTCCTTCCGGGCACGCCGGACGTTGCGGCGCCACTCCTGGTTGAGCCCGGACCACAGGTCCTCGGTGGTGCGTCCGCCGAGCGGCACCCGGAAGACATGGCGGGGCTGGGCATCACCGTCGTCCCCGGTCCCGTCACCACCGCAGCGGCGCCAGCCCCGGGCGCGCAGCCGCTCGGCGACGGCGGTGCCGAGCGGGTCGACCTCGCTGGCGAGGACGTCGGCCAGGCGCCGGCCCGGACCGGTGAGCGACTTGAGCAGGGCGGCGTCCCAGCGCCGGTACGCGGGCGAGGGGCCGATGCGGACGGCGAAGGCGCCCAACCGGCGCAGATGCTCCAACAGGGGGGTGAGCCAGCCGTCGATGTCCGGGTCGCGCCAGTCGACGACGGGGCCTTCGGGAAGGTAGGCGAAGTACTTGCGGGTGCCGGGGAACTGCCGCAGCAGCACCAGCGCGACCCCGGTCAGCTCACCGGCGTCGGGGTCCGGTCCCCAGCCGACCAGCTGGGCGCGCCAGCCGTCCTTGACGCCGGCCCAGGACGGGCACTGGAGAAAGCCGGCGCCGAGTGCCGCGCCTGCGGGGGACGCGAGGAAGGCGCGGTAGGCCTCGGCGGTGACGGGTCCCAGGGCGAGGTCCCGGTTCCGTTCTCGGTCATGGCGGCCGGGCGGCACAAGCAGCGCTGACACAGTCTGAGCCTCTCCTTCTCCCCGGGCCTGTCGCGGGGACACACAAGATGCTCACAGCGGCCCATGACCGCCCCGAGCGGTGAATGTGACCGGACCATGACCGTTCGTCACCAGTCGTCGTCACACAGCTCCGTAGCCGCTGACCTGGAGTTTTCCGGCTCTACAGTCACGAATGTCCGCCGATCCAGGCTCGTTCAGTTCCGTCACGGAGGTTCTGTTGCACCGCACACGTGTACGCGCCCACGCCCGGGTACAAGCTGCCGTCGCGGCCGCGCTGCTGGCACCGCTCGCCGCCTGCTCTTCGAGTGGCTCTCCCACCGCCTCGGACACCGGGGCGACCAGGACCGCCGACGACCGCCCGGTCACCGTCACCGTCACCCCCACAGGAGAACGGGCAAAGGCGGGCGAGCCCGTGACGGTCACCGCACGGCACGGCCGTCTCACCTCGGTGACCGTCACCGACGGCGAGGGCCGCAGACTCGCCGGCAAGGTCGCCCGCGACGGCACGTCATGGATCTCGGACCGCAAGGCGGCGCCCGGCACGGCGTACGCGGTCACGGCGGCGACCCGGACGGTGGGCGGTACCGCGGGCAGGACCGAGGCCTCGTTCACCACGGCCCCGGCGGACAAGGTCAACAAGGTCGACTGGCGGCCGGGCGCCGGCGCCACCGTCGGTATCGCCCAGCCCATCTCGCTCGTCTTCGACAACCCCGTCAAGAACCGGGCGGAGGTCGAGAAGCAGCTCAGGATCACCACCTCGAACGACACCGAGGGCTCCTGGGGCTGGATGCGCGACTGGTCGGGCAGGGACCGGGTGGACTGGCGGCCGAAGGAGTACTGGAAACCCGGTACCAAGGTCACTCTGGACGCCGAACTGAACGGCACCGACTCGGGCACGGACGGCGGCTGGTTCGTGCGCGACTACACGACCACCTTCACCGTCGGCGCCCGGCAGATCGTCGAGGTCGACCTCGACAACCATCGGCTCACGCTCGTACGCGACGGCAGGACCGTGCGGCGCATCCCGGTCTCCGGTGGCACGCCCGGCGGCGACAAGCGCTCCTGGCGCGGAACCGCCGTCCTCATGGCCAAGGAGGGCACGATCAACATGAACTCCGAGACGGTCGGCCTCGCCGACGCCTACAACAAGATGGTCGACTACTCGATGCGGCTGACCTGGTCGGGCATGTACGCCCACGCCGCCCCGTGGAACGCCCGCTATTTCGGCAACGACAACCGCAGTTCGGGCTGCATAGGGATGAGCGACGCGGACGCGGCCTGGTTCTACGGACAGGTACGGCCGGGCGACCCGTTCGAGATCACGGGCAAGGACACGAAGGGTGTGGTCGCGCCGGGGAACGGCTTCGGTGCGTGGAACGTGTCGTGGGCGCAGTGGCAGGGGAAGAGCGCGCTGAGCTGAGACGGGGTGGGGCGCAGGGGTGGGGCGGGTGTTCGCGCCGTCACCCCTCTCCTTGGACCCGTCGGGCGAACGTGGGGCGAGGGCGTGGTGCCTGGAGGCGGGAGCGGGAAGCGCATGCTCATGCAGCCAGGCACTTCGCCCTCGGTGTACCCGCTCCTGCGCAGGACCGCCGCATACGCGTGGCGCCTGCTCGCCGTCGGCGCCGTCGTGTACGCGGTCTTCGCCGTACTGGGACAGTTCCACGAGATCGGCGTCGCCGTCTTCCTCGGTCTGGTCGTCACCGCGCTCCTGCGTCCCCTCGTCGACCTGCTGGAGCGGGTGATGCCGCGCCCGCTCGCCGTCGCGTCGTCCCTCGTCGGGAGCGCGGTCCTGGCGCTGGGAGTGCTGGTGCTGGTGGGCGAGGCGGTGGCCGGAGAGAGCACAACGCTGGTAAGCGAGTTCCGGGACGGCGTCGGGCGGATCGAGGACTGGCTCAGCCGTCCGCCGTTCCGCGTGGACGTGGCCGCGCTGAACATCCAGGACAAGGTCGCGGAGTTCATCGCGACTCACCGTTCCGACCTCGTGAGCACGGCGCTGAGCAACGCGAGACGGCTGGTGTCGATCCTGACCACTGTAGCCCTCGGGCTGTTCTGCTCGGTGTTCTTCCTGCAGTCGGGCCACCGGCAATGGACCTGGGTGATCGAACAGCTGCCGACGTCCGTACGGGCCCATGTGACACTCGGCGGACGGGCGGCCTGGCGCAGCTTCACCGGTTACACACGGGGGATCGTGCTGGTGGCGGCGACGAACGCGATTCTCGTCGGTGTGGCCCTGGCCCTGCTCGGCGTACCGCTGGCCGTTCCCCTGGCCCTGCTCGAATTCGCCGCCGCCTTCGTGCCCCTGATCGGTTCACCCATCGCCCTCGCGGTGGCCACGGTCGTGGCGCTCGCCTCCCAGGGACCGCTGGTGGCGGCCGTGGTCCTCGGACTGATCGTCGTCATCGGCCAGATCGAGGGCCATCTCCTGCATCCCCTCGTCATGAGCTGGGCCGTCCGGCTGCACCCGCTGGTGGTGGCCGTCTCGGTCGTGGCGGGAGCGATCGCGGCGGGCGTGGTGGGGGCCGTGGTGGCGGTGCCGTTCGTGTCGGTGATCTGGTCGGTGTACACGACGCTGCGTGAGGCCACGAGCGCGGAGGCCTAGGCGTACCGCCGGTCCTCGCACCGTCCGCCCGGACCACTGACCGGAGGGACCGACGGCCGAGCGGACCGACGGCCGAGCGGACCGACGGCCGGGCGGACAGACCGACGGCCGGGCGGACCGTGGCTGTCACCCTTCGGCGGCCTCCCGGATCTGCGGCTCGAACTCCCGCCGTACGTAGGCGTCGAACGGCTCCGACAGCGCGCCGTCGATCACCCGCCGCACCTGGTGCCCCGCGGCGAACTCCTTGATCGCCGCGCGGGATTCCGGCCCCACGCCCCCGCCGATGATCAGCACCCCGAATTCCCCGGTCTCCAGCAGCTTCCGGGCCTCCTCGTCGGTGCTCACCCCCTCCGCGTCGAAGCCGTCCGCGCGCAGGGTGGCCAGCACCGCCGTCACCCTGGCGGGCGTCCTTCCCAGCACCAGTGTCCTCATGGCCGTCCCTCTCCCTCGTGTCGACGTCAACGCACCCGGCTTCATGATCTCAACCGGCCTTTCGCCGCGGCCTGCACGGCCTTCGAGGGCTTGGCGTCAGCTCGGTGAGGGTCGTGTCCATCAGCGTGGGGGCGTAGTCGGGGTCCAGCATGCCCGGGCGGAAGAGGATGCGGTACACCATCGGCGCCACCACGCGGTCGATGACGACGTCGACGGCGGGCACCGGCTCGTCCCGTTCGCTCGCGCCTGCTCGGTGGCGTGCCGGGCTGTTCGCCTGAGCGGCCGAACGCCCGCGATGCGTGCGGGCGAAACCTCTTACCGGCCTCTACGGTGTGCCATCGGAAGGCGCGGGTGGTGCAGGTGACAGCAGGTCAGCAGGGTGACGCGGGCAGGACGCCGGACATTGCCGTCACCGCGGCCCGGGCGGGTGACATCGCCGCCGCGCGGCTCAAGGAACGCATCTACGCGACCCTCACCCTGACCGCTGTCGTGGTCGCCCTCGTCGAGACAGAGCGCCCCGAGCACCTCGAATCCGCCCTCACGGTGGCCGTGACGGCGCTCGGCGTGTGGCTGGCCACCCTGGTCGCCGACGAGCAGTCCCACCGGGCGCTCACCGGGCGCAGCACCTCCCCGCAGGAACTTCGCACGGCCGTGTACGTCTCCAGTCCGCTGCTGCTGACCGCCGCGGGGCCGCTGGTACTGATCGGGATCTCGGCGCTCGGCGCCCTGGAGTTGGGCACCGCCCTGCTGATCAGCGCCGGCGTGGAAGTGGGCACCCTGTTCCTGTGGGGCTGGCGAAGCGGCCTGCGCATGGGCAACGGCCGGCTGAACGCCTTGTTCTCGGGCTTCCTCGACACCTTGATCGGCGTGGGCGTCGTCGCCGTGAAGCTCCTCGCCGGCCATTGAGCGGACCGTCGTGGTCGGAGACGTCCGCGAGACAGTCCTGCCCGCCCACAGCCGCGCCGGTGCCACGCCGCCGGCGTCGAGGCCGGCTCACCGACGCGGCCGTGAGCGAGTCAGAGTTCCCCGTCGGCCGGGGAACTCCCCGTCAGGGCAGGGTCCACTTCTGGTTGGCCCCGGTGTGGCAGGACCACAGGTGCACCGGCGTCCCGTCGTTCCAGGTGCCGCCGGACGCGTCGAGGCACTTGCCTGACTGCGGGTTACGGACGGTGCCGTCGGCCTGAGGTGTCCATCTCTGGGCGCCGGTGCCGTTGCACGTCCACAGCTGGATCCTCGTGCCGTCGGCGCTGCCGCCCCCGGAGACGTCCAGGCACTTGCCCAGCGCCTTCAGCGTGCCGTCCTCGACGGTCCACCGCTGCGCGGTGCTGCCGTTGCACGTCCACACCTGGATCCTCGTGCCGTCCGCGGTCTGCGCCCCGTCGACGTCCAGGCACTTGCTGTTGACCCCGCGCACGGGGCCGGAGCGCGTGGTCGTGGCGGTGGTGAGGGAGAACTCGTCGACGTCGAAGAGGGAGCCGGCGCCGCCCTTGAACACCAGGTACAACGTGGTCGAGCCGCCGGGCCTGTCGACAAGGGGCGTGGTCACGTCCTGGAAGGTCTCCCAGCCGCCGGTCACCGGCACGGTGGCGGTGCCGAGCAGGGTACCGGTCGTCGATCCGGCCCGGACCTCGATCGTCCCTCCGGTCCCGGCGGACGAGACCCGGGCGGTGAACTGGTTCGCGTTGCCCAGCGCGTACGGCTTGAACGAGATCCAGTCACCGTTCTCGATGTGGCCGACCGTCCTGCCGCCGTGCGCGGGGGCGTGGGAGACGACCTGGACGCCGGCCGAGTCGCCGTAGTGCTCCGCCTGGCGGTGGGAGGGCTGGATGACGTGCTGGTCGTGCGTGGTGAGCGCCGGCTGACCGCCCGCTCCCTTGTCGGTGTACTCCGCGTCGAGCACTCCGAAGAGGTTGGCGTCCGGGTCGTGCTCACCGTCGGCCGACGTCTGCAGTGTGCCGGAGCAGCCGGTCGCCGAGGTCTGCGGGTGGCCGTGGCTGTCGTGCCCGATGATGAAACTGACCTTGACCTTGGAACAGTCGATGGTGCCGTCCTCGGGGTCGGTGACCGTGACCCTGAAGGGGATCGCCGCGCCGAAGTCGTAGATGCTGCCGTCGGCCGGCAGGTCCAGTTGGACCGTGGGCGCGGTGTTGCCCACGGTGATCGGCACGGAGGCGGTGCCGGACCTGCCGGTGGAGTCGGTCACCGTGAGGGTCGCCGTGTACTGCCCGTTGGTGTTGTACGTGTGAGCCGGGTCGGCCGCCGTCGAGGTGCCGCCGTCGCCGAACCTCCAGGAGTAGCTGAGGGCGTCGCCGTCCGGGTCGGAGGTGCCCGCGGAGGAGAACGTCACGCTCAGCGGCGCCTTGCCCGAGGTCACGTCCGCCTTGGCCTGGGCAAGGGGCGCGCGGCCCCCGGTGATGTGCTCGATCCGGTACAGGGCCGAGTTCTCGTCGCCGTTGAAGTAGCCGGTGCCGTAGTCCAGGACGTACAGGGCGCCGTCGGGACCGAAGGCCATGTCCATCACCTGGGTGCCGGTCCAGGGGAAGGCGTTGATGGACTGGACCGTGCCGTCGCCGCCGCTCTCGATCCGCTTGATCCAGCGTCGCCCGAACTCGCCGGCGAAGTAGTCGCCGTCGAACTCCTGGGGGAACTTGACCTCCGAGGTGGAAAACGCGTCGTAGCGGTAGACCGGTCCGCCCATGGGTGACTCGGAGCCGCCTCCGAACTCCGGTACCGAGCCGCCGTTGTACGGGATCCAGGCGGGCTGGGCGGGCGGCAGGTCGGTGAGACCGGTGTTGCGGGGCGAGGTGTTCCTCGGTGCCGCGCAGTTGAACGCGGAGCCCGAGGTGCCGCCGGCGAAGTCGTGGTCCACGTAGGCGTCGTTCCTGCCGGTGCAGTACGGCCAGCCGTAGTTGCCGGCCTTGGTGATCCGGTTGAACTCGACCTGTCCCTCGGGGCCCCGTGCCGGGTTGGCCGAGCCCGCGTCGGGTCCGTAGTCACCCAGGTACACGATGCCCGTGGCCTTGTCGACGCTCATCCGGAACGGGTTGCGGAAGCCCATCGCGTAGATCTCCGGTCGCGTCCTGGCGGTGCCGGGCGCGAAGAGGTTGCCGCTCGGGACGGTGTAGGAGCCGTCGGCGTCGACCTTGATGCGCAGCACCTTGCCGCGCAGGTCGTTGGTGTTGCCGGAGGACCGCTGGGCGTCGAAGGCCGGGTTGCGGTTCGCGCGCTCGTCGATCGGGGTGTAGCCGTCGGACTGGAAAGGGTTGGAGTCGTCGCCCGTCGACAGGTACAGGTTGCCCGCACCGTCGAAGTCGATGTCGCCGCCGACGTGGCAGCACAGGCCGCGGGAGGCGGGGACGTCGAGGATCTTCCTCTCACTGGCGACGTCGAGCGTGCCGTCGGTCCTCAGGACGAACCGGGAGAGCCGGTTGACGCCGTCGAACGGGGCGAAGTCGGCCGCGGTGCCCTCCGCGGGGGCGTCCCCGCCCGGTGTGCTCATTTTGGGGGCGTAGTACAGGTACACGTACCGGTTCGTGGTGAAGGCCGGGTCCGCCGCTATGCCCTGAAGGCCCTCTTCGTCGTGGGCGTAGACGTCGAGCTTGCCCGCCACCCTCGTGTTGCCGACCGCGTCGGTGAGGCGGACGGTGCCGTCGCGGGAGGTGTGCAGGACGGAGCGGTCGGGCAGGACCGCCAGCGTCATCGGCTCGCCCATCTCGGCCACGCCCTTGGCGAGGGTGACCTGCTGGAATTCCGGTGCCGCCGCCGCCTTCGCGGGCCGGCCCGCGTCTTCCCCGGCGGCGCCCGCGGGGACGGCGGGCAAAACGATACCGACGGCGCCTGCCACCGTCGGTACGAGCCATCGAAGGAGTCTGCGTCTTAACGGGCTTGTGCGCACAGGTGCCTCCCGGAGGTGGGGGTAGCGACAGGGCCGAGCGGACCTGCCGTGGGAGTACGGGGCGCGCGCCGTCGCGCCATGACACACCGGCCGCGCTGTGACGGGCGTGTCACAAGGAAGTTAGCGGCGTTCGTTCCGGGCCGTAAGTCCTTTTGTCCAAGATCTCGTTACTTCTTCCCGGGCCCGGACAAAGTGCCTCAACCGTTCACCACCGGAAAGTCCTGCCGCCCTGGCGCGCGCCTTCGGGCCCCCCGACCGACCGACCACCAGAAGGTTGCCTCGTTTGACTGAGGTTTCCGTCACATCAGATGTGACCAGTTCCGCCCGGTTCTGTGTGGAGACTTTGCGAAGGACGCTGGTAATTTGAGAGCGCCGCGATACCCCGCGAGGTCGGGGAGGGGGAGTCAGGATTTGCGGCCGCTGCTGCGGCAACAACATCCCACCTCGTACGTCCGTACGGTCTGCCTGCGCGAGCAAGATGAAGTGCGGAGGGAGGCACATTCGTGGCCCAGGGAGGGCAGGGGGGACGCGATCAGGCTGGCGACGAGGAGCCTCTGGAGCCTGACGTCACCATGCAGTTGAAGGTCCCGCCACCACCACCGCGGCCCGCCGCGGACGAGACCATGCAACTGCGCGTACCCGAAGGCGGAATACCCGACGGGTCCGACGTGACCGCGACTTCCGGTGTACCCGACGAGATATCCGACGATCCCGACACGGACTCCGCCGCGTCCGGCATGTCCGGCAAGTCCACCCGTCGCCGTCGCAAAGCCCCCCGCCCCTCCCCCGCAGCCCGCCTCACCGCGGTCCTCGGCCCCCGGCTCGCCGTCGTGCTCGGCTTCCTGGCCGCCCGCCTCGGCCCCCTCGCCACCCGCCTCAGCCCCTACGCCCGCCGACTGCGCCCGCTGTACCCCCGGCCGGGCCGCACCGGGTGGCGCCGCTGGATCCCCTCCTGGCGCCAGTCCGTCGGCGGCGTCCTCGCCTCCCTCGGGCTGAGCACGCTGTTCCTGGTCGTCGCCTACGCCGCCACCGACATCCCGGACAACCTCAACACCTACGCCACCCAGCAGGACAACGTGTACTTCTGGGCCGACGGCACCCCGATGGCCCGCACCGGCTGGGTGCAGCGGCAGGCGATGCCGCTGAAGGACGTCCCCGAGGACGTCCGCTGGGCGGTGCTGGCCGCCGAGAACGAGAGCTTCTACAGCGACCCCGGCATCTCCTTCAAGGGCATCACCCGCGCCCTGTTCCGCACCCTGGGCCGGGGCGACACCCAGGGCGGCTCGACCATCACCCAGCAGTACGTCAAGAACGTCTACCTCAACCAGGACCAGACGCTCACCCGCAAGGTCACCGAGGCGATGATCGCCCTCAAGCTGGACAACAGGATGAGCAAGGACGAGATCCTGGAGAGCTATCTCAACACCAGCTGGTTCGGCCGCGGTACCTACGGCATCCAGCGCGCCTCCCAGGCCTACTACGGCAAGGACGTCAGCGAGCTCGACGCCAGCGAGGCCGCCTTCCTCTCCTCCCTGCTCAAAGGCGCCGGCCTGTACGACCCCACGCTCAGCCGGGCCAACCACGACCGGGCCGTGGAACGCTGGTCGTGGATCCTCGACCGCATGGTGGCGATCGGCAAGCTGTCGCCGCAGGAGCGCGCCACGTACAAGTCGTTCCCCGAGCCGCTGAAGAGCAACCCGCTCTACGACACCGGCGAGCAGAGCGACTACCTGGTCGAACTCGCCTCGCAGTACGCCAAGAAGACCGCGCGGATCTCCGACAAGGACTTCGACCTCGGCGGCTACCAGATCTACACGACCTTCGAGAAGCACCGCGAGGCGCAGCTCACCGAAGCCGTCACCAAGGCCCGCAAGCAGGCCAAGGAGGATCATCCGAAGCTTGCCGGGACCGCCCACTACGGCGCCGCCTCCATCGCCTCGGACGGCCGGATCCTCGCCGTCTACGGCGGCCCCGACCACCGTACGCAGGGATACAACGAGTCCAACGCCACCACCGTGCCCGCCGGTTCGGCGTTCCTGCCGTTCGTCTACGCCGCCGGTCTGGAGCACGGGGTGCGCAAGTCCCGCGACGGCGAGGTCACGGAGGTGACCGGGGAGTCCCTCTACAACGGCGACGACGGCGTGCCCGTCACGACGCCCGAGGGCCCGTACTGGGACCGCAGCGGCCGCAAGGTCGCCGCACACAACGACGACGGCAGGTCCTACGGGCAGATCTCCCTGCACCAGGCGCTCGCGCAGTCCGTCAACACCCCGTTCATGCAGCTCGGCATGGACACCGGTCTGGAGAAGGTGCGCTCCACCGCCGAGGCCGCCGGGCTGCTGTCCTCCAGCATCGGCGCCCAGGTGCCCGCCCTGTCCACCGGCAGCTCCACGCCCAGCGCCATCCGCATGGCCAGTGGCTACGCCACCTTCGTCGCCGACGGCATGCACACCGAGCCCTACTCGGTGCGCAGGATCACCCACAACGGCGACAAGGTCGCCCTCACCGCGGCGCCCAACCGCCGCGCCATGAGCGCCGACACCGCCCGCGAGGTCCAGTCCGCCCTCACCGACGCCTTCCGCACCGCCCACCCGGACGCCGCTCCCGCCGACGCCGAGGTCGCCGGGAAGGTGGGCACGACCGAGGACGACACCGCCGCCTGGTACGTCGGCAGCGCCAAGAAGGTGGCCACGGCGGTCGTCGTCTACCGCATCGATCTGAAGAAGAGCCTCGAACCCCTGCCGCTCCAGGGCCTGGACGGGACGGAATCCGCAACCGAGAGTGTCCCGTACGGCATCTGGTCACGTGCCATGAGTCCGCTCGGCTGACCACCGGAGCGACCGGCACCGCCCCAGCCCCTGTCCCCGAGAGATTGAGCCGCAAGATGAAACAGCCGTCGGGCCGCCGCCGCAAGGCCCGAGCATCCCGCCGTCCCGCCGCCCGTCCGGGTTTCATCACCCTGGCGGCGTTCCTCGTCGTGACCTCCCTGGTCGCGGGATACCTGGTGCTCTCCCACACCGGCAACACCGCCGCGACCGCCTCGGCCAACGACCAGAACCGGCAGAACGCGGGCGCACGGGCGACCGAGGAGCCGTGGGACGGCAAGACCAAGGTGCTCGGCGACGGCTCGACGTCCTACACCGGCCCGCAGAAGAACCAGTTGAAGCCGGTACCGCTCAAGCCCGGCGAGAAGCCGCCCCAGTTCGTGGTTTTCTCCTGGGACGGCGCCCTCCAGGGTGACGACGAGCTGTTCTCGCACTACCGGGAGATGGCCAAGGAGTACAACGCCCACATGACCTTCTTCCTCACGGGCATCTACCTGGTGCCCAAGAGCAAGAAGGACCTCTACTCCCCGCCGCAGCACGACAAGGGGACCGCGGCGATCAGCTTCCCCACCGACGAGCACATACGCACCACGCTGGAGCAGCTCGGCGGCGCCTGGGAGGACGGCAACGAGATCGGCACCCACTTCAACGGCCACTTCTGCGGCGCGCGGGGCGGCGGCGACTGGAGTGTCGCGGAGTGGAAGAGCGAGATCGACCAGTTCTTCGGCTTCGTGGAGAAGTGGAAGACCAACACGGGGTACACGGACCTCGACCCGCTGCCCTTCGACATCAAGAAGGCGGTCACCGGCGGTCGCGCCCCCTGTCTGGAGGGCCAGGAGAACCTGCTGAAGGCGGCCAAGGACTACGGCTGGCGCTACGACGCCAGCTCCGCGGGCGACTTCCAGATCTGGCCGACGAAGAAGAACGGCATCTGGGACTTTCCGCTCCAGATGCTCCCGTACGAGGGCGGCAAGTACCAGGGCCTGTCCATGGACTTCAACTTCCTCTACAACCAGTCCGACGGTGAGACCGACGGCGACCCGGCCATGTACCCGCAGTGGCAGCAGGAGACCGTCGACGCCTACATGGCCGGCTTCAACCGCGTCTACTTCGGCAGCCGGGCACCGCTGTTCATCGGCAACCACTTCGAGGAGTGGAACGGCGGCATCTACATGAACGCCGTCGACGAGCTCATCAAGACCGTCTGCACCAAGAAGGACGTCAAGTGCGTCTCCTTCCAGGAGCTCGCCGCCTGGATGGACGCGCAGAAGCCGGCCACGCTGGAGCGGCTGCGCAGCCTGGACCCGGCGCAGTCCCCGGACTGGTCCACGGTCGTGCAGTGACCGCCGCCGCCCGGCGCGGCGGGCGGGGATGACAGTCCGGTAACTCCCGCCCTGTCAGGGGTGCAACCCCCTTCACGCCGGCCACACACGCCATGCAAGGATGCCGCTTACCTCGGCATACCTCCGCCGGGGGAAGAGGGGAACTTCAGTGAAGTCAAGGAAATTGAGCCGTACGCGGCGTCGCGCGTCGATACTCACGGCGGCCGCCGCCTCGGTCGCCGCGGGCGCGGCGCTGCTGCCCAACTGGAGCGCGGGCGCGTCCGCCCCGGCCGAGCCCGAGGTGGACGCCAGGACGAAGGCCACGTTCCAGCGTCTGGCCGACGCGGTCTTCACCGACCGCACCAACGCCCTGGTCGAAGAGCCCGGCAAGGGCAAGAAGCCGCTGATCGACGGTTTCTCCGGTGAGGTCGCGGTCTCCTCCGGGACCGCCCGCACCGAGGACAACGCCGTGGACCAGCTCGGCGACCGCAAGGACGGGCTCGCCCGGCTCGGCGAGAAGTACAGCGCGGCGAACACCTCCGTCACCCTGAACCAGACCAGCGTCAAGGGCCGCAACGCCGTCGTCAAGGTCACCGAGACCACGACGCTGACGTACGAGAAGGTCCGCGGCGACGAGCCGAAGACGACCGGGTTCCAGGCGCACCACCAGCTGACCTTCAAGGCGGACCGGGACGGCAACTGGCGGCTGACGGGTATCCGGGAGTCCGACGACGGCGGTCTCGCGATCAACCAGACGGCCACGCCGAGCGTCGCGGCCGCCACCAAGGCCAAGGCGGGCAACACGACGCCGTCGGCCCCGCGCGCGGCCACCACGCGGCCCGCGCCGTCCAACCCGAAGAACCTCACCGCGAGCGGCTACGACTACAAGGCGATGGCCGCCTACGCGGAGAAGTACTGGAGCAACTACAACCCGGCCTACCCGAACTTCAACGGGCAGGGCGCGGGCGGTGACTGCACCAACTTCGTCAGCCAGTCCCTGAAGGCGGGCGGCTGGAAGCACGTGCCCGGCTATGTGTACGACTACACCCGGTGGTTCGGCACCGCCGACATCCAGTCGCACTCGTTCGTCGGCGTCAACGAGTGGTCCTGGTTCGCGCAGAACTCCCAGCGCGTCACCAGCCTCGCCAACGTCTACCAGATGGACGTCGGCGACGTGCTCCAGGTCGACTTCGACAAGGACGGGTCCAAGGACCACACGATGATCGTCACGTACCGCAGCCAGCAGGGTGTGCCGTACCTGACGTACCACTCGACCAACACGTACCGCCGGTCGGTGGCGAGCGTCATCGCGTCGTACCCGAACGCCGCGTACTACGCCTACCGCACCTGATCGGCGTCGTGCGCCCGCTTCCGCCGCCCCGGCCTTCTGCTGGCCGGGGCGGCGGTCTGCGTCGGGGCCTGGAGGACCCACACGCTCGACGCGGGCCGGCCGAACGGCCGACGTCGGGCCGCACGCGGTCGTGGTCAGGCGGTGCGGAGCGCCTCGATGCCGTACTCCCAGAGCCGGTCAGCGGCCTCCGGGTCCAGCGCGTGGGCGGCCACACCGCCGGGCCGGTCCTCGGCGCCCCGGACGGTCCGCGCCTCCTGGTTGTCCTCGAAGTAGCGGCCGGTGACGCCCTTCAGCAGAGGTGACGCGGCCAGCAGGACGGAGGTGGCGGCCCCCTGCTCGGGAGTCTTGTAGTACGGCAGCGGCTTCACGTTGCCCTCGCCGTCCATCACGCCGAACGCGCGCATGGTGTCGTCGTCGAGGTGCCGCTGCAGGCCGGTGAGGATGTATCCGGGGTTGAGCGCGTTGGCCGTGATCCCGTCGGCCGCCCAGCGGCGGGCTCCCACCGTGAGCAGGACGCCGGCGGACTTGGACTGCCCGTAGGCCGCCCAGGGGTCGTACGGCCGGCGCGCGAAGTGAGGATCCTCGAAGTCGAACGGCACGCCGAGATGGGCGCCGGAGCTGACGACGACGATGCGGGCGGTGCCGGCGTCCCGCAGAGCCGCGTGCAGGCCGGTCGCCAGGGCGAAGTGGCCGAGGTAGTTGGTCGCCAGCTGCATCTCCCAGCCGCCCGGGGTCAGGGTCCGGGTGGGAAGGGCCATGATCCCGGCGTTCGCGACGAGGACGTCCAAGGGCCCGCGCCACGCTCGCGCGAAGGCGTCGACCGAGGCCGGATCGGACAGATCGAGGGCCTCCGCGCGCACCCGGCCCCCGCCGCCGGCGGCGGCCAGCTCCTTGACGAGCGGTTCGGCGGACCCCGGGCGGCGCGTGGCGATCGTGACCTCCGCGCCGGCGGCGGCCAGGGCCCGGACGGTCTCGGCTCCGATGCCCGAGGCACCGCCGGTGACCACGGCACGCAGACCGGTGAGGTCCACGCCGTCGATCACCTCCTGCGCGCGGGCGTGGGAGGGGAAGGGAGTGGTCACAAGGGCGGAGTCGGTCCGTGCGTGCCTGTCGGCCTGGGGATTCGTCGTCATGCGTTCACGCTACGACGAGCAGACTGGACGCTCTATGATCGAGAGTCTCTCCTTCTTTAGTCACCGTCCGAACTGGACTGGGGGTGGTCATGGATCCTCTTGAGGATGTGCTGACCCTGCTGGAGACGCGCAGTCGTCTGTCCTCGGGTCTCGCGGCGGGCGGACGCTGGGCCGTGCGGTTCGACGCCCCCGAAACGGTGAAGTTCAATGCCGTCCGGCGCGGCTCCTGCCTGCTGGAGGTCGACGGGACCGACGAGCCGATCGAACTGGCCGAGGGCGACTGCTACCTGCTCACGCAGGAGCGCCCCTTCACGCTGCGCAGCGATCCGCAGGCCGACCCCGTCCATGCCGGCACCGTGTTCGCCCGGGCCGAGGGCGGCATCGCCAGGGCAGGCCGGGGCGACGACGTGTATCTCATCGGCGGCGCCTTCTCCTTCGGGACCCGCGCACAGGAGCTGCTGCTCGACAGGCTCCCGCCGGTCGTGCACGTACCGGCCGGCACCCGGCACGCGGAGACCGTGCAATGGGCGCTGACCGCGATCGACCAGGAGCTGACGCACCAGCCGATGGGATCCGCCCTGGTGGCGGAACATCTCGCCTTCGTCATGCTCGTCCATGTGCTGCGGCTGCACCTCGCGCGCGAGCCGCATGCGGTGTCCGGGTGGCTGGCGGGGCTCAGGGATCCCGTGGTCGCCACGGCGCTGACCTCGCTGCACAGCGATCCGGCGCGGCCCTGGACCGTGGCCGAACTGGCGGGCGCCGCCGCGGTGTCCCGGTCCACTTTGGCCTCCCGCTTCAAGGCCACGGTCGGCCAGGGACCACTGGAGTACCTCACGCGGTGGCGCATCGAACTCGCGGCCCGGCAGCTGCGACAAGGCGGTGCGACCCTCGCCTCCATCGCCCACTCAGTGGGATACGGCTCCGAAAGCGCCCTCAGCGTCGCCTTCAAGAGGGTCCTGGGAATGTCCCCGGGCGACTACCGCAGGCACCCGACGCTGCCTTGACGCCGTCGAGGTGCGGCTCAGCCCGGGGCGAGGACACAGCGCGTCCGCCCAGCACCGGCCGACCGCGCACGCGCTGGTCACGTCTCCTCCTCCATCCGGATCGCCGACTTCAGGTCCTCGAACGCCTTCTCCTTGTCGCCGACGTTGGACTCGATGAGGGCGGTGGCGATGGCGTCCAGCTTGCGCTGAATCGCCCGCTCCGCCCGTTGCTCGGAGTTCTTCAGCAGGGCGAGCAGCAGCAGGGTCACGGCCGTCATGCACTCACCGGCGAAGACCTTCCACTCCAGAGCGACGCTCGACAGATGCGTGAACACCACTCCGGCGACCAGGGCCAGACAGAGGACGTAGAAGAAGGGCGAGCTGGTGAACAACGAGGCCGCCTCGGCGAATCGTTCGAACGGTCCACGCTTGCCACCGCCGCGATCGGCAGGGTGTTGCAGTGCCATGTCGCCACCTTCCCTCGAAGTTCAGGAGTGCATTTCCTTGCCGAAACGGCAACGGGACTCGCGCCCGGCCGGCCGCCCCAGAAGGATCACCGTGCAGCGCCCTCGGCCGGAGCGCGGCAGCAGCGACACCGGCCGTCCCATCGGCTCCCCGGGAGGATCCATGCCCCACACGAACGCCGCCGAGCTCACTCACCGCCTGCTGCCCTCCCCCGCCGGCCGGATCCATCTGGTCGAGCAGGGCAGCGGTCCGCTGGTCCTGCTCGTACACGGCTTCCCGGAGTCCTGGTACTCATGGCGACACCAGTTGCCCGCCCTGGCCGCGGCCGGCTACCGAGCGGTCGCCGTGGACGTCCGCGGTTACGGACGTTCCTCCCGGCCCGAGGCGGTGGACGCGTACCGGATGCACCACCTGGTGGAGGACAACGCCGCGGTGGTGCACGCCCTGGGCGAGCGGACCGCGGTGGTCGTCGGCCACGACTGGGGCGCCGCCATCGCCGCGGACTCGGCACTGATGCGCCCCGACGTCTTCCGCGCGGTCGGCCTGCTCAGCGTGCCCTACGCCCCGCGCGGCGGACCCAGGCCCAGCGAGGTCTTCACCCAGCTCGGCGGGCCGGACCAGGAGTTCTACGTCTCCTACTTCCAGCGGCCCGGCCGTGCGGAGGCGGAGATCGAGCCCGACGTACGCGGCTGGCTCGCGGGCATCTACGCCGCCCTGTCCGCCGACACCATGCCCGCGCCCGGCGCGCCGGACCCGCACTTCCTCAGCCGCGGCGGACGCCTGCGCGACCGGTTCCCGGCGGACCGGCTGCCGTCCTGGCTGAGCGAACGGGACCTGGACTTCTACGCCGAGGAGTTCGAGCGGACCGGCATGACAGGGGCGCTGGCCCGCTACCGCAACATGGACCGCGACTGGGAGGACCTCGCCGACTACGACGGCGCCCCGATCACCCAGCCGTCGCTGTTCGTGGGCGGCGCCCAGGACGCCTCCACCACCTGGCTCGCCGACGCGGTCGAGGCCTATCCCACGACTCTGCCCGGCCTGGTCGACTCGCACATCCTGGAGGGCTGCGGTCACTGGATCCAGCAGGAACGCCCTCAGGAGATCAACCGGCTCCTCGTCGGGTGGCTCGCGTCGCTGCCCGCCTGACGCGACGCGGCGTCAGGGCCGGGGCGCGCCGGACTTCCGACCCGGAGCGGATCGTCATCGACCTGTCCGCTGCCCATGTCCGGGACGCCTCGTCCGTCGCCGCGCTGGACGCCGTCGAGACCAGGTACGCGCGGCGCGGCAAGGTCGTCGAGATCACCGGCCTGAACGAGCCCAGCGCCCGCATCCACGGCGAGCTCAGCGTCGAGCTCACCGGCGGGCACTGACAGCTGATCGGTCACCGATCCGCGGGATCGCGTTTCCCGTACAGGGGCGGGTGGGCACTCGTGCGCACGTCCGGACCCGCACGGAAGGCAGGAGGCCGACGTGACCGACCCACAGCACACTCGCCAGAACCCGGTGACCCAGCACCCGACGCCGAAGTTCCCGGCGCAGGACCAACCCCACCCGGGCTGGACCGGCCCGATGGACCCGCCCCCGGACCACGGTGAGGAGTCCTACCGCGGCGCCGGTCGCCTGGCGGATCGCAGGGCCGTCATCACGGGCGGGGACTCCGGCATCGGGCGGGCGGTGGCGCTCGCCTTCGCCCGCGAGGGCGCGGACGTGCTGTTCACCCACCTGCCGGAGGAGGAGAACGAGGCGCGCGAGACGTCCCGGCTGGTCGAGGACGCCGGCCGCAAGGCGGTGGCGGTCGCCTGCGACATCCGCGAGGAGGAGAACTGCCGGGCGCTGATCGAGCGGGCGGTCGCCGAGTTCGGCCGGATCGACGTACTGGTGAACAACGCCGCCTACCAGATGTCGCAGCCGGACGGCATCGAGGCCGTCACGACCGAGCAGTTCGACCGGGTCATGCGCACCAACCTGTACGGGATGTTCTGGCTGACGAAGTTCGCCGTGTCCCACATCCCGGAGGGCGGCAGCGTCATCAACTCCACGTCCGTGCAGGCGTACAAGCCCAGCCCCCACCTGTTGGACTACGCGATGACCAAGGGCGCGATCGTGACCTTCACCCAGGGGCTGGCCCAGATGCTCGTGGGGCGTGGGATCCGGGTGAACGCGGTCGCACCGGGGCCGGTGTGGACGCCCCTGATCCCCGCGACGCTGCCCGACACGGTGGAGTTCGGCAAGCAGAGCCCGCTCGGCCGCCCGGCGCAACCGGCCGAGTTGGCACCGGCGTACGTCTATCTGGCCTCCCAGGAGGCGAGCTTCGTCACTGCGGAGATCCTCAACGCCACAGGCGGCACACCGCTGCCCTAGGTGCGTCGAGGACCTGCCGCAGCACTCACTCCCGATGCGCCACCTCACTCCTCGTGCGCCTGCTCCCGCCCCGCGCGCAGATGCTCGTCGCACCAGTGCCGGGCGGTGCCGGCGACGTCCTCCAGCGCCCCGGGCTCCGCGAACAGGTGGCCGGCGCCGGGCACCACATGCAGTGCGTGCGGGGCGTCCAGCCGACCGGCCGCCTCCCGGTTGAGCCGCAGCACCTCGTGGTCCTCACCGCCGACGATCAGCAGCACCGGCGCCCGTACGGCGCCCAGCGCCTCGCCCGCCAGGTCGGGCCGTCCGCCCCGCGACACCACGGTCAGCACACGGTCCGGGCGTTCGGCGGCCGCGACCAGGGCGGCAGCGGCACCGGTGCTGGCGCCGAAGACGACGATCGGGAGCCCCCGGGCGTCGGGCTGCGTGTCCAGCCAGTCGATGGCGGCGACCAGCCGGCGGCCCAGGAACGGGATGTCGAACCGGTGCTCGCCCGTCAGCGCGTCATGCCGTTCCTCCCGTTCACTGAGCAGATCCATCAGCAGCGTGCCCATCCCGGCCGCGCGCAGCTCGGCGGCGACCATCCGGTTGCGCGGGCTGTGCCGGGAACTGCCGCTGCCGTGCGCGAACAACACCACCGCGCGCGCGGACGCCGGGACGACGAGGTCGCCCGGGAGCATCGCGCTGTCGGTGGGCACCAGAACCATGTCGGAAATCATCGACATCAACTTCTTCCCCGGCCCGCCGGCCCTGCGAATCGATGCATCGACTCCTCTCCCCTCGCGTACCCTCCCTGGCGCCGCACCAGCCGAACCAGGCGCACGCTCCTCGAAGTGCTGGGTCACCAAAAGGTTCCTCAGTCACGGAAAAGCGCGTTCTTCCATGTCAGCGCACGCTCTCCTACGGTTTCCGGGTAACCACAAGAGAGCACAGCGCTCCGATGACGAGGAGGCCCACAGCATGGCCATCACCCTGGTGAACCCCGAGGGCCTGCCGAGGATCGACGCCTACCGGCAGGTGTCCGTCGCGTCCGGCTCGAAGCTGATCTTCGTCGCCGGGCAGGTCTCCTGGGACGCCGACGGGGCCACCGTGGGCGAAGGCGACCTCGCCGCGCAGGTCGAGCGGTGCTACCTCAACGTCGGCATCGCCCTGTCCGGGGTCGGCGCCTCCTTCGACGACGTGGCGAAGCTGACCGTGTACGTCGTCGACTGGACCCCCGACAAGATGCCCCTGTTCCTGGAGGGCGTCGCCCGCGCGACCGCCAGGCTGGGGAGCACGCCGGTCCCACCGGGCACGCTGGTCGGCGTCGCGGCACTGGACGTACCCGAGCATCTGGTCGAGATCGAGGCCACCGCGGTGATCGACTGAAAGGCGCTCCACCGGCCGAGAGGCTCTCCCTCTCCTGTTCACCTTCGGTAATGGATTGGCTATATTGAGTTACTACCATTCCGCGATCGAAAGCGGTTGAGCATGGCGGTGGCACAGAGGACCGACATCGCTGCGGAGGAGCCGCTCGCCCTGCCGGTCAATTCGCACAACGAGTGGGACCCGCTGGAGGAGATCATCGTCGGCCGCCTCGAGGGCGCGACGATTCCTTCCGGACATCCGGTCGTGACCTGCAACATTCCGCCCTGGGCGGCGCGGTTCCAGCGGCTCGCCGCCGGTTTCAAGTATCCGGACGTCCTGATCGAGCGGGCACAGCAGGAGCTCGATCAGTTCATCGCCCTCCTGGAGTCGCTCGACGTCACGGTCAAGCGTCCGGACGCCGTCGACCACAAGCGGCGCTACGGCACTCCCGACTGGTCGTCACGTGGATTCTGCAACACCTGCCCGCGCGACAGCATGCTGGTGATCAGCGACGAGATCATCGAGACGCCGATGGCATGGCCGTGCCGGTACTTCGAGACCCACTCCTACCGCGCGATCCTCAAGGACTACTTCCGGCGAGGCGCGCGCTGGACGGCGGCACCGAAGCCGCAGCTCACCGACGAGCTCTTCGAGCCCGGCTTCCGCATCCCCGAGGCCGGCGAGCCGATGCGGTACATCCTCACCGAGTTCGAGCCGGTGTTCGACGCGGCGGATTTCGTGCGCGCGGGACGGGACCTCTTCGTCACCCGGAGCAACGTCACCAACCGGATGGGCATCGACTGGCTGCGCCGCCATCTCGGCCCCGCCTACCGCATCCACGAGATCGAGAGCCGCTGCCGCACGCCCATGCACATCGACACGACGTTCGTGCTGCTGGCGCCCGGCAAGGCGCTGGTCAACCCCGAGTACATCGACGTCGACCGGCTGCCCGACGTCCTGCGCTCGTGGGACATCCTGATCGCCCCCGAGCCCGCGCCGATCGACGACCGCCTGCTGAAGATCGCGTCGATGTGCGGCAAGTGGCTGAGCATGAACGTGCTCATGGTCGACGAGAAGCGCGTCATCGCCGAGCGCCATCACACGGACATGCTGCGGGCGCTGGAGAAGTGGGGCTTCGAGCCGATCCCGTGCGACCTGCTGCACTACGCGCCGTTCGGCGGCTCGTTCCACTGCGCGACGCTCGACGTCCGGCGCCGCGGCACGCTGGAGTCGTACTTCTCCTGACGGACAAAATCAAAAAACTCGAGCGGCGATGTCGAGAACCCGCGACCTGCTCCGTCCCCGAGGTGAACGCGACCACAATGGGTCGCACCATCACCTGGGAGAACCACCATGGCCAAGTACCTGCTGCTCAAGCACTACCGTGGCGCTCCGGCCTCGGTCAACGACGTGCGCATGGACCAGTGGACGCCGGAGGAGATCTCGGCACACGTGCAGTACATGCAGGACTTCGCGGACCGGCTGGAGAAGACCGGCGAGTTCGTCGACGGTCAGGCGCTCGCGCCCGAGGGGACGTGGGTCCGCTACGACGGCGAGGGGCGCCCGCCGGTCACGGACGGCCCGTTCGCCGAGACGAAGGACCTGATCGCGGGCTGGATGGTGATCGACGTCGACAGTCACGAGCGCGCCGTCGAGCTGGCCGGGGAGCTCTCGGCCGCCCCTGGGGCGGGTGGCAAGCCGATCCACGAGTGGCTGGAGCTGCGCCCGTTCCTCTCCGCGAAGCCCACCATCACGGAGTGACCGCTTCAGTGACGTCGTCGATGAACGAGGCCCTGCTCAGGAGCCTCACACCGAGCGTGCTCGGGATCCTCGTCCGCCGCGGAGCCGACTTCGCGGCGGCCGAGGACGCCGTGCAGGACGCGCTGGTCGAGGCCCTCCGCGTCTGGCCGGCCGACCCTCCGCGGGACCCGAAGGGCTGGCTGGTCACCGTCGCCTGGCGCAGGTTCCTCGACGCGACCCGGGCGGACGCCGCCCGGCGCCGGCGGGAGGACCTCGTCGACGAGGAGCCGGCTCCCGGGCCCGCGGCCGGCGTGGACGACACGCTCCAGCTCTACTTCCTGTGCGCCCACCCGTCCCTGACGCCGTCGTCGGCGGTCGCGCTCACGCTGCGCGCCGTCGGCGGGCTCACCACCCGCCAGATCGCCCAGGCGTACCTGGTGCCCGAGGCCACCATGGCGCAGCGCATCAGCCGTGCCAAGCGCACCGTCTCCGGCGTCCGGTTCGACCAGCCCGGCGACGTCGCCACCGTGCTGCGCGTCCTCTACCTGGTCTTCAACGAGGGCTACTCCGGTGACGTCGACCTCGCCGCCGAGGCCATCCGGCTCACCCGGCAGCTCGCGGCCGCGATCGACCACCCCGAGGTGGCGGGGCTGCTCGCCCTCATGCTGCTCCACCACGCCCGGCGCGCCACACGGACCGCGCCCGACGGCAGCCTTGTGCCGCTCGCCGAGCAGGACCGTGGCCGGTGGGACACCGCGTCCATCGCCGAGGGCGTCGAGATCCTCCAGACGGCCCTCGCGCGTGACCGGCTGGGCGAGTTCCAGGCCCAGGCCGCCGTCGCGGCGCTGCACGCCGACGCCCAGGCGGCCGAGGAGACCGACTGGGTGCAGATCGTCGAGTGGTACGACGAACTCGCGCGCCTGACCGACAGTCCGGTCGTCCGGCTCAACCGCGCGGTGGCGGTCGGCGCGGCCGACGGACCGCGCGCCGGGCTCGCGGCGCTCGCGGAACTGGACGACACACTGCCCCGGCACACGGCGGTGGCGGCCTACCTCCACGAGCGCGACGGCGACCTGGCGACGGCGGCACGGCTGTACGCCGAGGCGGCCCACAAGGCATCGAACCTCGCCGAACGCGACCACCTGACGCGCCAGGCCGCCCGGCTCAACGCCCGCGACCGTCACTGACGGACGTCACCGCCGGCGCGGGCCGGTCCGCCGGGCCCGGCGCCCCGGTGGTCAGTCCCGCGGGCGGGTCGTGGTGAAGCGTCTGCGGTAGTCGGTCGGGGTCGTGCCCAGGTGGCGGGCGAAGGCGCGGCGGAGGGTCTCGTCGCTGCCGAGACCGCTGCGGTGCGCCGCCGCCGTCACGCCGTGCCCGTCGAGGAGGAGTTGCTGCGCGCGGTCGAGACGGACCCGCTCGACCCAGCGGGCCGGGGTGGTGTTCAGTTCGGCCTGGAACAGCCGGGTCAGGTGCCGGGGGCTGACGGCGGCGGCCGCGGCCATCGCGGGCAGGCTGTGGTCGGCGGCGGGGTCGGCGAGCACGGACGCGGTCAGCGAGCGCAGCAGGCCGCTGCGCGCCGGCGGGGTCGCCAGTGCCGTGGAGAACTGCGACTGCCCGCCGGGGCGTTGCATGAAGACGACCAGTTCGCGTGCGGCCTCCCGGGCCGCGTCCGCCCCGTGGTCGTCCTCGACCAGCGCGAGGGCCAGGTCGATGCCCGCGCTGATACCGGCGGACGTGACGTACCGGCCGTCCCGGACATGGAGGGCGTCCGGCTCGACCCGCACCAGGGGGTAGCGGCGGGCCAGCGTCCTGGCGTGGCGCCAGTGCGTGGTCGCCCTGCGTCCGTCGAGCAGGCCCAGCTCGGCGAGGACGAAGGCGCCGCTGCAGACCGACGCGACCCGCGACGCCCGCTCGGCGAGGGTCGCCGCGGCCGCCAGCAGCTCCTGCCCCGCGGACTCGTCCGCGAGCCGGTCGGCCCCGGCGACCACGAGCGTGTCGACGGGACCGGCGTCGGCCGCCGCCGTGGTCCCGGCCAGCGCCAGACCCGAGGCGGTCGTGACGTCACCGCCGCGTGGGGAGACGAGGAGCGGTGTGTAGGGACGGCCGAGCCGTTGCGCCTGGTACAGCACCTCCACAGGGCCGCTGACGTCGAGCAGGGTGACTCCGTCGAACGCGAGGAAGGCAACCCGGGTCATGTCTGAATCTGTGGGTTGTGCGGCAGCAGGGACATGGCACCAGGTTAGGCCACCGGGCGACGCTGAGGGAGGTCACCGAAATGCGAGAAAGAGCGGAAGGGCCGACACCATGAGTGAATCGATCGCGGGCGTGCAGATCCCGGACAGCACACTGGCACGGGAGGCGACGGAGTTCGTGCGCGACGTCGCCCCGCCCCTGCTGTTCGACCACTCCCGGCGGGTCTTCCTGTTCGGGGCGCTGCGCGGCTGGAGGCAGCGGCTCCACTTCGACCCCGAACTGCTCTACGTGGGGGCGATGTTCCACGACCTGGGCCTGACCGAGCGCTACCGCCGCACCGACCGGCGGTTCGAGATCGACGGCGCCGACGAGGCCCGGAGGTTCCTCGACGCCCACGGCATCACCGGCGAGCCCGCCGACCGGGTCTGGACGGCCATCGCCCTGCACACCACCCCGGAGATACCGCTGCACATGGCGCCGGAGATCGCCCTGGTCACCCGCGGCGTGGAGCTCGACGTCCTGGGCATCGGCTACCGCACCGTCTCCGAGGAGCAGCGGGCTGCGATCGTGGCGGCCCACCCCCGCTCGGACTTCAAGAACCGGATCCTCGCCGCCTTCACCGAGGGCATCCAGGACCGCCCGGAGACGACCTTCGGGAACGTCAAGGCGGACGTGCTGGCCCACTTCTCCCCCGGCTTCGTCCGCGGCGACTTCGTGGAGGTCATCAAGAACTCCGACTGGCGCGAGTGACCAGAGCATCCGGTTCATTCCGCTTTGCCCTCTGGTGCACGCGCGTAGACCTCGGGCACGATGCGGTCTGCTCCACCTGCACAGCCACCCCCGCAGGATTCATGGCCCCGCGCAGGAAGGTTCCCCATGCAGACCGTCCAGCCCATGAAGGCTCTCAAGGTCCGGTCCGTGCTGACCGCACTCGCGCTCGTCGTCGCTCCCGGCGTCGCGGTCGTCGGCACCGCCGGTTCGGCGCATGCCGCGACCAAGATCAGTCACGCCACCGCGACCTCGATGTTCCGGCAGTCCGGCATCACCTGGTCGTCCTCCGGAAACTGCTCCAACCGCAACAACCCGACCTGTACGTCCTTCGACCAGCTCAACCTCGCCAGCGCCCAGGGCGCCCAGACGCTCAAGCAGGCGAGCGGCTGCGCGCTGAACATCACCGGTGGTACGGAGACGGGGCACGCCTCGGGGACGTACTCGCACTGGAACGGCTACAAGCTCGACTACAGCAAGTACGCGTGCGTCGGCAACTACATCAAGAACACCTTCACCTACATCGGCCCGCGGGGCGACGGTGCCCTCCAGTGGCGGTCCGGCTCCGGCAACATCTACGCCGACGAGGGCAACCACTGGGACGTCACCTACTACAACTGCGGCGGCTGCTGAGCCGTCGGCGGCAGGCATCGCAGGGCCGGGGGGGGGGCGGGTGGAGGGCCCCCCGGGGCGGGCGGGCCGCGCCGGGGGCGGGCCCCCCAGGTAGCACAAAACCACCACCAACCGAACCAAAACGAG